>NZ_JABURJ010000110.1 GCF_014762745.1 Kangiella sp.
CTGTCAACACCTTTTCTGAAACTTTTTTTACCGCTTCTGAAACCGCCCTTCCTGGGCTTGCCTTCCGCGACTTCTGCCTCGAAAGTGGTGCGCATTATAAGCACCCTTTGCGACTTCGCAAGCTCTTTTTGAAAGTTTTTTTAAATTTATTTTAAACCGTCTGTTTTATGCTCAAAATGTCTATAAATCAGACTGTTATCGCTCACTTTTAATACAAACATTAAAAAAGGCCACCGAAGTGACCTTTATAAACGGATAATAAAGGTAGGTAACTATGGATATATAGTCACCTTATATCTCTACTTCAAAGTTACGTAGGCAATCTTTTTCTTACCTGCCTGTATGAGATATTTACCGGGTTTCAACATTAAGGATGGCTCGATAACTTCCCAATCCACTTTCACCCGTCCATTTTTTAGCATGTCTTTTGCCTGTGCTGAATTGGTGGCAAGTCCTGCCCGGTTAATCACCGCCCCAATTGGAAATTGCTCGGCTCCCTCCATATCAACCTCAACCTCAGGCGTTCCTTCTGGCACTTCACCTTCCTTGATAATGTTACCAGCAGCTTTATGAGCGTTATCGGCAGCATCTTTGTCATGGAAGCGCTCAATGATTTCCTTTGCCAATTCAATTTTGATGTCACGTGGATTAGCGCCCTGTGCAACTTGTTGCTTCAACTCATCAATTTCTTTCAATGGACGGAAAGACAGCAGCTCAAAATAGCGCCACATCATGCTATCTGGGATAGAAAGTAATTTCTGATACATAACACCTGGTGCTTCGGTGATACCCACATAATTTCCTAGCGATTTGGACATCTTCTGCACCCCGTCCAAACCTTCTAATAAAGGCATCATTAATACGGTTTGTGGACGCTGCCCATAATGCTTTTGTAACTCACGCCCCATTAATAGGTTAAAGCGCTGATCCGTGCCGCCCAACTCAACATCAGATTCGAGTGCAACCGAATCGTAGCCCTGAACCAATGGATAGAGGAATTCATGAATAGCAATTGGCTGCTCATTACCGTAGCGCTTTTTAAAATCATCACGCTCCAGCATTCGAGCAACGGTAGTATGCGAAGCAAGTTTAATCATGCCTGCCGCACCCAGTTTCTCACACCACTCGGAATTGAAAGCAATGGTAGTTTTTGCTGGATCAAGAATTTTGAATACCTGCTCTTTATAGGTTTCTGCGTTAGCAAGCACTTCTTCACGACTTAACGGCTTACGAGTAGCATTTTTTCCAGTCGGATCACCGATCATGCCTGTGAAATCACCGATCAGAAAAATAATCTCATGGCCCAGCTGCTGAAATTGACGCATTTTATTGATCAATACCGTGTGACCAAGATGCAAATCAGGTGCGGTCGGGTCAAAGCCAGCCTTAATTTTCAATGGCTTACCGGATTTCAGTTTCTCAAGTAATTCGTCTTCTAACAGAATCTCTTCGGCACCTCGCTTAATTTCTGCGAAAGCCGCTTGAACATCAGTCATTGTCTCGTATTTCCTCTATTTACATTGGGCACAAAGATACACGAAAACCCCGAGGATGCAACGAATTTGCACTTCAATAAGGTCCGCGACACAGTTCACAAAATATCGTCTTTTTCACACTTTTCGATCTTGGATCGAAAAAACGCCCTGTTTTTATCATTTTACATTGACCAAAACACCTATTATGGTTAAGGTTATTGCGCAAAATCTGTTCAACCAACTTCTTAACTAATGCGATGATTAACCGAGATTACAAAGGCTTTCAGAAAAGCAAACCACTCTTTTCCCGTAAAAAAACACGGCGAAAGGGCATTTTGCTATTTTCCGCCACGTTTATCGCTCTTTTAGCAGTGACCAGCTTCATAAAGATGACTCCGGGAGAAGAGTCAGAGCAACAAACCACACAACAAGATACTGAAACCCTTCAATTAAACCTTTCATCGGACGAAACACAAACCATCCAGTTATCAGAAGTTTCTTCTGATGAGGCTTCTGATAGTGATCGGGCTATGGGAAGCAACTCATTAGACAAATTATCTCTGACTGAAATTGCATTAAAAGCAAGCCGTGAGAACGCTCCGGTCATCCAGGAAGAAGTGATTGAGCCAGAACCCCAGGAACCACAGATTGAGTGGCAGAGCCTGACCGTTGAGAATGGCGACAGCCTGGCTAAAATTTTTAAGCGCAAAGGTTATAGCGCTTCTGATCTTCATTATATGATGCTAAGCGACGAGAAAATTGAGTTACTCAAGAAAATTCGCCCTGGCCATACCCTGGAATTTGCCAGTAATGAGGACAACAGCTTCCTTGGTCTACGCTATCCTTACAGTGTTAGCGAAACCCTCCAGGTAACCAAGCTGGCAGACAAAAAATTCGACGTTGCGATTGACGAAAAAGAAATTGAATTCAAGACCCGTTTTGCAACGGCGACCATTACCAGCAGTTTTTACATGGCGGGTAAAGAAGCTGGCCTTCCTGATGGCATCATCATGGAGCTGGCAGGCGTGTTTGAATATGATATCGATTTTGCGTTAGAAATCCGTAAAGACGACAACTTCTCAGTACTTTACGAAGAAAAATATATTGATGGTGAAAAAGTCGGTTATGGCAACATCCTGTCTGCCGAATTTACTAACCGAGGCGACTCTTTTGCAGCCGTGCGTTATACCGATACCAATGGTCGCACCGCCTACTACACACCTGAAGGCAAGGCACTGCGTAAATCGTTCCTGCGGGCTCCATTGCAGTTCAACTATGTCAGCTCGAACTTTAATCCAAAACGTTTCCACCCAATTCAGAAGCGTGTAAAGCCGCACCGTGGCGTTGATTATCGCGCACCAATTGGTACGCCAGTTCGTGCCGCGGGTGATGGTCGCGTTACTCACTCCGCTTACAACAAATACAATGGTAACTATGTGTTTGTGAAACACGGCAACAATATTACCACCAAATATTTGCATTTCTCTAAGCGAGCGGTGAAACAAGGTGAGCGAGTGAAGCAGGGCCAAATCATTGGTTATGTCGGTTCAACCGGTATGTCACAAGCACCGCACCTGCACTATGAGTTTGTGGTCAATGGCGTTCACCGTAATCCTAGAACCGTGAAATTACCGCACGCAGCTCCTGTGCCGAAAGAAGAAATGGAACGTTTTAGAGAACAGAGCAAGCCATTATTAGCCCAACTTGAAACTGAGCGAACTACTTACTTCGCGCGCTTAACAGAGTCTGGCAGTAACAACAATAACAGCAAGCTTCAAAAGTAATCATCCATGGCCTTATATATTGGCTTGATGTCGGGTACCAGCGTCGACGCAATCGACGCGGTACTCTGCAACATCGATGACACATCTTCTCAACCCATCCAGCTTATACACAGTAAAAGCCTCGCTTTTCCCAAAGTCATCCAGCAACAGATTCACTCACTCAGTAACGCTGAGTATACCCATGATCCGATTGAAGAAATGGCTTTGCTGGATCGTGAACTGGGTGAGTTATTCGCTGAAGCTGTCGATGATCTGCTGAAAGATAGTGTACACACAAAAAATGAAATCAGAGCGATTGGTAGCCATGGGCAGACCATTCGCCATCGCCCAGATGCTTACCACCCCTTTACCATTCAGATAGGCAATCCACACAGCATTGCCGCTCAAACCGGTATCGCAACCATAGCCGACTTTCGTACTCGCGATATGGTCTATGGTGGCCAGGGCGCTCCATTAGTGCCAGCATTCCATCAGGCCATTTTCCACGATCCAGCACAGGATCGTATCGTTGTTAACCTCGGTGGTATCGCAAATATTACTTATCTTGCTACCCAAGGCGAGGTGCTTGGCTACGATACAGGCCCTGCCAATACCTTAATGGATCAGTGGATCGCGCGACATCAAAACAAAAGTTATGACCAGAATGGTGAGTGGGCACAACAGGGCAAAGTGATTCCAGAACTCTTGCAGGACTTTCTGGGCGACCCATACTTTACACAAGCACATCCCAAAAGCACTGGCCGAGAACACTTTAATCTTAACTGGCTGAAACAGTTTGCCATTGACTCATACCAGCCAGTGGATGTTCAGGCCACCTTGCTGGAGCTGACGGCTCAGACTGTTGCCGAGGCCATTCAAAGCCACACTCAGGAGGGTAAGGTCATTCTCTGTGGCGGTGGAGCCTACAACCCAGTCTTACAAGAACGCCTAGCAACAAAACTGACTCAGTTTAAGATCATGAGTTCCCAAGAGTTTGGCATTGCTCCGGACTGGATCGAAGCCATGGCTTTCGCCTGGTTAGCACATCGCTGCCTGAATAATTTGTCGGGCAACCTGCCCGCAGTCACTGGCGCTCAACGTGAAGTTATTCTAGGCAGCATTTATCCTGCTTAAGCTTTCATTTACTACAGCCATAAAAAAATGCCAATGACCTGTGACCATTGGCATTCTCAGCTGCTTGTTCTTTGTTTTATAACGAGAACGAAGAACCGCAACCACAGGTCGTTTTTGCCTGCGGGTTGCTAATAATAAAACGAGAGCCCTGCAAACCTTCGGTATAATCGACTTCCGAGCCCATCAAATACTGAAAGCTTAGTGCATCGATCAGAATTTTAACGCCATCCTGCTCAATTGCCATGTCGTTATCATTCTGCTTTTCATCAAAAGTAAAACCATACTGAAAGCCAGAACAACCTCCGCCCGTCACAAAGACGCGCAATTTAAGCTGATCGTTCTGCTCTTCCTCGATCAACTGTTTGACTTTTCGGCTTGCAGCTTCTGTTACTGTAATTGACATTCAAATCTACCTAAACACATTGATGCTTCTATTATACCCGAATATGGGGGCCTGACTTCAAGATCTCAAGAGAATAGCAGTTATGCAAACAAAGGGACAGACAAGACGAACATAAAAAAACGCTACTCGGACAAAGCCTCAAGTAGCGTCTTAATAACAGATAACATTAAGCTCTTACAGCTTCACTATCATCGGAGTGGATTGAATTTTCAGACTTTTTTTCGTCTGATGACTCCTTGCTGACTTTAGCTTCAGAAACCACTTCGCTATGATCAGGCTTGTGCTCTAGCGCATGCGGCTCACCCAGATTAACCATTTTACCATTAACGGTTGCGCCAGCGTTCATTTCCATAACCTTGTAATAAAGGTCACCGTTTACTTTGGCACCAGGTTTTAGCTCTACTTTCTGCGATACGCGCACATCACCGTCAACCTGGCCAAAAATCACCACGAACGGCGATTCAATATTTCCCTCAATTCTGCCGTGAACCCCAACTGACAAAACTGACTGCTCATGATTGGTACCATGAATATCACCTTCAATCACTCCATCGACAAACAAAGCGCCCTCAAAAGTCAGGTCGCCTTTGATGCTGGTTCCTTCTGCTATCAGTGTATCCACATTGTGTGATTTACTTTTATTACCCCACATTATTGTCTTCTACCTCATTTGGAGTTTGTTGTTGCGATTCGGCTTGCCAAGGATAGTCCTGCAATACCGTTTCACCACCACGTCCAGAAGATGTGACTTGCACCCGAACCAGCTCAGGTACAAAACCTTCTGGAATATTAAATGTTCCTCTGTGGCTCGCCACATAACGGAACTTAAATTGAGTATCTTGCTGAGACAGAGCTTCCAATTCCTGCAGGCTGTAACTTTTGTCCTCACCATCTTGTTTACCAACCAGGGTAATAGAGTAAGAACCCGATACATCTCGCTGCTGCTGGCCGGCCTGAATCAGCATGAGTCGAAAGTTAAATTGATCAACTTTACCTGCTACAGACTCCCATACAAAGCTAGCAATTTGCAAGCCACTTTCTACAGCATTGGGATCGAATATACGTAAAAATGCCTGTTTCTCTTTTTCCAGGTTATGTATCTGCGTATTGAGCTTTTGAATATCTTTCTTCAGCTCTGCAGTTACCTGATGCTCAACCTGATACTGCTGTTGCCAGTGAATCAGGCTGTTATTGGATTCTTCCAGTTGGCTACGAAGATTGCCTAAACGCTCATTGGCTGAACCGTAGCCCTGATATTGGCGCTCACTGAGCCAATAACCCAGGCCAATAGCACCCAGTAAAATGATCAGCATGAAAGCTGCCCAGCTCCAGTACCAGCTGGCTTTGCGACGCTTACGAATAATATAGTCTGGCTGATGGGAATCTTTAGTCATAAATTGTTGAAATCATTTGTTCTTGCGGCTGCATTTTCTTATTATGTAACTAATTGAATACAATGGCTAATTTTTTTAGCCTTCACCACAGCGACGATAATTTGCGATTAGAGCAAATTTATTCTTCGCAGGGAACAAAACTTATCACAAACTCACAACGCCAATGACACTGATCGACCGCTTACGATTACGACTTGGGGGCTTTGACGCATTAGCTCTTATGGCGCTTATTGGCTTGATTTGCGGTCTTCTTGCCGGCGGTTCCAACATTCTGTTTCGACTCTTTACCGAAAGCTCGCTGGTTCTCTGGGCAACTGATCCCAACACTAAAACTGATTATGAAACCATGGACTGGCTGTATCGATTACTGCTGCCGACCATTGGTGGCCTCATCGTGGGCTTGCTTTTACAACAGTTGAAACCAGAAAATCGTCAGGTGGGTGTTTCCCATGTTCTTGAGCGCATGGCTTACCACCAGGGACACCTCCCCCCGAAGAATGCTTTTGTGCAGTTTGCGCTGGGTGGATTGACCATTGCTTCGGGCCAGTCTGTTGGTCGTGAAGGTCCGGGCATTCACTTAGGTTCAGCATCGGCCAGCTGGGTTGGCCAAAAACTGAAACTGCCCAATAACAGCACCCGCATTCTGGTCGGCTGTGGTTGCGCCGCAGCAATTTCCGCTAACTTTAATACACCACTGGCCGGGGTGATTTTCGCCATGGAAATCATCATCATGGAATATGCGGTGGCCAGCTTTATTCCGATTATTCTGGCTTCGGTTGCCGGTGCCATTTTAACCCGCCTGGTATTCGGTGATGGTGCCTCATTCGACGTGCCTTCCAAACTCGACATCCAGTCTCTTTGGGAAATGCCCTACTTCCTGCTGGTGGGATTTGCCGGCGGTGTATTAGCCAGTATTTTTATCATCGCGACCCGCAAGGTTCGGCAAATTTCGCGCGAATGGCCTGTGTGGCTAAAAACCACCGTGGCAGGCACCAGTGTCGGGATTATTGCGATTGGTATTCCTCAGGTAATGGGGATTGGTTACGACTCAGTCAATAGCGCATTGCAGGGCGAGCTGGCGCTGACGATTCTCGCTCTGGCTCTGGTCGGCAAAGTCATCGCAACCATAATCTGTTCGGGCTTGTCGCTACCGGGTGGTGTTATCGGCCCGGCCCTGTTTATGGGCGCCATGCTGGGCGGCGTGATGGGCGATATTGGTGGCGAACTATTCCCTGACCATGCCAGTTACACAGGTTTTTATGCAATGATTGGTATGGCAACCGTCATGGGTGCAGTACTGCAGGCGCCGCTTGCTGCCCTGATGGCTTTATTGGAACTGACCAATAACCCCAACATTATTTTCCCCGGCATGTTTTCCATCGTAATCGGCAATATGGTCGTGACCCAGCTGTTCAAGCAACAATCTTTCTGGGAAACCCAGATGACCGATCGCGGTCTCGACCTGCGCGTCAGCCCAATCAAACAAGTGCTTCGAAGTATTGGTGTCGCAGGCGTGATGTCACGCAGCATGGCAACACTCAACTTCCGCTCTACACCTGACGAAATTCAGATAGCACTTAAAGACAAACCACGCTGGGTTCTGGTTATGGAAGACGACCATGTCACTTCCCTGATGGTAGCCAGCGATCTGGTTCGTTACATGATGGAGCGAGAAGAAAAACAGCGGGAAGAAACACCAAAACCTGACGCAGAGCAAAAACGCAAAGTCATTAATCTGTTAAAAATACCAGCCAATCGTCAGGATCTGGTTTCCATCAACTTGCAGGCAACGCTTGAAGAAACATTTGATAAGATGGAACAGGCAAAAATGTCAGCCGCTTATGTCTACCGGATCACACACGACGGCCAAGAGCGTATTTATGGCGTCATTACCCGCGATATGATTACTGACCAATACGTTTACACACATAAACCCTAAGGCTTAGCGCATGCTGTGGATCAAAACCTTTCATATCTTTTTTATGGTCGCCTGGTTTGCAGGAATTTTTTACCTGCCCAGAATCTTCGTCAACCTGGCGATGACAGAAAACGATGGCGCCTTCAATCAGCTCAACATCATGGCGCGCAAGCTGTATCGCTTTATTACCCCATTCATGGTGCTTACAGTAATCTTTGGCTTCTGGCTGGCTTCCTATAACTGGAGCTATTACATGAGCTCTGGCTGGTTCCACGCCAAGATGACACTCATCGCCCTGCTCATCATTTACCACTTCGTTTGCGGTATGTACCAGAAGCAATTCGCCGATGGAACCTGCAACAAAAGCCACACCTATTTTCGCATCTTTAACGAACTGCCGGTTCTGATTCTGCTGGGAGCTCTAATTCTGGCGATTGTGAAGCCGTTTTAAGGGACTATTTAAAATGAAATACCTTCTTATTTTTATTATTGTGTTCTCGATGTTAGGTTGCGACTCACAATCACCCGAAACTCTAATCACTGAATTCAAGCAATCTATAGAGACAAAAAATTTATCAAAATTGGAAAGCCTTTACTTAGATGAGCATTATAAGTGCTCTTTAGACCAAGTTAATTTTCCAGAAAAGTTACATGAGCTGAATTTTGAAGTTAGTTCTATGACAACTGAAGCTATAGAGAACTATAAGATGGCTTATCGTTCAGAAGTCACTAAAAATATCAAGTTTGCTGAGTATCTACAAAAAGGATTAAGCTACAAAGATGCTGGAAAAGAAACATACAAATACTTAAGTACAGAAACCAACTCTCGACAAGGTCTAAATTTCAAAATGATTCCCAGCCATGAAGCTAATATAACTTTAAAGTTTACTTCGAAGAGCGATGACAAGATCTGTCCACAAAAGGGCACAAAGCGTATGACGCTATATTTTGCTAAAAATGAAGGACAATACAAAATAATCAACCCTATGTGCGACGTGAAGTTAGCTACTAAGGATACAGCTAAGATCGTTGAAAGTATTGAGGCTAAATATACTCAACACATTGACCTAGCATTACTAACAGAAAGATATATAGCTGAAGGGCTAAAAGGGATAAAAGCCTATTCTAAAGAAACTAATATACCCGAACCATTAGTACTTGATTCTTATCTAACTAATATTTGCCCAAGATTGTTTGCAAACTACTGACAAGACTTAATGAATTTAAAACCAATGTAACCACCATGGATTTATCTTCTCAGCTTTTAGTAAAGGTAATTTCATTTCCAAAGGCCTAATGCCATTAACCAACGTTACCAAAACAAAACTCAACAGCATCAATAAATACCAGGACGACAGCTTGGCAAGTGGTACCATTTGCCAGGCTTCTTTTTGATTGGGATAAAGCCAGATATTGGCATAAGTCGCGATATTCTCGGCGAACCAGATAAAGAGCGCGACCAGAAACCAGCCGAACAGCAATGGCATTTTGCGGTGCGTTTTAATGACTTTAAAGTGAATCTGGGTACTGAAGAACAGATAAAAAGTAACTGCCAAAATGACCCAACGTAAGTCATACCAATAATGGTGAGTAAAGAAATTGATATAAACCGCAACCACTAAAACAACCGTCGTCCACTTTGGCGGATACTTGCTGTAACGAAAATCAAAAATGCGCCAGACCCGAGCCAGATAGCTGCCTACCGCACTGTACATGAAACCCGTAAATAGCGGCACGTTAGCAATGCCAAAAATAAACTCTTCAGGATAGTGCCAGGACTGAATCGCATCGGAGGTCTTAAATAACTCCATGACAGTCGCCACCAGATGGAAGACGATGATAACCAAGGCTTCCTTCCAGGTTTCCAGCTTAAACAACAACATGAAAACCTGAAACATGATCGCGGCAAGGAAGATAAAGTCGTAGCGGTGCAAACCTTCAATCGGATACCAATACTTGGTCACCAGCATCACAGCCAGCAGGAAACCACCGAACATACAGGCATAGGCCTGCTTCAAACCAAAGATCCAGAACTCATGCACAAACTGTTTGATATTCTTCATTTAGATAGTGCCATTCCCCAGTTGATGGAATGATACTACCTAATTTATTGGGCAAAATCCTGCGTAATTATGGCCAATTCTGTTAATGGTTGTTACAGCTTCTCTCTTGGCACAAACTCCAGGACTGTAGCATTGATGCAATAGCGTTGCTTACCATTCGGACCATCATCAAATACATGCCCAAGATGAATACCAGTTGAAGCAGAGCGAAGTTCGGTGCGTTGCATACCGAAACTATTATCTTCATGATAGGTAACTGAGCCGTCTACTGGTTTTGTAAACGATAACCAGCCAGTTCCTGAGTTAAATCTATCACGCGTATCGAATAATGGCTGTCCACTGAGCTTATCCACAAAAACGCCATCGGGTGTATTCTTGAACACTTCATACTGCTTACAGAAGCGACCATCGGTGCCTTTTTGGAACGCCACATTGAAAGCCTCCGAATCACCCAGCTTGAAGTAACCTAGCGCTTTGTAAAATTCCTTCGCTGATAAGTAGCCCTGGTAGCCTAAAGCCTCTTCGCCATTATCAATAAACAGAATGGTCGGCGTTGCCCAGGTTGGTGTTTTGATCTCAAGCCCATCTAACTGAGAAGCATAACGGAACGTCATAGGAATGGTGCCCTGATAATCGTTCGCCACATCCTTTTTGAATTTCTCACAATAAGGGCAATAGTCCTGCGAATCGACAATCACAATCTGTTTGCCACTTAACAATGCACTGTTATCGGCTTCATCAAGATCCTGCTTGCCGTCAAAAGTCACACCAGTGGAAAAGTCAGGGCAATATCCATTCGGATTTTTGCGCAGATAATCCTGATGATACTCCTCTGCAGGATGAAATTTATCGAGTGGTTTAATCACGGTCACAATCTTGCCGTAACCAGCTTTACTCATCAGTTCCTGGAACTCGTCTTTTAAACGATTGGCAATTTTTTCCTGCTCAGGACTATTGGTCAAAATGGTGGAACGGTATTGAGTTCCGACATCGTTTCCCTGACGATTTAATTGAGTCGGGTCATGAGACTCGAAATAATCTTTGATAATGGTTTCAAGACTGATTTGCTGCGGATTAAAAGTCACTTTAACCACTTCCGCATAATTATCTGGATTAGACTTATGTTTTGCCTTGGTGATTTCGGCATAAGTCGCAGGATGACCGCGACCATCGGCATAACCCACTTCCGCATCAATCACACCCGGTAAAGCCTCCAAACGCTTCTCAGCACCCCAGAAACAACCCTCGCCCAGCACAATGGTATCCACATGCTTGGTCGCTGGCATATCCTGCTCAAGGCTTTCAGGTTTTTCTTTATTAACAAAGGGTTGCTTGGATAAGCTTGCAGATTGAGCTCGCATCATCACAAAAGCAAGCCCAATGACAACCAAAACTGTGACGATAAAAACAGAAAGATATTTCATCTAACTCACACCATTATTCAGGGATGGATTTAGTATGTACAAAGAGCCATGAAAATTTAGTCAAAATTCGGCGATCGTCAGTACACAGTGAGTTAGATGACCTTTCTGCTGAAATGTTACATAAAGTTTAGTTATTAGTTCATACCTACACTCTATAGGCTATTCCTTTTCCATCACCACCGCTGTGCCAAAGGCTAACAACTCAGCAGCCATGCTGGCGATCATGGAGGTTTCGAAGCGCACGCCGACCACAGCGTTAGCACCGAGCATTCTAGCTTCGTCACACATGCGGTCTATCGCCTGCTCGCGGCTTTCCGCCATCAACTTGGTGTATTCATGCACTTCACCGCCAACCAGATTACGCAAGCCTGCCAGAATATCTTTACCCACATGGCGTGTGCGCACGGAATTGCCACGCACTAAACCGATCACTTTACTAACCTTATGACCAGGCACTTGCTCCACTGTATAGACTTCAATATCGCTCATCGTTTTATTCCTTCTTTTAAAATTTAACGTTTTTGTATTTATCTGTTTTCAAAGCTATCAGTCTTTGGCGCAGTACGCTACCCAATAGCAACAGCACACCGGCTTCAATCAGAAACACGCCAGCTTTTACCCACAATGGAACTGATGGTTCGGTGTAGAAGGTAAACAACTGCCACACCATAAAACCGACAAAGCCGATAATTAAAATAATCCAGCCCACAATTGCCATACCGTTGGCCACGGGCTCTTTCATGATTTTATCCAATTGTGCCTCCTCGCATTCAGGATATTGCAAGTTACCCATTTCCTGCTTAATCGCCAATAAATCGTCATACACGGCTCGGCATTGGTCGCATGATTCAATATGCACACGCACTCTTTGTCGATCCTGCTGGTTTAATTCATGATCGATATAACCGCTGATAAGTTCCTGGGTTTTATCACACTGATTCATGATTCACCTCATTCAATTCGTTTTTCAAAAGTTCTCGCAATGCCATTCGAGCCCGATGTAATCTCGACATCACAGTGCCAGCCGGAATCGCTAATATTTCCGCAATATCCTCATAGCTATTACCATGATAATCGCGCAACACAATCAACTCACGTTGCATCAGTGGCAAAGCATTCAAGGCTGTCATTAATCGCGTTTTAATTTGCAGTTGCTCAAGTTGTCTTTCCGGCGACTGAGTTGATGAACTTTGCTGTTCAGTATCCAGCTCATCCGCTCGCGACAATTGCCGAATCCGATCAATCGCGGCATTACGCACGACCCGATAAAGCCATTTCTGCAAATCGATACCGCCTTTTGGAGCCTTTGGATGCGCCAGAGCCTTTTCTACACTGGCCTGCACCACATCCTCCGCATCAGTTTGACTACCCAATAGTTGCACTGCAAAAATTAAGGCTTTTCGGCTGTAATCAATCAATTCCTGCGACAATGACTTTGCCCTCTTGTTGTCGTTCTCAATGGTTTAACGAGGAGTTAACGGTTTTATTCCATTATTTATAATTTTTATCCTAAAAGTTATAGCATGATAAACCCAAAAGCTATAACAGCTGCCAATATTAGTATCATCTAACCGTTTTCTTAATATCATTAATTGAAGTAAATACAAACAGTTACTATACTCACTTCGGTATTATTTGAAACAATAGGGAAACAACATGAATATCCTCAAAGACCTTGGGAAGGGTTTTTACACACTTCTTTTTATCGCACCACTTTTCTGGATTATTCCAGCCCTGATAGAAGGCTTACAACACTTTGTTGAAGTACAACTTGGAATGTTCACCATTGGTGACGGTGTTCAGGACGGCAAAGAAAAAGCTATTCGCTTACTATTTGGTTATTTTAAAGTTATCAGCATAACAATCCCCGCATTGTTAATTCTCAAGCTGGCCGCTAATCAATGGGATAAACGTCAATTATTTCCCTTAACCTCATTCGAAAAGAAAGTATTCATTGCAGTTCCGCTGTCATTATTGCTAGCGCTCATTTTTGTTTTCTATTTCAGCGCTCCTGTAGTCGCCTGGCTGAATAGCCTACTTAATATCCCTCAAGGATTGCTACCTTTCATGCCTGTTATACTTCTGCTCATTCCAATGGCTCTGTTGCGCCAACCCTTTTTAAAGATGTTGCTTCGCTTATCGGGAATTAACATAGAAGGAAACTCTCTCAGCGCTCTTATCTTTTTGAAATATTAATGTTTCTATTCACTGCTCTGTTACTGACTGCACCAATGATATTGCACTACAAACTGGGGCTTGATTGGGCGATGGGTGCAACCGGCTGGGAGCTTTTTGGGTTGCTGGCTGCTGACTCAGTTCTAGTTGGCTTTATGGCATTATTGATGGGGCTATCTATGCGTTTAGCAGTTACTGCTACATATGCCAAAAAACTAACCCTCACCGCTGATCAGCCCACATAACAGTAAAATACCTGTCATGCATAACCACTATCAGTGATCACCATTGACATTCGCGGTGGGGTAACGCTTCAATAGTAATTACCGAAAAGAACAACTGGAAGCTACTATGAGTAACACATCCGACTATACCCCACCAAAAGTCTGGAAATGGGAAAAAGAAAGTGGTGGCAAATTTGCCAAGATTAATCGCCCTGTGTCGGGTCCTACACACGCTAAAGATTTACCAGTAGGGAAACACCCTCTACAGCTATATTCCCTAGCCACGCCCAATGGCGTTAAAGTGACTATTCTGCTGGAAGAACTCCTAGCCAAAGGTATTACCGAAGCAGAATACGATGCCTATCTGATTGATATCAGCGAAGGTGATCAATTCAGCAGTGGCTTTGTGCAGATTAATCCCAATTCAAAAATCCCAGCGATGGTTGATCACAGCACCACCCCACCGACTCGTATCTTCGAATCAGGCGCCATTCTGTTATATCTTGCTGAAAAATTTAATGCCTTTCTGCCGAGCAAACCTGAGCAACGCGCTGAATTGTTGTCATGGCTTTTCTGGCAGGTTGGGAGCGCGCCTTATGTCGGCGGTGGCTTCGGCCATTTCTTTAAATATGCGCCAATCAAAATCGAATACTGCATTGACCGCTTCACTATGGAAGCCAAGCGCCAGCTGGATGTTCTGGATAAGCGTCTGGCCAACAATAAATATATCTGTGGTGATGAATATACCATTGCCGACATGGCGATTTGGCCCTGGTACGGCTGTCTGGTACTTAACGAAGTCTATGAAGCCGCCGAGTTTTTACAGGCCGATACCTATAAACATGTGATGCGCTGGGCGAAAGAAATCGCTGGTCGTGACGCGGTGAAACGTGGCCGTATGGTCAATCGCACCTGGGGCGAGCCGCATGAACAGCTGCATGAACGCCATGATGCTAAAGACTTCGATACCAACACCGAAGACAAAAAAGACGACTAAGGAACGAAGCGGCCATGCAAAATAACAGAATAGCCATCAGCATCTGGATTGCCATTTTCATGGTCGTTTTCATCTGGTCAGGGATAGGTCCTAAAGATCGTATGACCTGGATGCTGGAAGTGGCGCCGGCAGTGCTCGGTTTTATCGCACTAGTTATCACCTACAAACGCTTCCCGCTGACACCAATGCTTTACATCCTGATACTCATACACAGCATCATCCTGATCGTCGGCGGCCACTATACTTATGCCGAAGTGCCGCTGTTCGACGACATGAAACAATGGTTCGGCTGGGAACGCAACAACTATGACAAACTGGGGCACTTTGTACAGGGTTTTATCCCTGCCATGATCGCCCGCGAACTCATGATACGACTCAATGTTTTTAATAGCGCTAAATGGCGCACCTTTTTTATCATCAGTTTCAGCCTCGGATTCAGCGCCTTTTATGAATTGATTGAATGGTGGGTCGCGCTTCTTTCTGAACAGGCTGCCGAAGCTTTCCTCGGCACCCAGGGCTATGTCTGGGACACCCAATCCGACATGTGGTGGTGTTTACTCGGCGCTATTATTGCATTGCTCACCTTGAGCAAATGGCACGATAAGCAGTTGGAAAAATTAAAATAAGACTCGCGGTGTGCCAAAGCACACTCTACTACTAAGCCTCACGCTTCTGTCATACCGCGGCTAGACCGCGGTATCCAGTGACTTTTGAAGATATATAAAGATAACCCAGCATGGCGCCCCTAAAACCCCAACTCAGCCTTTGTCTCTCAACAACCCACCTATATCAACTTGCCATTTATCAAGGACTTAATTACTCTTAGTCACTTCACCAAAAATAAGAGAGCAAACACATGGAACAACTAAAACATTCTGGCTTGGGTATCACAACATTCGTCTTGGGGTTAATTGCGCCGATCGGTTTAATTCTTTGCATCATCTTCGCGGCGATTGCAGAAGCGTCCAGTTATGGGGGTATGGATCCAAATTCCACTCAAGCGGTGGTTATTGGATTGTTTTTAATATTGTTTGTTCTTTTAGCGCTAGTTGCCATAGGTCTTGGCATCGGTGCTTTCGTACAAAAAGGCTACAAGAAAATTCTGCCAATCCTTGGTGTAGTGTTTTCATCGGTTGTCCTGTTATTCACAGTCCTCCTGATGATTATTGGCGCTAACGCTGGCTACTAGATACAAAAAAGCCTCCAATCGGAGGCTTCTTCTTAACAAAATCTATCGCTTAAAGACTTTTCTTGAACTCGTCGGTCATCAGTTCGAAATCTTCTTTGCCGACGCCGCAGTCCGGGCAGTACCAGTCTTCTGGCACATCTTCCCAGCGGGTTCCGGGCGCGATGCCATCTTCTTCCCAGCCGAGTTCTTCGTCGTAAACAAAATCACAAACCAGACAACGGTATTTTCTATATTCCACCAGCTAAACCTCTCGAATCTCTATCTGTATGGGCTTTTCAGGGCCACATTGTAAGCATTTTGCGCTGAATTGCTAGCAACTGAGGGGACAAATAGGCCAAAGATACACCAATTGGGTAACTTCATGTTAGAATTGCGCCAACTTAAAAGTCATAATAAACATTTGGGTGCACGCATGGTTTTTCAAGGCCAACATATTCTCTCCATTGACCAATTAGACCGCGAGGCGGTTGAGCGAATCCTTCAAGTTGCTGATTTAATGCACCCCTACGTGGCTCGCGAAAAAAGCTGTCGCGTCCTGGATGGCGCAGTGCTTGCTAATATGTTCTTCGAGCCCAGCACCCGCACCCGTATCAGCTTCGGCACAGCCTTTAATCTACTGGGCGGCCATGTGCGCGAAACCGTTGGCATGTCGACCTCGTCCCTAGCTAAAGGCGAATCGCTGTACGACACTGCTCAGGTACTTTCGACTTACGCAGATGTGGTGGCCATGCGCCATCCGCAAGCTGGCTCTGTAGCTGAGTTTGCAGCAGGCAGCAAAATCCCGGTGATCAATGGTGGCGACGGCCCGAATGAACACCCAACCCAGGCTCTGCTTGATATCTATACCATCTTCAATGAACTGAACCGCATTCAAAAAGGCACCGAGAATTTGCGCATCGCAATGATGGGCGACTTGAAAAACGGCCGCACAGTTCATTCACTGACACAATTGCTGTGTGTCTTCCCGAATATAGACTTTACCTTTGTCGCGCCCAATGCCTTGGCCATGCCAGACAAAGTCTTAGCGGTTTGCGATAAACATAATCATCGCGTCACCATTACCGAAAGCCTCGAAGACGGCCTGCAAGGTCAGGATGTCGTATACCAGACGCGCATTCAGGAAGAGCGTTTCGAAACGCAACGCGAAGCGGATTTATACCGCGGCAAATATCGACTCAACCAATCGCTTTACGAAAAACTTTGCGACCCGAACACCATCATCATGCATCCGCTACCACGCGACTCACGCCCGGAAGCCAATGAGCTGAGCAATGACATGAATGATAATCCTAATCTGGCGATATTCCGTCAGGCTTATTTCGGCGTCAAAGTGCGCATGGCCTTGTTTGCGCTCGTGCTGGGTGTTGAAGACAAGCTCAGTCAATACGAAGCTCCGGTCAGCTGGCACTCGAACAAGCTTTAATTCGTATCTCAATTTTCATACCAAATTATCGGAATTTTTATGACCACATCAGATCAACTTTTTAATCGCGCCAAACAGCACATTCCTGGTGGCGTCAACTCTCCTGTTCGTGCTTTCAACGGCGTTGGTGGCACTCCGATTTTCTTCAAGTCTGCAAACGGTGCCTACTTCACCTCAGCCGACAACAAACATTACGTCGATTACGTTGGCTCATGGGGGCCAATGATTCTTGGCCACAACCACCCAGCGATCTTAGAAGCTGTGATTAAAGCGGCTGAAAAAGGTTTGAGCTACGGCGCGCCGACCGAAGTCGAAGCGGAAATGGCGGAAAAGATCTGCGAATTGATTCCATCGATTGAAATGGTGCGCATGGTCAACTCAGGCACCGAAGCGACCATGAGTGCGATTCGTCTGGCGCGTGGTTACACCCGTCGCGACAAGATCATCAAATTTGAAGGTTGTTACCACGGCCACGCCGATTGCCTATTAGTTAAAGCAGGTTCTGGGGCATTAACCCTTGGCGAACCCACCTCACCGGGCGTACCAGCGGATTTTGCCAAACACACCTTAACCGCTGAGTTTAATAACCTTGATAGCGTTAAGGCGCTATTGTCAGAGTTTGGCGAAGACGTCGCCTGTATTATCGTCGAGCCAATTGCCGGTAACATGAACTGCATTCCGCCTGTTCCGGGCTTCCTCGAAGGCCTGCGCGAACTGTGCGATCAGCACGGCGCCGTATTAATTTTCGACGAAGTGATGACCGGATTTAGAATGGGCATTGATGGCGCACAAGGTTACTACAACATCAAACCTGACATGACGTGTTTAGGCAAAGTCATCGGCGGCGGTATGCCAGTAGGCGCTTTTGGCGGTAAAAAAGAAATCTTCGAACAGCTGGCGCCACTTGGCCCTGTCTATCAGGCAGGCACTTTATCAGGCAACCCAGTAGCCATGGCCGCAGGCCTGGCCGCCCTCAATGAATTATCAAAGCCTGGCTTCTACCAGCCACTGTTCGACTACACCGAAAAATTAGTAGACGGCATGCGCGCGATAGCCCACGAAGCCAGCATCCCATTCACCACCAATCATGTCGGCTCCATGTTCGGCTTCTTCTTCAACGACGCCGAAACTGTCACCAGTTACCAACAAGTCGCCAACGGTGATCTGGAACGCTTCAAAAAGTTCTACCATGACATGCTAGACCAACACATCTACCTGGCACCGTCTGCGTTTGAAGCAGGTTTTGTTTCAGCCGCCCATGGCGAAGAAGAACTCGAGTTAACTTTGAATGCAATGAGAAAAGCGTTGTTGTAAAACTTAACCTCCTTGATTACCATTAATTTGGTAATCAAGGAGAAAGCATCATGAGTAAATTGAAACGCAAACCAACTCATCCAGGACTCATTCTAAAAAAAGATATACTCGAACCACTGAAGCTTTCAATTACACTAGCGGCTCACATGCTAGGTATAACTAGAAAACGTTTATCCAATTTCGTCAATGGCAAAGTATCTTGCACGCCAGAGCTCGCCCACCGCCTAGCTTACATGACCAACACCACCGTTGCTTCGTGGCTCAATATGCAGAACGCCTTAAACATTTGGGAAGAGGATAAAAAAGAAGCTCCAGAAGGAGTGCAGAAGTTAGAAGCGTTTTCTTAACCGTAGGGTGCGTCGCGACGCAGATCCTGCCCCTTGGGTGCCGCTCTTAAGAATTAATCAATTGCACTAACCTACTGCGCAAATCTTCGCTAAACTCATTCAAGTCCGACTCATTAATTAACTCATATCTAAGCATCAGCAAAAGACTCATAAACATATTCGACCTTGAATGATGATCTAGACAATCCTGAAGAATTTTTGCTTGTTCATCAACAAACCCTTTTGCATTCCAGAATTGCTCTGTGGGAGTGTGCTCAGTGTTAATAACAATCTTTATCAGCTTTTCATTCTGCTTAGCCAAATATCGCTCACGCCAGCCTTCAAGACTTTTCCTATAAACTTTCCAATCAGACTCTAAAACTTCAGAACTCATAAAATACTAAACCTCACTCCATATCGTAGGGTGCGTCGTGACGCAGATCCTGCCCTAGGGGTACCGCTCTTATAACCTGCAATCTACCACCAAACTTAAACCTCACCAAATCTGCCTTCAAATTCACCACATCCGGCCCAGTCAATTGAAAACAAGCCTCGTTTGCCATCACGATGGAATGTCGAATAAGGCCAATCTCTCACCCTCTTAACCCACTGATGCTTCACAGGATTGATATAACAATAATGGATATGGTTTATATAATCTTCTTCGTCTCGAATTTGATGCTCCCAAAAACGTCGTTGCCATACACCTTTTTCATTACGAGTTATTCTTGAAATGTGATCGATAGCATTGAGATTAAGCCGCTTGGTGAAACCTTCTTTAATTAATCTCAATCGATTTGAATAATCGTCATCATTTTGCGGTAACGTCATCACCATATGAAAATGATCCGGTAAAATAACCAATGCATCAAGTTTGAAAGGAAGTTGCTTTTTGACGTGATTAAACGATTGACGAAGCTCATTGATATGACGGGTTAATAACCCACTCTTACGATCCAATATGTTAACGGTAAAGAAATAGGTACCTCCCTTTACCTTTGCTCTTCGATAGTTCGGCATCCATGCCCTCCTTGAATTTATCGGTGCGTCACGACGCACCCTACGTTAACTAGTCTCCGACAAACATTATGCCATACCCATCAGCTTCAGACTGCTTCAATACTTTCAATAGAGAATTATAGAAAACGCTTTCTGTACTGACTTCCTCGATTGATTGGATTAGTGGGAGCACTCCGGAGCTAAGTTTAAGATCGCTGTATTGATCAATCAGCAGACCGGTCTTTGACTTAAATCTTTCTATTGCTGGATATAACTCTTCGTATTCTGTACTGCTTATTGAAATTAATAATTCTGCAGGCTGTCCATTTTGAAGCTTATGTATATCTAAACTCATACTACAAATCTCTGTCACCGTAAGGTGCGTCGTGACGCAGATCCTGCCCTAGGGGTGCCGCTCTTTTGATTGATAATCTATCATCAATTCATCACCTTACCAAACCGATTAAAATCCCCGGCGAAATATGCTTAAATGCTTCTTTTTACAGATTTCGATGATTTCCTATGATGAATTTAGATTTGACGGGTAAAAGTGCTTTGGTCTGTGGTTCGAGTCAGGGCATGGGTAAGGCGATTGCGGAGCAGTTGGCGTCGCAGGGTGCGTCGGTGATTCTTCTTGCGCGGAATAAGGCGAAGCTTGAGGCAGTGCGCGATGGGCTGGATACATCCAAAGGTCAGCAGCATGCGGTTCTGGTGGCGGATTTTGCTTATCCCGAGCAGGTTAAGGCGACAGTAGCTGAGTTTTTGAAGAGTGGTCGTCTGGTTGAGATTCTGGTTAATAACACGGGCGGTCCTGCGCCGGGTCCTGCCAATTCAGCCGAAACTGACGATTTTCTGGCGGCTTTCAATCAGCATTTGATCTGTAATCATGAGTTGATGAAGCTGTTAACACCGGGTATGAAAGAAGCGAATTATGGGCGTATCATCAATGTGATTTCTACTTCGGTTAAGCAGCCTTTGCACGGCCTTGGCGTGTCGAATACGGTGCGCGGGGCGGTAGCCAACTGGGCGAAGACGTTAGCCAATGAGCTGGGCCAGTTCAATATCACGGTCAATAACGTGTTACCGGGCGCGACCAATACGGTGCGCTTGGAAGCCATTATTCAGAACAAGGCAAAGAAACAAGGCGTTTCCATCGAGGAGATGGAAGAAGAAGAAAAGTCGATCATTCCTATGCGCCGTTTCGGTGAACCGGAAGAGTTCGCTAATGCGGTAGCGTTTTTAGCTTCGCCCGCGGCGGCTTATATTACAGGTATTAATTTGCCGGTAGATGGCGGACGCACCAGCTGTCTGTAATCAGCACTAGAGAACCACTATGCAAATCATCAAGAACTACGTTAATGGCCAATTGCTCGATCCGTTTGCCGGTCAATACATTGATAATGTTGAACCGGCCACTGGGCAGGTCTACAGCAAAATCCCAAACTCGGATGAGCATGATTTAGAGCAGGCAGTCGTTGCCGCGGAACATGCGCAAAAAGGCTGGGCTAATACTCCGCTTGAGAAGCGCGCGGAAATTTTGTGTCGTCTGGCGGATATCATCGACGCCAATGCCGACATGTTGGCGCAAGCTGAAGCCATTGATAACGGCAAGCCGATTACTCTGGCCAAGAATGTTGATATTTATCGCGCCTCGGCCAATATTCGATTTTTTGCGCACGCCATTACTCAGTTCTCCAGCGAAAGCCATGCCATGGAAGATGTGGCCATTAACTATACCCTGCGCGATCCGATTGGCGTGGTCGGTTGTATCTCTCCCTGGAATTTACCACTCTATTTATTCACCTGGAAAATCGCGCCAGCACTAGCCAGCGGTAACGCAGTCATTGCCAAGCCATCGGAAATCACACCAATGACCGCATTTTTGTTTTCCAAGCTGTGCATAGAAGCAGGTCTGCCCGATGGTGTCTTGAATATCCTGCATGGCACAGGCCCCAGTATTGGCGGCCCATTGACCACTCATCCGAAAATCAAGGCGATAAGCTTTACCGGCGGCACAGCTACCGGGGCTCAGATCACCAAAGTCACTGCGGGCATGTTCAAGAAGTTATCGCTCGAACTGGGCGGTAAAAACCCAACTTTGGTCTTTGCCGATTGTGACTTTGAAGATACGGTGAATAATGTTGTTCGCGCAGCCTTTTCGAATCAAGGTCAGATTTGTTTGTGCGGTTCTCGCATTTACATTGAGCGCCCTATTTACGAAAAGTTTAAGCAGGCTTTCGTGGAGAAAGTAAAACAAATCAAGATTGGGGACCCGCTAGAAGCTGACACCCAACATGGCGCACTGGTTTCCAAAGCGCACATGGAAAAAGTGCTCTCCTACATTGAACTGGCAAAAGAAGAAGGCGGCACTATTTTGACTGGTGGTAATCAGGTAACTTTAAAAGGCCGTTGCGAAAATGGTTACTTTGTCGAGCCAACCGTGATTGAAGGCCTGACCAATCATTGCCGAACTAATCAGGAAGAAATTTTTGGTCCAGTCTGCACCATCATGCCATTTGATACAGACGATGAAGCCATCATGCTCGCCAATGGCACTGAATACGGTTTAGTCTCCAGCGTCTGGACCAACGATCTCAAGCGTGCGCACCGCGTCGCCAAAGAAATTGAAGCCGGCATCGTCTGGATCAATTGCTGGTTACTACGCGACTTGCGAACGCCTTTCGGTGGCGTCAAAAATTCGGGCGTAGGACGTGAAGGTGGCTTAGAAGCTTTACGCTTTTTCACCGAAGCCAAGAATGTGTGTGTGAAGTATGGGTAAGGTATGAACAAGGTGTTTTCTAAGCTTCCTATCACTGGTCTTCTCACTTCTTTTATTGTAGGAGGCTTAGTCTTCAATCTTGCTTTTTATTTAACATTTAAAGAAGTCAGTAATGCTTGGATTTCATTAATTTTAATAGGCGGTCTAAGCTTTCTGCTAAGTTACTTTGCGGGGTTTGCTTTAAAAAAGACCCTAAAGAAACTGGGTTATAACAGGTCTGATATAGAATGAGTGCCCTACTATACATAATTACATTTGCTTGTACTCTTTCTCCAGTAGTAATAAGTCTTTGGAGAAAAGTTAATAAACCATTTCGCTATATCATCGTCAGCTACTGCTACTTTCTCACGATTAGTATTCTGTTACTTCTAATTCTTAATCCTCTTTTCTTATTCTCAATTAACCTCTTACCACAGTTAAACTATCAAAGTGATATAAAATTTTTTACCTATTTAGATCATATGCTTTCATTCTCCTATGAGCATGCTTATCTAATCACACTGCTTATACCATTTGTCAGCATAAAACTCGTAAACAAATACTCCTGATTTTTTCCTGTTAAAGCCACTGGATCCTGCGGTTAAACCACAGGATGATCGTATCTTTGGTTAGGTGTATACCCTAAAGCTTGTTATTCTGGTGGGCCAAGGCCCACCCTACAACCAAGAGCAGATTCCGGCTCGGAGGCCGTAATGACAAAATATTAAGTTGGTGTAAGCCTTTTTAGGACTTTTTATTTGGTAGTATGTCTGACTTCTTTTATACAAAAAAAGCGGCCACATCGGGCCGCCCTTCCTACTTTTGAATATTAATTCACGCGAATCGGAATGTAGGTTGCATTGTTGCTTTCTTCTACTTCTGCAATGGTGTTGTTTGGATCTAACAAGCCACCTAAGAAGTAGTTTTGACCTGAGTTCAGGTCTGATGGAATCGTCACGGTACGTGTTGAAGTATAGACACTACCTTCAGGCTGCAATGAGAAGGAGGTGCTCGCAATCAAGCGATCTGCAGTACTGATGAAGTTATTGGTTGAAACGTAATAGTAAATCGTTGGCGCCTGACCTGACTCACCATTATTTTCATAGGTTAACTCCATACGAACCTGCTGACCTTTATTGACATTGTAACGACGCTCGCCATTGACAGTAGTGTATGGCAGTTCTACGCCCGAAGTATTATACAGCTTGGTACGAATGTGTGAGCTATATGCACCACTGGCACCGCTGTATTTCCAGTGAACCAGACCGACATCCTGAATATTGCCTGCGTTGTTACCGTACAACTGGCGTAGACCATAGTTTGCGTCTTCACCCATGTAAGCTAGCGCGTAGACGTAGTTACGATGGATGTGATCCCAGTCCTGTCCCATGATGCTGTAACGACCATTTTCATGACCTAAACCTGCGCCATGGCCAAATTCATGCAATGCAGTAGTTTTAAACGGACGAGATGATCCGCCATATGGAGTTAAAGTATCAGCACGTGCACGAATGCCGTATTCAACACCTGGCGTGTAATTCACCGTATTTTTGAACACTATGTCAGACTCAGTAATGTTATTGCTCCAGCCAAAGAACCAGCTGCATGAACTCCAGGTATAAGCTACTGCTGGTGCACTAATACTGCTTGACCACCAGACTTCATTCTGACCGTTATTCATGCCGATTGAAGTGTCATCGTATAGCATTGAGAAACGGATTTTACTGGGGTTCTTGTTGAACTGAGTAATGACATGACCAAGTGCTGTGCGGTAATCATTGCCCGCTGGAAATCCCACAGAGCTTGCTCGGTAGGTCACACTGTTGGTGTTCCACTTTTTATAGACACCATTACATGATGTATCCAAAGTTGCTGCTTGCGTTTCCATTCCTAAAAACGATGCAGCGATTACGCTAGAGATTAAAATTAATTTCTTCATTGTACTTCCTCCGTGAAGTAGTGATTATTGATGGTCGACATCATCGATGATGTCTTGAGCAGGCTGCTTGGCACGCGCTGGAACAGCAGGTGCTGACATAGCAACAGGAATCGCCGCCGAGAATCTTTGCGCAATATTCTCGCTCTTGATTTCTTTAGCTGGCTTACCTTTCATAGCAGACTGAACAGCCTTCTTAAATTGCTGAACTGAAGCACCTTTTGCTTGAGCTTGAGCTTGCGCTGGCAATGTTTTGCCGACAACTTCGCCTTGCTCATCATCCATCATAGCTGGACGCTGTGCTCTTTCAGCAGCCTTACCAATTTGTACAGGCTTACCGCTCTCAGTAAAGACTTCGCCACTTTTCACTTTGAAGAAGCCTTCGGAGCAACGAACCAATGGACATTGGCCATCGTCTTTTTCAGCAAGCATCAAAATGTTCTCTTCGCCAAGATTGAACTCAGGAACATTGGATACTTCAAGCACATCATATTGCGTATCGCTGACTTTTTTAATGCCGCCAATAAAACGTAGTGTTACTTGGCGACCATTTTGTCGACCTTGGAAATCATCTTCGATTTGATAAGTCACAAAGGTGTGAGGAATGCCTTCCACAGAGTCCTTGTAGTCAATGTTGACCACTTTTCCTTGAACAATGTGTTGAGCTTCTTTTGCAAGTGATTCAATTCCTTTTGAATCATTCATTGATGCTATGGTGGGTAGAGATGCAAATGTTAGCGCAGAAAGAACTGCACCCAGCACTGCACATTTTTTTGTATTAAGGTAACTTTTTTTCATAAAACTTACTCCTTGTTGATTGATCGCTTATTCCATATAAGCAGGAGTTATATTATGAATTTTGTAAGCCTTGACAATATGCGAAAAGCTGTAACTCATTGATTTTCATATTTGCATTGGATTTTTGATGTGTTTTCAGCGATTGCATGATCGATTGTGAGATATGTCTTACACAAGAACGGCATATTTGCTGTGGCTTAGAATATTACAAAGAGCAGATTCCGGCTCGTAGGCCGGAATGACAATACGTGAGGATGGTGCCTTGGGATGACGATGAGATGCACGATAAATGATAATAGTAGGTTGGTGATGAACGAAGTGAATCCCAACAGCAATGTAATTCAATAAGTATTTGTTGGGATTCACTTCGTTCATCACCAACCTACATCCAGATCGAGCAACAAAAAATCCTGCCCCCCTGATACATCACCAGTCGACGTTTTCTAAAACTAAAAAGGCGAGCACATTGGCTCGCCTCAACTCTATTGCTACTGTTTTTAGTACTTCGGTTTCTTGCTTTCAATCCAGGCGTCAATTTTATCATTAAGCACTGACATGGATACGGCACCACCGAGTAACACTAAATCATGGAACTCTTTGATGTCGAATGCTTCACCAAGTTCTTCTTTGGCTTTTTCGCGCTGATCGACGATATTCAACATGCCGAGCTTATAACCCAATGCCTGGCCGGGCCATACCATGTAGCGTTCGATTTCTGATACGACGCTGGACTGAGCCGTACCGGTTTTTTCGGCCATATAGTCAATCGCTTGTTCGCGTGTCCACTTTTTATGATGCAGTCCGGTATCAACCACTAAACGAACGGCGCGGAACAGTTCCGCTTTGAGGCGTCCTAAGTCGCCATAAGGGTCATCTTTGTACATGCCCATTTCCCAGGCCACTAACTCTGAGTACAAAGCCCAACCTTCGACGTAGGCATTGTACGGAGCGATACGGCGGATCAGGGGCAAGCTTTCTTGCGCCATATTTAATGCGATTTGCCAGTGATGGCCCGGATTAGCTTCATGGTAAGTCAGCGTCTTCAAATCAAACTTAGGATTGGCCTTCATGTCCTTAAGGTTGATCCAATAAACACCTGGCTCAGAACCATCCAGTGGCGGTGGCGTATATTGTCCGCCAGGAGCACCGTCTTGTCGCTCAACCGGTATACGTCGAATCTCAACATCGTAAGGAGGAATGGTTGCAAAGCGGGTTGGCATCACTTCATTGATCTCTGCAAGCATCCCATTAAGATCATCCAGCAGTTTCTGCCGGCCCTCATCTGAATCTTCGTAAATGAATCGGTCTTCGTCATTCAAAGAAGCCATGCGTTCCCCGACAGTGCCTTCTTCATACCCTTCCGATTTCAGAATCGCATCCATCTCTGCGGTAATTCGTTCCACTTCATCAAGACCAATCTGATGCACTTCTTCCGGTGTCAAATCAGTATCGCCCAACTCACTGACCGCATAGCGATAAAACTCTGCGCCGTTCGGTTGCGCCCAGATCCCAGACTCTTCGGGCGCCTTTTCCAGCAAATCTTCCATTACCATCGCCAGGGTTTTATAAGCAGGGTAAATCGTGGTCTTGGTGATGCTGACCGCATCAAACATCATTTTTTCTTTTTCCTCATCAGGAATATCGAGCTTATCCAATTTGGTCTGTAAGTTAGTCACCAGCGCATGTTGCTCAGGTTCTGCTGCGATAAAACCATTCAGGAAGTTAAGCGCGCCATTGACGATAACCTTGGGCGGCACCCAGCCCTGTTCAGCATCAGCCAGCACTTTACTCTTAACACTTTCAATCATGTCGCCAAACTGTGCCATTCTGGCGATATAGTCTTTAGCATTTTGCTCGTTTTTAATCGGATGATTGTTTTGCAGCAGGTTAGGCACATCAATTGCTGGCCCATTGATTTGACTGACGATAAAGGGAGAGTGCCCCATCCAGCTGTCAATGAAACCAATATCAAACTGCTTTTCGCCTGAATAGTACTGAGCCAGATCAATGACTACCTTTCGATTCTCTTCGCCCTGAATAGTATCCGAATTCAGCTCCGCTAGCTGGTCGGCGTAATGGCGTAAACTCTGGCGCAGAGCCTTTTCGGCAGCAGGCGAATAATCGGGCAGCTTATCCTGATAGTAACCACCAGCGATCTCCTGGCTGACACCATACATGGTTGCGTCCATAGGACGAGCAGCAAATAGAGTGGCTGTAACTTTGTCATAAAGAACTTCAGGAGTAACTTTGGTTTGCTTGTGCGCCTGCTCCTTAGAAACCGCTGTCTCAGCCTGTTGCTGCTGACTCGCCTTCTCCTGCTGCTCTTCTTCTTGCTGACAGCCCGCACTCAGTAGAGCAGCACTAACCAACAGACTAACCATAGTTTTACGATTAACTCGTTTTGTGAAAGACATACCTACACCCTTTATATTGTTTGTGTGGAACGATTATTAATGATAATCGGACAAATGTCACATGCGCAGGTTCAGGGTAAATCAGCGGCGATAGTCATTGTTGCTGAGCCGGTCACAATTCTACACCTTTTCATCTATACATTATTTTTCTTGTAGGCTGGCGATGAACGAAGTGAATCCCAGCATTTCAGGCATAACTCAAAATATTGCTGGGATTCACTTCGTTCATCACCAGCCTACGGACTACGAAACTAACACCTCATAACTGGCCTGCTGATAATTTTGCCTTATAATAGCGGCTATTCTTTATTTGATTGATAGGACTGACCATGCCATCTTTTGATATTGTTTCTGAAGTGGATAAACACGAGATTACCAATACTGTTGATAATGCCAACCGAGAGCTATCGACTCGTTTTGATTTCCGCGGAGTGGATGCAAGCTTTGAGCAGACTGGCGAGAGCATTAAAATCACTGCCGAAGCCGAGTTTCAGGTCGATCAGATGATCGATATTCTTTATAAAGCCTGCGTTAAGCGTGATATTGATACCAATGCGTTGGATATCACCGATGATGCCACCCATTCCGGCAAGACCTTTTATAAGACGGCCACTTTCAAGCAGGGTATTGATAAAGATATCGCTAAAAAAATTGTCAAATTGATAAAAGACTCCAAGTTAAAAGTTCAGGCAGCGATTCAGGGCGAAGAAGTGCGAGTGACGGGTAAAAAACGTGATGATTTGCAGCAGGTTATGGCACTGGTCAGACAGGCAGAGCTGGGGCAGCCGTTTCAGTTTAAGAATTTCAGGGATTGATGTTTTCGGGCAGGCACATTGGCCTGCCCCTACCCCAATCATTGAGCCCCTTGCCTAAGAGGGGCTTTTCGGCTATAAAAGAGCCCATGCATTATTTTCCACATCAAAAAACATCAGGATTCATCTTTGCCCACCAGGGTGGTTGTAAATGGATTCTCGATTGAATACGCATTCCTTTCTTGCGCCGATTGCGCGCACCTGTTTTTCCTAGTATTTTCGTTTAATCGTTTCGTTATTTTTCTAGCTGATTGACAGTGTTTTCGATTCGTTCGCGCTGTAACTTATTGAATTTGAAATTGGCTAGCTAATTTGATTTGAGGTTTCTATGAGTGAGAAATTCGTATCTTCGTCAGCCCCGGAACCCGTCGGTCTGTATCCCCATGCGCGTCGTGTTGGTCACTTACTGTTCTTGTCGGGTGTTGGCCCACGCAAAAAAGGCAGCAAGGATATTCCTGGTGTCACTTTAGATGATGAGGGCAATATCATTGAGTACTGCATTGAGACGCAATGTCGTAGTGTCTTTGAAAACGTTCGTGCCATTTTGCTGGAGTCGGGTTCAAGCTGGGATCAACTGGTGGATGTGCAGGTGTTTCTGACCAACATGAAAGATGATTTCAAAACCTACAATAAAATCTACGCAGAATACTTTGCTGACAATCAACCTTGTCGCACCACCATTGAAATCAGTTCGCTACCCACTCCGATTGCGATTGAGCTGAAATGCATCGCCACTATTTACGATGATTAAGGAGAATCGCCATGAGTGATAAGACATTAACACCGGTTCCACCTTTTAATTTTCAGAAATGGATAGATGAGAACCGTCATTTGTTACAACCGCCTGTTTGCAACAAACAGGTTTTTGAACAGGATGACTTTATTGTAATGGTCGTTGGTGGCCCTAATGGTCGTCGCGATTATCATTATGATGAAGGTCCTGAGTTTTTCTATCAGCTGGAAGGCGAGATGGAATTACGTACCATTCAAAATGGCGAACGTGTCAATTACCCGATTAAAGCGGGGGAAATATTCCTGTTGCCACCGAGAGTTCCGCACTCGCCGGTTCGTTTCGAAAACTCTATTGGTCTGGTAGTTGAACGTAAACGACTGGAGCATGAGCAAGACGGCTTGATGTGGTTCTGTGAGAACTGCGATAACAAATTATATGAAGAGTATTTCCATCTAACCAATGTAGAAAAAGATTTCCTGCCGGTCTTCGAGCGCTTTTTAGAAAACGAAGAGCATCGTACCTGCGACAAGTGCGGTACGGTGATGCCTAAACAAAACAAACTGGATCTTTAATTTATGTCTGATTTGAAGATTGACATTCATACTCATATTCTTCCGAAAAATTGGCCGGACTTAAAAGAAAGATACGGCTATGGCGGCTTTGTGCAATTGGAGCATCATAAGTGCGACTGTGCGCGAATGATGGTCGATGGTAAGTTCTTCCGCGAAGTTCAGGAAAACTGCTGGTCACCGGAAGTGCGCATGAAAGACTGCGATCATCACGGCGTTCATGTTCAGGTCTTGTCTACAGTGCCAATCATGTTCAACTACTGGGCCAAACCAGAAGACACCCTAGATTTGTCGCGTTTTCTCAATGACCACATCGCTGAAGTGGTAGAGCGTTACCCTACCCGTTTTGTTGGCCTCGGCACTTTACCGATGCAGTCACCTAAGTTAGCGATTCAGGAACTGGAACGCTGTGTTAAGGAGCTGGGGCTGGCTGGCGTGCAAATTGGTTCGCATATCAATGACTGGAATTTGAACGACGAAAACCTGTTTGAAGTCTTTGCCGCGGCAGAAGAATTAGGTGCAGCAATCTTTGTTCATCCATGGGACATGGTTGGCAAAGAGAAAATGCAGAAATACTGGATGCCCTGGTTAGTGGGTATGCCTGCGGAAAGTTCTCTGGCGATTTGCTCAATGATTTTTGGTGGTGTTTTAGAACGTTTGCCAAATCTGCGAATTGCTTTTGCCCATGGCGGCGGAAGTTTCCCCGCAACACTCGGTCGTATCGAGCATGCCTATGAAGTTCGTCCTGATTTGATGCGCGTCGATAATCCGCATCATCCGCGTAAATATCTTGAACAAATATATCTTGATACACTGGTCCATGATCCGAAGATGCTTGAGTACCTGGTTGATTTAATGGGCCCCCATAAACTGGCGCTCGGTACCGACTATCCATTCCCATTAGGAGAGCTTGAGCCGGGTAAATTAATTGAGTCCATGAACTATGATAAAGCGGTTTCGGATCGCTTACTGCATGGAACCGCACTTGAGTGGCTCAATCTGGATAAAGGACGCTTTCTCAAATGAGTAAGTTCAACCTAATCACAGAGTTTATGGGCAAGCGTTATCAGGTAGATATAAAACATCCTCACTCGATAGCGATTCCTTTAAACTTTGATGGCAAGCAGCCCAATCATTTTGGTGCTGAAATTGCTAAACGACAGCCGCTTCAGGCTGGCAGCTTTATTGGTGACACCACTAAAGGCGGCAGTTGTAATGTTGATTCGATTCAACTGGTTCCTCATTGCAATGGCACCCATACTGAATCGATTCATCATATTTGTGATCAAAAGGTCTCGGTCGGCGCCATTTTTAATAATAGCTTGTCTGTTGCTTGCGTGATCAGCATTGAGCCAATGTTGGCAGAAGCCACTAACGATAGCTATCGACCAACTCTTGAAGATGCTGATCGAGTCATTGATATGGCACAACTGCAGCAGGCTATTGATAACGATACGCTGAACAACATTGAAAGCTTAGTAGTGCGCTGTGCTCCCAATCATGATGTTAAAAAGTCATACCGGTACGATGATACCAATCAGCCACCATTCTTTACTCAAGAAGCAATGCAATGGTTGGCGGATAGTCCTATAAAGCACTTACTGGTTGATTTTCCTTCGGTGGACAAAATGTATGATGAGGGCCATTTAACCAATCACCATATATACTGGAACTTGGAAGCTGATAGTCATCAGCTGACGGACACCGCACGTTGCGATAGAACCATTACTGAAATGATATTTGTGCCTGACGATATTGCTGATGGCATCTATTGCCTCAACCTGCAAATACCCGCATTTGAATTAGACGCAGCACCGAGCCGCCCGATTCTTTACCCATTAATTGAATGTTCTGAAACACATTCAGAACAAGAACAATAAAGCATTAAGAAGAAACCATTATGAATACTATTTTTTCACTTGAGCATGCGCAACAACTCGATCAACAGGATCCGTTAAAGCAGATGCGTGAACAATTTCATATTCCGAAACAAGACAATGGTGATGATGAAATTTACCTGTGTGGTAACTCGCTTGGCTTACAGCCAAAACGCACACAGGAATACTTAAACTATGAGCTGAGCCAGTGGCAAAAGCTGGGCGTTAAAGGTCACTTTTCGGGTGAGTTTCCGTGGATGCCCTACCATGAATTTCTAACCGAAGAGTCTGCCAAACTAGTTGGCGCAAAAAATTCTGAAGTGGTTTGCATGAACTCGCTAACCGCTAACCTGCACTTTATGATGGTCAGCTTTTATCGCCCCAATAAAACGCGTAATAAAATTCTAATCGAAGACCATGCCTTCCCTTCTGATCATTATGCGGTTGAATCACAAGTTCGCTTTCATGGCTTTGATCCAGACCAAGCAATGCTGTTAGCTAAACCACGCGAGGGTGAAGAAACCTTACGCACGGAAGATCTTTTAAACCTGATCGAACTGCATGGTGAAGAAATAGCGCTAATCATGCTGCCCGGCGTTCAGTATTACACCGGTCAAGTTCTCGATATGAAAGCCATTACCGAAGCCGGTCATGCCAAGGGCTGTATGGTGGGTTTCGATTTGGCTCATGCTACCGGCAACATTCCGATGAGTTTGCATGACTGGGATGTGGATTTTGCCGCCTGGTGTTCTTATAAATATTTAAACTCTGGTCCGGGTTCAGTGGCCGGTTGTTTCGTGCATGAAAAGCATCACACCAATTTAGAGCTTCCTCGATTTGCTGGCTGGTGGGGACACGACAAAGAATCGCGCTTTAGAATGGAAAATCGGTTTGTGCCAATGCAGAGTGCAGAAGCCTGGCAGGTATCCAACCCACCTATTCTGTCCTTAGCTGCCATTCGTGCCTCGTTAGATACGATAAAAGATGCAGGCGGTATTCTTGCGCTTCGCAAAAAGTCATTGAAGCTGACTCGTTACCTGCGTGACCTGTTAGAACAGGAACTGGCAGATGAAATTAATATTTTAACTCCTGCCGATGAAAAGGCTTCCGGTTGCCAGTTATCCTTGACCGTAAACTTGCATGGCCTTGATGGCAAAACTGTTTTTGATCGTATTGAAGCTGCTGGCGTTACCTGTGATTTCCGTCATCCAAATGTCATTCGTGTTGCTCCGGTTCCTTTGTATAACTCATTTGAAGATGCTTACCGCTTTGTAACCATCTTAAAAGATAGTTTACAGTGAGGCCTGCCATGTCAGTAACTCAAGATAAACACATCACTCTCATTGGCGCCGGTCTGGTTGGTTCGCTGGCCAGTATCTATTTGGGCTTGCGCGGCTACAAAGTCGATGTTTACGAAAAACTGCCGGACATTCGCCTGGAAGATATTCCGGCTGGTCGCTCAATCAATCTGGCGCTGGCTAATCGCGGCATTCGTCCTTTGCAGCAGGTTGGCATCATGGAGCAGGTTGAGAAATTGCTGATCCCCATGAAAGGTCGCATGCTGCATGATGAAGCGGGCGAGCTCCAATTCCAGTCTTACGGACAACGCCCTGAAGAGGTCATTTATTCGGTATCCCGTGCTGGCTTAGTCAGTCTATTGCGCGACGAAGCCGAAGCCACTGGCAATGTTACTTTCCACTTTAAGCACCCTTTGGTCGACATCGATTTCGACAAGCAGAGCTTTACTGTTGAAGATGCCATGACGGGTAACAAGCAAACCTTAAACTATGACATTTTGCTGGCAACCGATGGGGCTGGTTCGCCAGTGCGTCAATTTATGGAAGCGGCCAAGGTTGGTCAGTTCAGTTCAGAGCTACTTGCACATAACTATAAAGAGTTAACCATTCCTGCCGATCAAGCCGGCAATTTTCAGATTGAAAAGGAAGCCCTGCATATCTGGCCACGTGGTGGTTATATGGTGATTGCGCTGCCGAATCTTGATGGTTCTTTTACGGTTACCTTGTTTATGCCAACCAAGAACGGCGAAGCCAGCTTTGCTAACTTAAACACACCAGAAAAAGTCGACAGCTTTTTCAAAAAGTATTTCAAAGATGCGTATGTTCTGATCCCTAATTTAACCGAACTGTTTTTCGATAATCCGACCGGCGTTCTGGGTACAGTGCGTAGCGAGAAATGGTTCCATGGCAACGCCATGATTTTTGGTGATGCGGCCCATGCCATTGTGCCTTTTCATGGACAAGGCATGAACTGCGGCTTCGAAGATTGCGCTGAGTTGAATACCTTGTTAAATCAATTTAACGACGACTGGCAAAAAGTTTTCCCGGCTTTTAATCAAGCACGTCGCGATAATGCCAATGCGATTGCCGATATGGCTTTGGACAACTATATTGAGATGCGTGATTCTGTGCGTGACCCCAAGTTCCACCTTAAAAAGGCTATCGCCTTTGAATTAGAGAAGCGCTTCCCTGAACAATTCATTCCACGCTACTCAATGGTCATGTTCCATCACATACCTTATGCTCAGGCGCAAAGTCGTGGTGCCGTCCAGGCTAACATTTTGCAACAACTTGCTAAGGATATTGATAGTCTGGATCGGGTAGACTGGACACTTGCTACTCACTTGGTTCAAGACCAGTTATCCGTGTTACCAAAGGATTATCTACAATGAAATCAGTTTTAGTTTCCAGCCTTGCCGTATTGTTAGGCTTAGTCTTATCAAACACATCTAGCGCTAATAATGTTCCGCAGGCTACCGAACAAGCCCGTGTTGAACGAGCCCAGGAATGGATCAATTTTCTGGCCAGTGACGAACTTAAAGGGCGTAAAACCGGCACTCCAGAAATGAAGCAGGTTCATGCCTGGCTTGACCAGCGCTTTAAAGCTATAGGGCTAAAGCCGTTGCCAGAAACCGATTCCTATCGTCAGGAATTCTCTTTTGATCGCAAAGGTACATCAATCGATGCGGTTAATTACCTGGGGTTCATTGACTGCCAGTGTGACAACGACAAGTTCATTATGATTGGCGCGCATTATGATCACGTTGGCCAGAACCCCGAGCTGGAAGGCGATATCACTTTTAATGGTGCCGATGATGACGCCAGTGGCGTGGTTGCGAGTTTAGTCATTGCAGAACTTTTAGCGAAGCAGGAATCTCTTCCGTTCAATATCATTATCGCTGCCTGGGATGCCGAAGAGATGGGACTGCTTGGCTCCAAACACTTTGCCGAAAACCCTCTGATTCCACTTGAGCAGATCGAAACAGGCATCATGTTTGAGTTAGTAGGCACTCCAGTTGAGGAGCACCCACAAAGCGCCTGGATGACGGGTAATCAATATTCCAATTTGTTCGCGCTATTACAGGATGACTTTTCTAAAGCGGGCTGGTCACTGGATGCCGATCCTTTTGCGCAGATGGGTTTGTTCATGCGTTCGGACAACGCGCCTTTTGCATTAATGGATTTGACTCAACAAAAAGCAGAGCAGGTATTTAAGCATGGCCAACAGGCTGATATTACCGGCATTCCAATGCATGCAATTTCGGTTTGGCGTGGTCAAGATCATTACCATCAGGTACATGATGAAGCAGACATTATTGATGTGCCGAATCTGGTAGCCCTTTCCGAAGTGATTGCAGCAGCGGTTGCTAACTTACCAGCGGATACCAAGGTGGTATGGAAAGAAAATCCTCACTTTAAATTTTCACGTCCATAAGTTATTTCGCGTATCCAGGTTGGGTTACAGATATTATCTCGTAACCCAACACCTACTTTTTTTTGACCTAAAGCTAAACCTCTTTAAAGCCAAAATTTCCCTTCAGCTCGGCTAACAAGGGGCTGACTTCCTTAATTAGCTCATTATCACCATAATGAATCGGCTTCTTCACTCCCCAGATAGGGCCAGGCCAGGCTGGATCGTTTTTGTAACGTGCAATGTGATGAATATGTAACTGAGGAACCAGGTTCCCCAGCGCCGCCACATTCATCTTGTCCGCCTTAAATACCTTTGCCATGGTTTGTAAGAGAAAGTTGGACTCTTCCATCACATTGATCTGTTGCGCTACCGACAGTTGATACAGTTCTTTTATATCATTAACTCTTGGCACCAGAATGGCCCAGGGGTATTGCTTGTCGTTCATCCATAGCAATTTGCATAAATTAAAATTGCCCAGTTCAACAGTGTCCTGGGCTAATGTTTCATTTAAGGTAAAACTCATTAAACATCCTTAGTTTCCTGTCTTTATTGCTGTGACAAAATTGGCTGGCAATCAGCGGTCGCTTTGGGTGCTGTTCCTCGAAGATAAGGCACGCTCACTGCATTCTGGCAGTCATCCGTTGCCAACAATCCGCTGCGATAATCCACCAGCTTCCATTCAATATTGTCATGATAGCCGATATCGATCGGAGCCGTATTAATACCCGCAAACAGATCCGTGAACACAGGTAGCGCCGCAGTAGAACCGGTGATATTAGCATCCTTGTTGTCATCTCGACCAACCCAGACTACCGCCAGATGTTCGCCTGACAGCCCCACGAACCATGAGTCTTTCAGGTCATTGGTTGTGCCCGTTTTCCCGGCAAACGACGTAAATGGATTGGATCGATGAAGGTACTTGGCCGTGCCCTGCTCGACAGCCAATTGCATGGCGGCCTTAACCAGATACACATTCAGCTCACTGGCGATTCTTTCTGAATCGACCGGATAGCGATCCAGCAACTGGCCGCCGTTATCAGTCACGGCGATGATTGATGAAGGCTTAATACGCAATCCGTTACTGGCAATGGATTGATAAAGCTGCAACAACTCCAGCGGTGTCAGTTCAAGTACGCCAAGTGGCAAAGCATCCAAAGGGCGAACTTCTTTTTCAACACCAGATTTCTCGACAAAATCAGCTAATCGTTGAATTCCGACTTCCTGACCTAAACGTGCCATCGCTACATTGTAGGACTCACTTAGCGCCCGGTAGAGCGGTACCATGCCGTGGAAATTACGGTCAAAGTTTTGCGGCTCCCACATGGTGCCATCTCTTTGCTCTAAGGATAACGGGAAGTCGCTGACGTTTGACGACAGGTTATAATCAGAATTTTGCTCCAGCGCAGCCAACATAACGAAAGGCTTGATCACGGAACCAATTTGACGTCGAGCATCAATCGCGCGGTTGTAACCAGCGAAGCCTGCCTTTCGATCACCAATTACTGCCAGAATATGTCCGCTCTGGCTATCGCTGATAATCGCGGCCGCCTGCAGGCTACCCTCTTCCTGCTGACGCTGCTTTTCGATATCGTTAATGGATTTTTCAACGGTACGCTCGCTGTACATCTGAATCACCGGGTCAAGCGTGGTGAAAACATTCAGTCCTTCTGAATTTAATTCATCATCCGAGTAAGAATCCTGTAGTTGACGACCCACCAAATCCATAAAGGCCGGCACATTTGATAAATGAATACTTGGCTTTCTGACCAAAGATAAGGTCGTCTGTTTTTCCTGCTTGAGTTCGCGCTCAGTCAAAGTGCCGGACTGATGCATCAATTCAAGCACCAGGTTACGTCGCTTCATGGCATTCTCAGGATGACGGCGCGGGTCATAGACTGAAGGGCCTTTTAAAATAGCCACCAGCAAAGCTGATTGAGCTGGCGTTAAATTTTCAACTTCTTTATCGAAAAAGAATTTGCTGGCAAGCCCTACCCCATGAATGGCTCGTGGGCCATCCTGCCCGAAATAGACTTCGTTGAAATAGGCTTCCAGAATTTCATCCTTTTCATAATGAACCTCCAGCAAAACCGACATCACCGCTTCGCGGAATTTACGCCACAGGCTGCGTTCATTAGTCAGGAAATAGTTTTTGACCAGTTGTTGCGTTAGCGTACTGCCACCCTGAGTACCACCATCGGAGGTTACGTTGTGCCACAAAGCACGTGCAATCGCTTTGGGTGACACGCCGCTGTGCTCATAAAAATCGCGGTCTTCAGTAATGATCAATGCCTTGATCAGGTGCTCAGGAATCTGATCCAGTTTAACCAGAATACGATCTTCCAGACGGTTTGGATAAATCTGCCCAATCAGTAAAGGATCAAGTCTTGCCATCTGTAATGGCTCGCCCAACACATGATCTTTTAGTTGGCTGACGCGCCCATTACGCAGGCTAAAAGCAATCTGACGGGCTGGCTGCTTTTCATCCCAAAAGACGAATGGACGAACATGGATATAATAATAATCGCCATATTGTTCGTAGTCACCCGCTCGCGTCGCTTTGACAGCCTTGCGGTAACCCAGAAGCTCCAGCTCCTGCTCAAGCCGAGTGGGAGTCAGTGACTTGCCATTCATCAGCTCAAGCGGCTGCGCATAGACCTTGGCTGGCAGCTGCCAACGATTGTCATCAAACTGACGCTTGATCACCATGTCGCAATAGATAACAAAGGCAGTAAACAAGGCAACGAAAATCAGGCCTCCCCGCAAAAATACCTTTTTCCAGGGTATTTTGCGCCAGAAGGATTGGTTAGTTTGCTTTGACTGCTTCTTTTTCGAGGATTTTGCGCTTTTCTTTACTGGTTTTTTAGCCATTTCACTTTATCGGTATCAATCTCGTGACTATGATAGTAGCAAATTCAAGCACACTAATGTTATGCCTTCTATAGCAAAATCTGACAAAAATATGGCGCGTCTGTTCTTTGCCATAGCGCTACCGCAGGATCTGAGAAACAAGCTGGAGCTACTGCAAAAGATGTGTCCATTCACTGGACGCCCCGTCAGCGCTCATAATTTCCACATAACCCTGCTATTTTTGGGTGAACTTCCACGTACACAGCTGGATGACATTATCGAAGCCATTGTAATTCCGGCTATTAAACCTTTCCAGATTGAACTTAACCAGTTTGCTTATTACCCTAAAGCCGAAGTGGGCTGTCTTGAAGTCGCTCCTAGTGAGAAACTCACAGAACTTCATCAACATATCAGCCGCAATCTCAAGCAGGCCGGGATTCACATCAAACAGTCCACTAAACCCTTTCGTCCCCACATTACCCTTTATCGCGATGCCGTGGTTAACACGGAAATAACTCAGTCAGTTCACCACCAACTAAAGGTTAATCATTTTTGTTTAATGGAGTCTCAGTTTAATCAGAAAGGTGTTTATTATGAGGTCATCGAAGAGTGGCCAACCTATGAGCCAACCATTAAAGAACAGTTTTTTGGCATTAAAGACTGAGGCCTAATGCATTAACTGAGTCATTTTAAGAAATGAGCTGCTCAAATTCTTTAACCAAACTATCTACTACAACAATCTGGTTACGACCTTTGCTTTTAGCGCTATACATGGCTTTATCAGCGTCGGCAATCAAATCCATCAAGTCGTAACCGGACAGCTCGGTGCTGGTCACACCAAAACTCGCTGATATATCAAAACGATAGCCAGTTTCTGTGGTATCAATACGGGAAACTGCTTGACGACAGCTTTCCGCCAGCTGCTGTGCTTTTTCAAGGTTGCAGGCCGGCAGGAAAATGGCAAACTCTTCACCACCCAGACGCCCAGCCAAGTCATTCTGGCGACAACTGGCTTTAACCACTTCCGCCGTTTGCTGCAACACCCAGTCACCCACTAAATGACCATACTTATCATTGATCGATTTAAAATAATCCATGTCGAACAGAATAAAGCCGACATCCTGCTTTTCTTGCTCGCTCCGCTGTAAAATCGCCTTAGCTGTTTCATAGAAATGATGACGAGAACTTAAACCCGTTAGCTGGTCGGTTTGCGATTGTTTGCGTAAACGAATTTGATGACGCTTGATACGATAGGTCCAAAAAGCTAAGGTTCCCAGAAGCACCAAAGCCAAAGCCAATACCAGACGGTTATTAACCGCTTCTTTTTTTGCTAAATCCTGCTCAAGCTGGAGCAATAAGTTCTGTTGATTAAGCTGCTCTATTTTCTGCTGCTTACTCTCGGTCTCATGCTCTACTAACTGATAAGCCAACTGCTTCGATGATTCATCATTTTTGTATCGGTTGATTTTAACCAAATACTCTTCTAGAAACTCTAAAGCCTGCTCCAAGTTACCTCGCTCTTTTAGTAGCTGAGAATTTAAATAATAGGCCTCCAACAACCAGGTCGTTACTGTTTCTCTATTATTCTTTTCAGCAGTCTCAATTGCTTTTGTTGCATAAAGCTGAGCTGAAACGCTGTCATCAACACCGCTTAAACTCAAAGCGTATAAGGTGTAGTACCCTGTTGTTAAATAACTGTATCCCAATTTCTCAACTGCTGGCAGTTGTCGCTCAATATCCAATTTAGCCTGCTCAAATTGTCTGCTTCTTACACTATTGGCCAGCAAGTAAAATTTAGCAGACAAAGCATAAACCGGTTCTTTCTCAAAGCAGTCACTATAAGACTTATTAATATAGGCAGTTTGCTCAGAACGGATTTTAGTTAGCTCATACCATGTTTGAGCCTTAACAGCAGCGAGCAAACACCTCTCTTTAAGATTAGATAAGCTACTGTGTTCATTTAACTTGCCTAATGTTTCTTCAGCAAGCTCATATTGCCCCACTTCGTTATAAACAATCGCAGCAACCTGATAGATATAATTACGAATCGAATCTTCGGCACCACCGGCTTCTGTTAATACATTTTTTATCAACTCAAGAGCACCAACATAATCTTTATTCAAAACCTGCAGGTTTGCTAAAGCTAATTTAGTTCTAATGACTAAGGGCTTATTAACCTGACTGGCGATAACTTTCTGATAGTGGGCAATAGACTGTTCCGAATTGCCTTTTAAGGCTTCAGCATAACCTAATAAATAATCTCTTAAGGCCTTATTCTCTATATCGGGAAGCTCTAACTCTGAGATATAGTTGACTTGCTGTAAGAACTGCTGGGGATCTGTTGTTCTAAGATGGTTTGCTATTTTTAGCTCTTCGACATAAGTAATTTCGGTAGCCTGCAACAAGCCACCGAAAATACCAATTACTATTATTGAAAGTTTGTAAATCGATCGAAGGAAGCTATGCGACCCTGATTTCTTCTTCCCTGGAATCATCTTCTGAAGCATCCTCGTCATCTTCCGCAGGAGCCAAAATTACTGACACATTGGTATTAGCCCCTAATAAACTTTCTAATTTAGCGATATTTTTTTCTTTTATCGCTTCTGCAAGCTCTTCTTCTAAGCCTAATGCCTTTAACTTAGATACTGATAATGATTGCTCTGAAGTAAGGTTAGCAATAGTTTCAAGAAGTTGTAAATTTTGGCTCATAGTAATCTCCTTTAAGTGTTGATAAGACCATTAGTTACGATTTTTTCCTTAACGGTGGTATCACAAGCGTTGTTTCCAGACTGGTCTCAACATTTGCTAATTGTTGTAATTGTATTTTTTCTATTCTTGATTCTTTTAATAATAGTGTTGATGACTCATAAAGAATGACTTCGTGGTCTTCAGGATATATTGCATTCAGTTTCTTTTTGAGTAATCCAAGCTTTTCTTCTGTTGTCTCAAACTCTGTGAGTTCCTGATCCCCTGCAATCCCTATTTGCCAAAGCACCAGATAGGCGCTCGGCTCAATATTTTTGTTATGAACCATATACTGGGTCGTTTCGTAATGCTGACAGCCGAACCTGCCTGGGTCAATAGCTAAATCAGCATATAGACAATCTTCTGCCGAAATTCCTGGCTCCATATGAGCCTCAAAGCCTTCCCTCTTCGCTGTTTCGATTACTCGATGAGGAGCAAGTGCAAACACCCCAGGGTGACCATAGAATGCTGCACACACATTCTTGCCTGCTCTTACTTCATGCATTATCGCGGCAATCATTTCTTTATAGGTTTCAAGCCGCGACTTTCCCGACTGATAATATTGACCTAGGTCGTGAGTATTCGGATTAAGCTCTTTTATCCAGCTTCCCATCAAGCTACTTGCAACGGCTATGAACACGATATCAGCCTGCTCGATTTGCTGTTTTGATATGGGGGTCATGTGCACCATGAGCTTGATTCCAGTTCCTACACAGACCAGTCGACCCTTCTTGTTCAAAACTTATCCCCAGTTCTTTCTTCGTACACCCAATAGCCATAATCTGGATCGTTCTTATAGTTATAAAAACCAAGGCCAATGACCATACTTATACTGATTAAATTATCATGCTTTATTCGTCCGTATAACCTGCTTATCCCTATCTTTACTAAAATCTTATTAACCAATCCCTCAATGACTTCTTTAGCGATACCCTGATTAACAGAATCTTTGCTCAATATCACGCCTAATTCCCAGCCGTCCTCAAACATTCTTCGCTGGGATATTCCAATCAGACCAACCTTTGAATTGTCACTCTTTCTTCTTATAGCCCATAAAAAACTTCGGGGTTGGGGCTGGCTTAAGCTAAACAATTCCTTATTAAAACGCTCAATAGCTCCGCGTTGATTTAAAGGCTTCTCAATGCACCGCATTGTTATTGGATCCGTCAGCAGGGAAACATAAAATGACTCATCAGAGTCAGATACAATCGTCACGTAAAAATGACTGGTACTAAATGCCATATTATTGGTTCTTTCATCAGTCATATGCACAACAAATTATAACTCTGTACCCCCAAACCCTTCCGATAATACCCATCCAACAAAAAAATAACCACCAGTTTATATTGTCCGATACGCTTAAAAATGGTTACAAAAAAGGAAGCCATTGGCTCCCTTTCGATTCACGCTCTCAATAACAGGCGCAAATTACTTCAACAACTTCCTAGCTATGGTTCTGAAGCCATGACCGGTTCCGCCTGCTGCAAAATAAGCAGTGGGGCTGTCGTTATAGGCTCCGGCAAGATCCACGTGAACCCAGCCTTTGCCATCATTCGGCACGAAGCGCGACAAGAAACCGGCTGCATTGCTGGCGCCACCTGGTCCACCACCTTTTACCGCACGGCTGTTGGCAGTGTCGGCAAAGTTAGATGGACACTTGGCGGCATGGAATGGTTCCAGCGGTAACGGCCAATGGCGCTCGTTCTCGCTTTTTGCGACATTGAGATAGTCATTACGCTCATCGTCATCCAGTGCAAAAACCGCATTATAGTCTTCGCCGACGGCTGTAACGGCTGCGCCAGTAAGCGTTGCTGCGTCAATAATTAGTGGTGCGCCCGTTTGGCCAGCCAGCAATAGACCATCAGCTAGTACCAATCGGCCTTCTGCATCGGTGTTATGAATTTCAACCGAGATACCGTTAGGGTAAGTAATGATGTCACCCAACTTGTAAGCATGACCACTGATCAGGTTTTCCGCGCAGCATAGATAGAGATGAACCGGCTTATCAAGGCCGCGCAAAATGGCTAATGCCAAACCTGCAGTCACAGTCGCGGCACCACCCATATCGGCCTTCATGTGGACCATACCTGCGCTTTGCTTGATGCTATAACCACCGCTATCAAAGGTAATGCCTTTACCGACCAAGGCAGCCACAGGGGCTGAACTGTCATTCTTACGGTCAAACTCAAGCTTTAAAATAGCCGGTGGCCTGGTACTGCCGCGCCCCACTTCCCAGGTGCCGACATGGCCCTGTTTCTCAAGATCCTGCCCAGATACGATCTGATAGCGCACATTGTCGGGAGCCAGACTTTGAATAAAGTCAGCGGCTTCCTGAGCCAAAACCTGCGGCGCCAGAACTTCTGGCGTTTCATTGACCATGGAGCGCATCCAGCGGCTGACCTGAATACGGGCTTCCAGTTCTTTGTTGTCATCATCAGAAAGTTCGGCAAAGTCGATTTGTACGTCAATCTTCGGATCGTACGCGCCCTGGAAAAATGCCCATTGCTGTTCTAATTCCCAATCACCTTCGAGGGTGAAAAAGGATAATCCCTGACTGACCAGCTTTCTGGCAGCCATTTGCACCAGGTCGGAACCTTCGGCGTGAATGGTTACTGCATCTTCTTTATAGCTTAGTAATGCACCTTCGCCCCATTGCGCAGGCGCGCTGTCTGTTGATAACAAAACTTTTAATGTCATACCAATCCTTATCAAGTTGTTGTCTAGAAACCGTCCCTATAGGCGGCATCTAAAACAAATGGCCCAGTTTCGATTGTTTGGTTGAAAGGTAGTCTTCGTTGTGAGGGTTATGACCATATTTGAGAGGAACCCGTTCCACCACATCAATTCCTGCATCAATCATAGAACTGACTTTACGCGGGTTATTGGTCATCAAACGAATTTTTTGAATGCCCAGCTTATCCAGCGCATCCGAAGCAACCTTAAAGTCACGCTCATCAGCGCCAAATCCCAAATGCTCATTGGCCTGTACCGTATCCATACCTTGATCTTGCAGGGAATAGGCACGAATTTTATTGGTCAGGCCAATACCGCGACCTTCCTGACGCAGATAAAGCAAAACGCCAGCGCCCTCTTCAGCGATTTTCTGCAAAGCTGCTTTCAGCTGGAAACCGCAATCACAGCGCAGACTAAATAGTGCATCACCAGTTAAACATTCCGAGTGAATGCGCGCTAATACTGGCTGTTTGCTGTCCCAGTCGCCAAAGGTTAGAGCCACATGCTCTTTACCATCATCAGCCTCAAGCGCGTGAATCGTGAAGTCGCCCCAAGGGGTGGGTAAGCGTGCGCTCAAGCTATCTTTATGCGTCATTAAACCGTCTTCCGGGGTATTTAATTGAATGAAACCGCCATTTTACACCATGTTCAAAGCAGAAACAGCATGATAATATTCGATGGCTACTATAATTCGAGGACATATGATGAAACTCCCCCAATCCCTGGCTCTAATCCTATTTACTATTTTATGTTCCACTGCCTCATTAGCGAATGATCGAGGTCAACCTAATAATGCGCACACTCAGGCCATTATCGATATTTTGGATGCGATTGATACACCCAATATCACACGTCGTGCAATGATGAGTTCTTTTGCAGAAGATACATCGGGCGATATCACTGATGAATTTGCCAATTGCGTGAATGATAACCTTACCGATGACATGCTGTATGAGATGTTTATTCCCGTCTATCAGTCTAACCTTGACCAACATACAGCGGTTAGACTAGCTGAGTTCTTCCAAACAGAAACAGGCAAAAAATTTGGTATCGTTGTGCGGATTCAAACTGGCGAAGACTTACCCATGCCAGATATGACTGCTGAAGATATGCGAGTGTACACTCAATATGAAAACGATATTCTAAGTCTTGGCAATGAACAGCTGGTCGCTGATGCCGAAGCAGCCGGTATGGAAATGGGCATGCAGCTTGGTATGGATTGCGTGGGTTCACTCTAATCTTTAACAAGACATGACTTATAAAGCCGGCTAGTCCGGCTTTTTTATTCCTTGAATACCACGGGCTTTAAAAACTGTTCCAACTCTTTCCAGAATTCATCCCAGTCTGCAGGCGTATCCGCATGAGCCGTCTCATAAATCTTATGGGTGGCATCTTCTTTCACCGTCAGCAGTTTATTCAAGGCATCAATCGGTACCGTCCTGTCAGCCTTTCCATGGATCAGATAGACCATGCCCTGATATTCGGACAGCGCTTTAACATTATCAAAGGGATGCTGCACCAGAAAAGCAGGCAACAGGCGTTTATAGGCCAAATCGACAATGCTGGAATAGGTCGACATCAGCACGATCGCAACAGGCTTATGTTTCGGTACCAGAGTCAACACAGCGCCACCGCCCATCGAACGGCCTAGCAGCACAATCCGCTCTTTATCCAGCTGCTCCTGCTGCTCTACCCACTCATAAGCCAGATTCATGGTTTCGGAAATGCTGTCAAAACTTGGGGTTCCATCGCAGCGACCATAACCCGGGTATTCCACTAGTATTACCGCGTAACCCTGTTCTCGCATATAGTCGACCCGTGGCGCCCAATCATCAATAATATTGCCATTACCATGCGCCACCATAAGCACTGGAAACGGTTGCTTAAAATTTTGCAAAGGTGGCAAGTAAGCCAACTCAAACTCACCCTGTGAAAATTCCAGACGGTGAATCTCGCCACCTGCATTTTCTATTAATGCAGGATCCGATGGAGGCAGTTCATGTACAGGAAATAACATCCTATGCTGAATAAAATAGAAACTGACAAGATAGATAAGGTAAGCAAAAAGTGGGATAGTAATTATCCAGAGTAAGGTCGTCATAGAACTCCAATAAGCTTTTTATTGCGTCTGCTTTTTATACTGTTAGAATCAAATCATTCTAACAGAGCCCAATTCTATTTTAACGCTTCGAGTAATATTAGTATGTCACACATTTGCCTAGTTACCGATATCCAGGACGGCCAAGCCAAAGCTTTTCCTTATAAAGATCGCGATCTTATTGTGGTACGTCGCGGCCTCAACGTTTACGGCTACGTCAATCGTTGCCCTCATGCCGGTACTGATTTGAACTGGCAGGACGATCAGTTTATGACGGATGACGAACAGTATTTAATGTGTTTTACTCACGGTGCCCTTTTTGAGCCTGAAACCGGCAAATGTGTCGCCGGCCCCTGTGCCGGAGCCCACCTTGGCGAAGTGCCGCTGGAAGTAGAAAATGGCAAAGTCTATTTAGCAGAGTAGCCCCCCGACCTCAAAAAACCGATTATCCATACATCGTGTTCCCTAAATGCGGTTTCGTTGCAAAATGTTACCGCCCTATTGCATTCTTAAGGAATATTCTTAATACTGTTTTTTGTGAAACAATTCACATAAGCACTGTTGGGGGAAAATATTGAGCAAACTCGCACTCATCGCGTTCACATCCAGCTTCTCTTCATCATGGCTACCGCTCATCTTAATCATGATGCTGGCTGCAGGACTGGTTATTGCCATATTCCTCTGGCGCAAGGCAAGTGATGAAACTATAGCCACAAAGAACCTTCTCAACGCTCAATATCGAACACTTAATTCTGTCGTTAAATTCAAATCGCTCGAAGATAAGCTTGACGATATCTGCTCACTGATAGAAAGCCAGATTGATGACGGACTGAGTTCAATCATGCTGGCTGATGAACAGGGCGAAGTACTGAGCCCTATTGCATCGCCACAACTGCCACAAAGTTTTTTGCAATCTTTAAAAGGGTTACCGATTGGCAAAAAGGTCGGAGCCTGTGGTGCAGCAGCAGCTACCGGTAAAGCAGTTATTGTCCGCGATATGCTGGAAGACGATCGCTTTGAGCAGTTTCAGGATCTCATTCATGGCTATAACCTGAGAGCCTGCTGGTCGCATCCCATCTACACCAGCGACAGTAAAAAACCGGTTGGAACCTTTGCTTTATATTTTAGAAAGCCTCGTTCGCCGAAAGAGGGTGAACTTGATCTGATTCTACGTAGCCGCGATCTGGCAGCTCTGATCATTGAACAGCATCAGCAACGAATAAAAAGAGAACGCTTTGAGCAGCAAAATCGCTCCCTATTCACTCATAACCCAGAAGCAGTTTATACTCTTGACCTTGAAGGACACTTTACCAGCGTCAATAAAGCCGCATGCGAACTGATGCAATGCTCTGAGCAGGAGCTTCTAGGACAGCACTATAATTTAGCAGTTGTTGAGGAAGATCGAGCTAGAACAAAAGAGCACTTTGAAGCTGCGCGTCGAGGTATTCCCCAGCGCTATGAAATTCATGGACACAATAGTTTGGGTGAACTACTACACCTTCATATCACCAACATGCCGATCATTGTTGACGGTGAAGTGACAGGGGTTCATGGCATTGCATTGGACTTAACCCGAGAAAAACTTCATGAAGAACGCTCAAAAATCCTCGAACGCAGCGTGGAGTCCAGCACCCATGGTTTGCTGATTAGTGATGCCCGAGCCGAAGACTTCCCGGTGATATACGCCAACCCTGCATTTGAGCGCATTACCGGCTACAGTCAACAGGAAATACTTGGTCAGAACTGTCGTATTCTGCAAGGCCCGGAAACCGATCAGAAAACTCGCAAGGCCATTCGCGAGGCACTAAAAAATAATCAGGAAATTTCCAGCATTATCAAAAACTATAAAAAAGATGGCACTCCATTCTGGAATGAACTGCTGATTTCGCCAGTAAAAGATACGCATGGAAAAGTGACTCACTTTATCGGTCTGCAAAACGATATTACCGAGCGCATTCAGCGCCAGGAAAGTTTGGAGTTCCATGCCTCTCATGATCCTTTGACTCATCTGAAAAACCGTTCGGCACTTGAACGCTACCTTACCGACTGGGTCAAAGGTAAAAATAAATCAGACAATATTTATATTCTCTTTATCGACCTCGATGGCTTTAAGCCAATAAATGATAGTTTAGGCCATGAGTTCGGCGATCATGTACTGGTCGAAACAGCGCAACGCCTTAACGCTGAAATCATTGAGCCTAATCTACTGGCACGATTTGGTGGTGATGAATTTGTCGCAGTGATTCAAGACTTATCTGATCGCGAACAAGTTGAACAGCTGGCACAGAAACTGTTAGCCAAAGTTGCCGAAACCTATAAGGTCGGTGATATTGAAGTTTCGCTATCCGCCGCCATTGGCATCGCAACTAGTGAAGAAACCTTTAAGCATCCAATGGAATTGATTCAGCGAGCGGATATTGCCATGTATGAGGCCAAGAAACGAGGTGGCAGTTACATCTACTGGCATAGCGCTGACTTGAACACCAACATCAATCAGCAGGTTGCTGTGCGAGCCCAGCTACAGGACGCTATTTTACAAAACCAGTTTGAATTATTTTATCAGCCTATCATGCGCCATGATAATACCATTGGCGGCGTGGAAGCCCTCATTCGTTGGAAACATCCGATTAAAGGTTATATTTCTCCGGCTGAGTTTATCCCTGTCGCTGAAAGAACTGGGCAAATCATTCCGATCAGCGAATGGGTGCTTAATCAGGCTTGTAGCGATATATACCAGCTAAAAAAATTGGGCATTAACTCTGTCTCGGTCAACTTCTCACCGATCCAGTTTTACCGCGAAGACTTTATCGAAAAAATTGCCGATACCCTTAAACTCCACAATATCCAGCCTGGTGAGTTAACCGTTGAGATTACAGAAAACGTATTGGTGCATGACACTGACCACATTACCGAGCTGTTGCACGAGCTACGCCAGCTCGGAGTGGATGTGGCCATTGATGATTTCGGTAGCGGCTTTGCCAGTTTGCGCTACCTTAATATGCTACCGGTAAACAAGCTCAAGATTGATCGCAGCTTCACCGGCAATATTAACCAGAATGCCCATAACGCCGCCATCACACGCGGTATATTGGGCATGACTGCAGAGATGAATATTGAAGTGGTCGCCGAAGGCGTCGAAACTGACGAAGAATACCAATACCTTCGCGAACACCAATGCGACTTTATGCAAGGCTATTTATTCTGCCGCCCCATCCCGATTAAAGAGCTGATACAATGGGTGGAGAGTCGTTAGTGGAGTTACTGGGTTGAACTGTCCAGACTTTCTACTTTACTTCGTTTATCTCTCCAAATTACCCATAAGACAAACACACCGCTAGCGATTAGCATGGAACTTTTTACTATATAATCGAATAGAAATAGTAACCATAAGAATATATAGCTTAGAGTAACTAAAGTTTTCCCTATATTATTCATTTTAAAACACCTATCGTTACCGACTATGACTTTCCCATTGAGTCTATGATTTAAAGACTAGTTTTTGTTACGACTACTAAATCTTTTGTCAGCAACATATAAAACCAGAGCTAGTGCAAAAACTATTGCAACTTCCAGCCATGTTGGCAGGGCAAATACATTCCTTAAAACGTATCCAATGGAAATTCCCAATATAAAATATAGTATTCCTTTCATTTATCTACCTATTTCTTAATCTCATGCAACATACCGCCTTCCAGCACTAAAACCCTATCGGCCATAGCGATGGTTTCTGGGCGATGTGCAACAATAATTCGTGTGATATTTAAACTCTTCACAGTGTCATTAACTACTCTCTCAAGTCCTACATCAAGATGAGAAGTTGCTTCATCGAGAAATAGCACTTTTGGTTCTTTATATAATGCACGTGCTAATAGCAGTCTTTGCTTTTGACCACCTGAGAGACTGCTTCCCATGTCCCCTATCAATGTGTTGTATCCCATTGGCATCGCCATGATATCGTGGTGTATTGCCGCCATTTTGGCACATTCTTCAATTCTTGCCTGGTCATGAGTTGTATCAAAAAAACAAATGTTGTCAGCAATGCTACCTGATAACAGTTGGTCATCCTGCATGACTGTTCCAATCATTTTTCGGTAATTCCTTAATCCTATTTTTCGTATATCAAGGCCATCAAGTATTACTGCTCCCTGGGTCGGCTCTAATAAACCTAACAAGATTTTAATTAGTGTCGTTTTACCCGCTCCCGATGCTCCGACAATTGCGACAGATGAACCCGGCGTTATCCTGTAATTTATACCCTTAAGGATCTCGGGTTCGTTTGAAGAATACTTAAAGCGTACATTTCTGACTTCCACTTCTCCCTTGCTATCTATTACATTACTTGAACCCTCAGTATGTTTTTCCTGCTCAGCCAAAACAATATCACCTAACCTTTCAAGGTGAAGCGAAAGCATCTTAAACTGAATAAGCTTATCAACTAGTGCCGAAGCCTTGCCGGTAAACTGTGATTTGTAAGACATAAATGCATACAACATACCCACCGTCAGGAGACTATCTATTACTTGAGTTGCCGCAAGATAAATAACAATAACGTTCTCAATCCCAAATATCAGTCCATTTAGAAAGTTGTATGTGATATTAAGCTTACCAACCTTGATCCCTGCATTCATTTCATCGGCATAATAATTTTGCCAAACAGCCTGTCTTTGAACTTCATTTCCAAACAATTTGACGCTTTGTACCCCTCGAACTGTTTCCATGAAGTTAGAGCTTTGCTTGGCATTTGCAACTATTTGCTCCTCGTTTAGTTGCCTGTAGGGTCTATACAAGGCCAACCTTAGTAAGGTATATAACAGTACCGCACCAATTACAATAAAGCCCAATAATGTACTGTACACAAACATCATTATTAGAAGACCTACAGCCATAATTCCATCAACCAATGCCGATATTAATCCCGTGGTTAATAAATTCCTTATACTTGCTAAAGACCCAAACCTTGAAACAACATCACCAATATGTCTTTTCTCAAAGTAGTCCATTGGCAGTCTAAGAAGGTGTCTGAATAAATTAGCGGCCATCTGTATATTCAGCTGAGTACTCATATACAAAATAATAATACTACGTAACGCTGTAACAGCTACCTTAATCAGCATTAATAAGCCAAAGCCAATAGCAAGAACTACCAGCAAATCAAGATCTTGGCTGACGATTACATCATCAACTACAAGTTGCATGTAAAACGGACTGGCTATAGCAAAAGTTTGCAGTAATAACGACAAGATAAAGATCTGAACTAGAACACGCTTTATCCCAGTAATACTGCTCCAAAAGTCAGATAGTTTGGTCTTTCGCTTTATCTCTTGCGGCTTAAAGTCTGGCGTAGGTGTTAACTCCAGTGCCACCCCAGTAAAGTGCTTCGAAACCTCGTTAAGTTTTAATGTTCTTAGTCCAACTGCAGGATCATGAATTGTTATCTTATCCCGTTTAATACTTTTGAGTACAACAAAGTGATTGAGATCCCAATGAAGTACGCAAGGTGTTTTTAAATGATTTAACTCTTCTAATTCCAGCCTCAAAGGGCGAGCTGACATTTCTAAGTTATCACCGAGCTTAATGAGATCAGCGAGAGTGGCACCTTTAGACGATATTGAGAATTTCCGGCGCAGAGAGTTTAGATCAACTTTATGGCCATGATAGTTAGCTATCATGGCTAAACAGGCCAGTCCACACTCTGAAGCTTCAGTTTGGATTATTAAAGGTAACGTCTTTCTCCAGCTGTACTGGAGTAGTTTAGAAGGATTCTCCATTATTATTATATTTTTCCACGCAAACTATAAATAGGTTCGAGCAACCATTCAACTAAACTTCTCTCACCCAATATAATATCGGCGTTAACCGACATGCCAGATTGCAATATCATTTTCTTATCATATGCCGTTACATACTGGGATTTTAACTCAACATTCACCTTATAAACAGGCTCTTGCAACTGTATTAAGTTCGATGCTTCGTTTGGATTAATTACCGAAGACGCGATATTGCTCACCGTTCCTTCGTACAGCCCATATCGTTGATAAGGGAAGGCATCATACCTTAACAATACTTTTTGTCCTTCATTAACAAAACCAATTGCACGGGAGGGAAGGTATAACTCAGCATACAGTACAGTATCTTCAGGTATTATAGTTAACAGTGGCTTATTAGGACTAACAGTTTGTCCTGCATTTACCTGCATAGCAGTCACACGACCAGAGACAGGAGCCTTGACAATATAAGAGCTTGCTCCTTTGAGCTCGATAATCCTTTCTTTTAAACGAGCTAACGTACTCTCTAACTCATTCTGACGTTCTTTGGCTTTAACTGGTAATTGAGATAGTTGCTTCTCTGCTTGGCTAAGTTCCAACTCTTTATTGAGAATTACTCTTTTGAGTGATTCCAAATTAGCTTTATGAGTTAAGTAAGTGCTATGCCTAGAGCTAACCTCAGCCTCTCTAACTAACCCCCTTTTTCTAAAATCAATATACTTGCTCCATTCATTTTTATTTACCTTCACAAGCTCTCTTTGCGTTTTAATTTGTACAGAAAGCTTCGACAACTCATCAGATAAGTTCGCTATCTGTTGGTGCAACTGCTCTGTTTCAGATGCATTAATTTCCTCTTGGTTGAAAGCACGATCAAGAAGGCTATCAATCTGAGTTTCAACTTCCTTAATCAATTGCTCGTTAAGTGCATGACCTCCCGCGTAATACCTCCCTGTGGCTACCTGCAAAATAGCATCGCCTTTTTTAACATAGTCACCTTCTATTACTAGCTTTTTGTCCACCGTGCCTAGATAAGGAGCATATACTTTCAGCGCTCCCTTATTTGGCAGTATATAACCATTAACAATCTGCTTTTTGGAATAAGTGCCTTGTATAAGAAACAATACCATCGACAGCACTATAGCTAAAAAAAATAACACAAACGCTAAACTTAAAGGCTGATTTTTTACAACTACACTTCCCAACATATTGGAAGAACTGTTGTCTACTGCTTCTTGTCGATATAACTTTACATCTTCCATATTTAATATTTAAAGGACTCGATAACTATCTTACTAAGTTCCCAGTTGCTAATATTTATTTTTTAGTATTGCTTTACATGAGCTATAAAGACTTTAACTTCAATTAAACTATCAAATATAGTGCCCCTATCATTTATACGACTGACATTTACCATTAATTTTCATATATTCTAATAATTTATGTAGAAAATATTTCAAACTCGATCCCATGCCCAATCTTGTTTTATCATCTTTGCTACCCAGAACTACTTCTAAACCTTCATATGCCTTATAACTTTCTAATAGATTTCTTTGAAATGGGACGGTCTAACTTCTCTGTTTGAGGAAAACTTATCAAGAACTACATAAATGTCCTATTTTAAATTTAGGTTTAATTAAATTAACCATGCCACATTACTACAATGTATTTATTTAATTAATTACTAATAATCACGTGTATCTAGCAATTTTCATTAATAAAGGGCGCCCACATGGGCGCAGGATATACTGTCACAGAACTGACTAAATCAGTTAATACTTTAAGTATCTCTGACAACATCAATTGATACCTTAACAGTATTGTCTTTTCTGCCATCTATTGCTTTACTGCACTCAACTTGGTATTTATTGTTAGAGTAGTTTATTTTAACTTTTACATTTGACTTTGTATAAAAAACTCCGTTTGAGATTTCTGTGCTTTCAGATGAAAATCTTGTTGCACTATTTATAATATCCTGAGCGATAGCTTTGCAATCCCTTTGCTCGAAACTATCCTCTTTAGAAAAAGCCTGCTTTGAAAACAATAGTAGAAGCACAAGTGCAAGTACTAATTTCCACTTACTATGCATATTTACAAACTCCTTTACTCACCTTGCGAAACATCTACCGTCCGCTCATTACAATCAACAGTTAGAGAATCCCCTGAATTTAATTCCCAGCCTAAAATATTAACTGACTTTGTGACCTCTATACTAAAACTATCAACTGACCCGCTATCGCATACATCACTAACAAACTGTTGTCTTTCTGAAGCAGTACTATCTGTAAGCCCGCTTTCATTGCCACCACTTATTATATTTAAACTATCTAAAGCTAATTCCTTCATAACAACACCTAAAATCTAATCTTATATAAAAGAGCTCATTACTGAGCCCTTTACAATTGCGAATAAAAAAATTGAACGTATAATTAACCTTCTGAGGTTTCTCCGCTTGAGCTTCCCTCTCCCGAAGGTTGATTAGAACCAGTATCAGTGTTACAGGTTACTGATACCTTACCTGATAATGAACCAGAAAATACAGACCCAAAAGTAACCTCGCCCTCAAGCATCATGCTAGCTGAATCCACATTACCAGAGTCACAAATTGCTTCTGGCAAAGTGTCAACATTGCTAGATGATGAGCCACCATCATTTCCACCAGCAACAATTGTAATTTCTTCTACTGTTAAATTTCTCATTTGATTCTCCTAATTTGTTTGTTACTTTTCTCCATGTTTCCATGTCGAAGTTTGATTAATTAAAATTGTTAAAGCGCTTCAACGGGTGCAGAAGTTAATCCAAATCAATGGGGGGGGGGTAGTATCTTTTTGCGTTTTTTTGTATTTGTTTGTATCAATGCGTATTTGCATTAACCTCAATTTATTAATGACTTTTGAGTTCTTTGACTGTAAACAACGTGCTAAAAAGTATATCTCACTCTTGTCATCGCTCTTTCTTTATCATAGATTCATTAGTTGATTTTATTAATAACCTTCCATTAAATTCTTATGCAATTCTCACTACCACTCGAAAAAGCCACGCTTAAGAAACGCTACAAACGATTTCTGGCCGACGTTCACAACACCAAGAAGGGAGACTTTACAGCCCACTGCCCCAATACGGGTTCGATGAAAAACTGTTGGCAGGAAGGTGATACCGTCTGGCTGCTGGATTCTGAAAATCCGAAACGCAAATATCGCTACACCTGGGTGCTGGATGAAACTCCCGATGGTGACTTTATTTGCATTAACACTCATCTAGCCAACCAAATTGTGATGGAAGGCATTGCCGAGAAAAAAATCAAGCAACTTAATGGTTATGATTCTGTCAGACAGGAAGTGAAGTATGGCGATGAGAACAGTCGCATTGACCTGTTACTTGAGGCTACTGATAAGCCTGACTGCTATGTAGAAATCAAAACGGTGACTTTGCTCGAACAAGGTGATGAATTTAAAGCTGGCGCCGGTTTCTTTCCCGATGCAGTCAGTACTCGCGGACAGAAGCATCTGCGCGAGCTGATGGCAATGGTTGAGCAGGGGTATCGGGCAGTGCTGTTCTTTCTGGTCCAGCATACCGGCATCAAAACGGTCAGCCCGGCTGCGCATATTGATCCACAATATGCTAAGTTATTAGATAAGGCGGCTAAGACTGGGGTTGAAATTGTCGCTTATAACACCCATATCAGCTCGGCTGAAATATATTTAGGGAAAGAACTACCGGTTATTATTCCCTGATTTTCAGTAGGTTAATCAACACCTTAAGTCAGAAAAGTCTATTTTTTGCACTTTTTTAATGTATTTTGCACAGATTAGGCTTTTCAATTGCTGGTCATAGGGATAATATCCCTGTTTCACTTTTTCAAAGCGAGCCCTTTAAAAGCTTGCTTTTTTGCCAAGTGCGCGCCGTGAGGCGTCTGGTTTTAATACGAAATGGAGCGTTGCTTAGATGCCACGTAAACAATCAGTAACAAATAGCACTCTCGAGAAATTAGGCCTTAAGCCTTATAAAGAGAAGAAAGGCGAAGAATACATGAATGATGCTCAATATGAGCACTTCCGCAATATTCTTGCCGCATGGAAAAAACAATTGATGGAAGAAGTTGATCGTACTGTGCACCATATGCAAGACGAAGCTGCAAACTTCCCGGATCCGGTTGACCGCGCTGCTCAGGAAGAAGAATTTTCTTTGGAACTGCGTACCCGCGACCGCGAGCGTAAATTGTTAAAGAAAATTATTCAGTCTCTGAACAAGATTGACGATGAAGAATACGGTTACTGCGAATCCTGCGGTATCGAAATCGGTATTCGTCGTCTGGAAGCACGTCCTACTGCTGAGCTTTGCATCGACTGCAAAACTCTGGCAGAAATCAAAGAAAAGCAATACGGTAGTTAATTGTTCGGGGCAGACATATCGTCTGCCCTTTTCATATCTATCCCTTGTCTTATTATGGCAGGACGTTTTGCTCCATCCCCATCAGGCCCTCTTCATTTCGGCTCGCTGATAGCAGCCGTCGGTAGCTATCTGATCGCAAAGTCTCGCAACACTCAATGGCTGGTTCGCATCGAAGACATTGATCCGCCGCGCGAAGTGCAAGGTGCCAGCGACATCATATTGCGCCAGCTGGAAGCCTTTGGTTTGCACTGGGATAGTAGTGTTCTGTATCAAAGCCAACGCCTTGATCGTTACAACGAAATCATAGAAGAGCTCAAATCGCGGGATCTGGTCTACGCCTGTAACTGCACCCGAAAAAAAATTAAAGCACGCAACGGCAATGGCTACTATCCGAATATCTGCGCTGCAAAGAATTTAAGCTTTAATGGCGACGTCGCTATCAGATTACGCCATGGCCACGATGACTATCATTTTGTGGATAAGATTCAGGGAAGTTGTCAGTTTGATGATTCTCTCTATAACGAGGACTTCACCATTCGCCGCAAGGATGGCTTAATCGCCTATCAGTTAGCGGTTGTGGCTGATGATATTGAACAGGGCATCGATCATGTGGTGCGAGGCTGCGATCTGCTCGACTCTACTCCACGCCAGCTACGTCTTTATGAAGTGCTCAGTGCTAAAGCACCTGACTGGTATCATCTGCCGCTGGCAATTAACCCTGATGGCAATAAATTATCCAAACAGAACCATGCTCCGGCTATCGACAGCCAACAGGCCTCGAAGCTTTTATGCCACGCACTGGAATTTTTAGGCCAGCCGGTTGCTCTGGAACTCAGACAAGAATTGCCCGTGGCCATTATGGATTATGCCCTTAGCCAATTCAGGCTTGATCAGATCCCAGCCAGCCAACAAATCCTTTATTTAGATTAATTAGATAGGCGCTTGTGCTATGATCGCCCCATACTGTCAAATTCACACTTTATGAGTTCAATAATTAAGTCCGTCAAACGTTGGTTTGCCAGCCCGGCTACTGAAACATCCGGTGCAGGAGCAAATACTCAAATCATTTCACGCGATCAGCATTCGATTTCGCGTAAAGATATTAGCGAAAATGCCCTGAAAGTCTTATACCGTCTGAGCAATGCTGGCTATGAGTCATTTCTGGTCGGCGGTGGCGTGCGTGATATTTTGCTGGGGCTGCATCCTAAAGACTTCGATATCGCGACCAATGCAACGCCGGAACAGGTCAAAGAACTGTTCCGCAACTGCCGTATCGTCGGTCGTCGCTTCAGGTTGGCGCATATTCTGTTTGGCCGCGATGTGATTGAGGTGGCGACTTTCCGGGCGCATTGCGATGACAATATTCAGCAGGCCAAAGAAGGCATGATACTGCGCGATAATGTCTATGGCGATATTGAAGAAGATGCCATTCGCCGTGACTTCACCATCAATGCGCTTTACTACAACATCAAGGATTTCTCGGTTCACGATTATTGTGATGGTCTGTCGGACTTACGTAAACGTCAATTGCGTATGATTGGCGACCCGGAAACCCGTTACCGCGAAGATCCGGTGCGCATGTTGCGTGTGGTTCGCCTGGCCTGCAAGCTGGATTTATCTATTGAGCAGAAAACCCTTGAGCCTATTGCCGAACTGTCCTATTTGCTTGAACAGGTTCCTGCCGCTCGATTATGGGAAGAATACCGCAAACTGTTTCTGGCCGGTGCCGGCAAGCTGACCTTTCAAAAACTACGCGAGTATGGTCTATTCCATGCATTGTTCCCAGCGACCGATCGCGCTCTGAAACATCAAGATACTGCCCAGGCCCAACAGACTGAGCAACTGGTTCTGGACGCGCTGGAAAACACTGATACGCGGATTGCTACCGAGCAAACGGTTAACCCGGCATTTCTGATGGCCGTCATGTTATGGCAGCCTCTATTGGAAAGTACCGAAGCGCTACAGCAGAAGGGCAATAACTTTAATGATGCCTTTTTTAAGAGCATGGCTCGCGTTCTCAACGCCCAGAGTCAGCATATCTCCATTCCGCGCCGTTATGCACTGGTGATTCGCGATATCTGGAGTATGCAGTTGCGCCTGCCTGCGCATCATGGCAAAAAAGCCTGGAGTATTTTCGAGCACCCACGTTTTCGTGCTGCTTACGATTTTTTACTGCTCCGTTCGCAGTCTGATCCACGTCAGAAAGAGCTCGCCGACTGGTGGACCAAATTTCAAGATGCCGATGCCAATGACCGCCGCCAGATGCTACAGCAAACTGCTACTGGCAAAAAACGTCGACGCCGCAAGCCGCGCAACCCAAAACGCCAACAAGCAAGCAAGAACCGTCATTAATTTCCACCACCATGACAAGACATTCCTTAACAAGACGCTCGATTGCATACATTGGTCTTGGTAGCAATTTAGCCCAGCCTGTTCAGCAAATTGAACAGGCATTGCTGGCGCTTGATCAACTGCCTAACAGCTACCTGCTAAGCTATTCCAGCCTTTATCAGAGCGCACCCATGGGCCCGCAGGATCAGCCGCCTTTTATCAATGCTGTCGCCAAGCTGGCCACTGGTTTTACGCCAATAGAGTTACTCGACCAGCTGCAAGCCATTGAAAATCAACAGGGGCGAGTCCGCGAAGAGCGTTGGGGCGCTCGCACATTAGATTTGGATCTCTTGCTCTACGATCATACAATCATGCAAACTGACCGTTTAACCCTGCCCCACTACGGTATTAAAGACAGGGATTTCGTACTGAAGCCATTGGCAGAATTAAGTCCTGGAATGTCGCTTCCGGATGGTAGCCTGATTAAAGACTTATTAGAAAAGTGCCCACAGTACGATTTAATGGCCTTAACTTATGACAAGAATCATCATTGGCGCCTTTACAAAGATGCCGCTGAGACAGATGACTCAGAGCCAGGAGTAATTGAGTGAGTGTAAACATATCCATTCCGCATAATTTTATTGCCGTTGAAGGCCCGATTGGCGTAGGCAAAACCACTCTAGCGCACAGGTTGTCGGAGGCTCTCAGCAGTGATCTGATTCTCGAGCAGGCAGAAGAAAATCCCTTTCTTGAGCGCTTTTATCAGGATCCGAAATCAGGCGCCCTACCGACTCAATTGTATTTCCTGTTTCAGCGTGTTCGTCAATTACAGGAAGTGCGTCAGTCGGATATGTTCAGTCCGGTTCGAGTAGCCGATTACCTGATGGAAAAAGATCGCCTGTTTGCCCGTTCCACTTTGGATCAGGACGAATTACGACTGTATGAGCAGGTCTATCAGAATCTGACCATTGATGCGCCAAAACCGGATTTAGTCATTTATTTGCAGGCTTCTGTGCCGGTGCTGCTGGAGCGTATCAGAAAGCGTGGTCGTGCGGCAGAAAGCCCGGTGACCAAAGAGTATCTGCAGACCATTTGTGAAGCTTATACCGATTTCTTCTATTACTATGATGAGTCGCCACTTCTGATCGTCAATGCTTCAGGCATTGATCTGGTCGAAAATGAAGCTGACTTTAATATGCTGCTCGATCAGATCAAAAATACCACAACTGGCCGTAACTATTTTAATCCTCATCCAGCATAGGCTGTGACAAAACCCTGAGAATAAATCCAGAGATTAAACCATGAAAACATTAACCATTAGCGATATCGAAAAACTGAAACAGCAAGGTAAAAAATTCAGTTGTATCACCGCCTATGACGCCACTTTTGCCGGTGTTATTTCTGATGCAGGCGTCGATATGATTCTGGTCGGTGATTCGCTGGGCAATGTGATTCAGGGACAGAAAACGACGGTTCCGGTGACGGTTGAAGACATGGAATACCACATTGCCTGTGTGGCGCGTGGCAATAAACGCTGCCTGTTGATTGGTGACATGCCCTACATGAGCTATGCCACTCCGGAGCAGGCTTACCACACTGCCGCTCTTATCATGCAGGCTGGTGCTCACATGGTTAAGCTGGAAGGTGGCGACTGGCTGCACGATACCATTGCAGGTTTGACCGAGCGCGGCATTCCAGTCTGCGCCCACCTTGGCTTAACACCTCAATCAGTAGATGCATTAGGCGGCTTTAAAGTTCAGGGCCGTGACTCAAAACAGGCCAAACAGATGCTGGCCGATGCCAAAGCTCTCGAACAGGCCGGCGCACGCATGCTGGTGCTGGAATGTGTACCGCAAGGTCTGGCCAAACAGATTGCGCAGTCACTGACCATTCCGGTGATGGGTATTGGCGCTGGCGTTGATGTGGATGGTCAGGTGCTAGTGCTACATGACATGCTCGGTATTTCACCATTCCAGGCCAAGTTTGTTCGCAACTTCATGGCGGATGCCAAAGGCGATATCAAGGCAGCCTTTGAACTGTATCACGAAGAAGTTCGAGCGAAAAACTTCCCAGCTGCTGAGCACTCATTTGACTAAGGCTAGCTCTTACCATGATCGTCGTTAACTCCGTTCAAACTCTGCGTCGCCTGATTCAAACCCACCGAGATATGGGCCATCGTATTGGCTTTGTGCCGACCATGGGCAATTTGCACGCCGGTCATTTGAGCCTGGTTAAAACTGCCAAGCAGCATGCTGATATTGTCGTCGTCAGCATTTTCGTTAACCCAACTCAGTTCGGCCCCAACGAAGATTTCGATTCTTATCCTCGCACTTTCGAGCAGGATCAGGCGCTACTTGAACAAGAAGGCGCTGATATTATATTTGCTCCAGAAGTTGCAGAGGTCTATCCCAACTGGCCTAACCTGACCAGGGTTCAGGTCGCCGAGCTTGGCAACAACCATTGTGGCGCATCGCGCCCTGGCCACTTTGATGGCGTCACCACAGTCGTCAGCAAGCTGTTTAATATGGTACGCCCCGACTGCGCCGTATTTGGTCAAAAAGATTTTCAACAGTTGGCAATTATTCGCCGCATGACCAGTGATCTTAATTTCGATATTGATATCATTGGCGCACCGATTGTGCGCGAAGCAAACGGTCTTGCCATGAGCTCTCGTAATGGCTATTTAAGCACAGAGCAAAAAGAGCATGCTTCTTTTATCTACCAGACACTGTCGTGGATGAAGCAGCAAATCGAAAATGGAGAGCGTGATTATAGAGCTCTGGAACAAGCCGCCAAACAGCGACTAACTGAGCAAAATTTCAAGCCTGACTATGTGCATGTCGCTCGTCAGGATAATCTTGAGATGGCTCAAGATGGCGATCAGCAACTGGTCTTATTGATCGCAGCCTTCATGGGTAAAGTGAGATTGATTGATAATATGACGCTTGAGATTTAAACTAATTCAAAATTGACTTATTCTTTCCTGACTTCGCTATTTAACCTGGTATATCAGTAGCTTATTAACAATTACCACAACTGATAACCACTATTCCTGTCAAACTCTTTAACGCTTCTGATTTTTGTTTTATGCTGGTCTGATAAATGATTAGGAGCCAGTTATGTCTGATTCAAAAACCTATCCAATAAAACAGTTCAGCACCCATAACCCACACATTGATGAAGAAAAATATCTGCGTATGTACCAGCAGTCGGTACAGGAGCCGGATAAGTTCTGGTCACGTATGGCGCACGAGTTTATTGACTGGTTTGAGCCTTGGAAAACGGTAAAGGAAGTTGATTTTAAGAAAGCGTCCATCAAATGGTTTGAAGGTGGCAAATTAAATGTCAGCTATAACTGTATTGACCGTCATTTGAAAGATAAGGCTGACCACACCGCCATCATCTGGGAAGGTGATGAGCCGGATCAGCAACGTTATATCAGCTATCAGGAATTACACGACGAAGTGTGTAAAATGGCTAACGCACTAAAAAGTCGTGGTGTTAAAAAAGGCGACCGCGTCTGCATCTACATGCCAATGATCCCCGAAGTAGGTTTTGCCATGCTTGCCTGTGCGCGTATCGGCGCAATTCATTCAGTTGTGTTTGGCGGGTTTTCTCCGGAAGCCTTAAAAAGCCGTATTTTAGACAGTGACTGTCGTGTCGTGATTACTGCCGATGCTGGCGTGCGTGGCGGTAAGACGGTTCCGTTGAAAGCCAATACGGATAAAGCTCTAGAGCATTGTCCAAATGTGCATAGTGTTTTTGTCGTTAAACACCGATTGGCAGATATCAGCTGGCACGATGAACGCGATATTGACTATAACGAGCTGAAAAATGAGATGGAGTCCGAGTGTCCAGTCGAAACCATGGATGCCGAAGATCCGCTTTTCATTCTTTATACCTCAGGTTCAACCGGTAGCCCAAAGGGCGTTATGCATACAAGTGGTGGCTACCTATTGCATGTAGCCATGACCCACAAATATATTTTTGATTACCACGAAGGCGATATTTACTGGTGTACCGCCGATGCGGGCTGGGTTACAGGTCACTCCTATATCTTCTATGGCCCTTTGGCAAATGGTGCAACTACGTTAGTTTTCGAGGGTGTGCCCAGCTACCCGACACCCTCACGCTTCTGGCAGGTAGTTGATAAACACAAGGTCAATATCTTCTACACTGCTCCTACCGCTATTCGTGCCTTAATGGCTGTGGGCGACGATGCTGTCAAATCCACCTCTCGCAAATCCCTACGCCTGTTAGGCTCGGTCGGAGAGCCAATCAATGTCGAAGCCTGGGAGTGGTATTACAAAGTCGTTGGTAACGAGCGCTGTCCGATTGTCGATACCTGGTGGCAGACCGAGACTGGCGGTATTCTGATTTCACCACTACCCGGGGCCACTCCGTTAAAACCAGGCTCTGCCACTCGTCCTTTCTTTGGCGTACAACCGGCAATTCTCGATCAGGACGGCAACGAGCTTGAAGGCAAGGCCAGCGGTTACCTGGTGATGAAAGACTCATGGCCCGGGCAAATGCGTAGCGTCTATGGCAATCATGATCGCTTTTTCCAAACCTATTTCTCGCAATACTCCGGCTATTACTTTACAGGCGATGGCGCCAACCGTGATGAAGACGGCTACTACTGGATTACTGGCCGTGTTGATGATGTACTCAACGTATCAGGCCACCGCATGGGAACCGCCGAAGTTGAAAATGCCTTAGACCTACATCCGCTTGTAGCTGAGTCTGCCGTGGTTGGTTATCCGCACGATATTAAAGGTCAAGGAATCTATGCCTTTGTCATCTTCAAGAAAGGTGTGGAGTTTAATGATGAAATCAAGCAACAGTTGATTGATATTATCACTGAAGAGATTGGCCCAATTGCCAAGCCCGACAAGATTCAATGGGCACCTGATCTCCCCAAAACCCGCTCAGGTAAAATCATGCGCCGGATCTTGCGTAAGATTGCTGAAAACCAGGTAGACAGCATAGGCGATACTTCAACTCTTGCTGATCCATCGGTGGTTCAGCATCTGATTGATAACCGCTTGCACTGATAGATTGGAATGATAAGCCCTGATAATTTCAGGGCTTAGTTAAAACTCTTTGTTGTGCCCTTTCCAGCCACTCATCAGTAACCACAAAACCTCGCATAACCTCCCGATCTTTTTCCATGGCCACTACAGTCGATAACTGCTCTTGGTTCAATTGCCCCAGCTTTATCACCTGCGGATAATCATGCGCTGTCAGCTCTGACAACCAGTACATTCGTGGTAATTGATACCAGTCATAGTTTGTCTGATTCCGATATTCGATGAACTCATCATGCGTTGCCCAGAAACCTCTCAGGTGATGTGGCTCGACCTCAGCAGGATGCTGGAAATTTTGTTTGAGAAAATTCCTGATTGAATAGAATAAACGGCCTCTTGTCAGCAATGCTGTCTGGTCAATATTAATCTGTTCCTGCCTTAACCATTGCCTGACCTGATCATTCACTGATAGCGCTAATTGATGATTGAGCAAACGGTGAAACTTGCGGTCAAAGCGATCGCGTAAATTAGGGCCGACCCAGTCAGATAATTGTATGCCTCCACCTATTTGCAGATAGAACTTTACTGCCAGCTCACAATGAACAATCCGCTTTGAATTCAAATCCTGGATAATGGAATCAAACTCACCCAAAGTCTGCTTATTAATAATGACCTGCTGATTAAGGCGCACTAAATTAACGGTTGGATTTGAACGGATGAGATGATGCCACAGTTGTTCGAAGTAAACACCCAGCCGGTGGGTTAGCTCAAAAGTAAAGGTGCTACTGTCGCCTGCAGCATCAGCCAGAAATTGCTTGGCATTAAGTAAGTATTGATCGTGCAGTCCATTAACGTTTACCACCGATAGAAAATCTGGACTATTAATCAACCACTCTAAATCTGCCTGGATTCGACTTTTATCCTGCATCGGATTAACTCTTAACAAAACAGCTTTCATAATAGCAAAAAAAAGCCACCCGAAGGTGGCGAAGATTTCAGAAATATTCTGAAATAACGTTAGTGTCGAGAAGCTAGCACTAATTTCGAGGGGCCAGGTGCCAGCCTTTAACACTAAGGGGGAGAGGTTTAACAGTTAACCACGATTTTCTTTTCTGCGTTCCTGAGCTTCTTCACGCATTTCTTCTCGCATCTCATACATTTGTTCTCTCAGCTCTTTCATTTTGGCTCGCTGTTCTTCATTAAGGTGTTTCTGAACTTCCATATAGTGCTGATGCCTTCCCGCCATCATTTCGGCTTTAAGATCAGCCTGTTTACGCAAATTGCTTTGCAACTTAGCTTTATCCAAATTATCTTGTTGCATCATATGACGCTGCTCTTGCATCAACTCTTGCATCTGCTCCTGATGCGCCTTAACTGCTTCCTTTCGTTGCTCATAGAGTTTGTCAATTTTCATACGCTGCTCTTCATTGACACCTAACTTTTCCATCATCATATCGTGTTTCATCATAGAGTCATTGTCATGCATTCCTCCATGATTCCGAGCATCAGCACTAACGCTAAACACCATTAATGATGCTCCTAATGCTAATGCAAATAGTGCTTTATTAAATAACATAATTTACTCCTTACCCATTTCTCGCTTGCTGGTCACTGAATTCTTACTATGAAGAATGTTTTTTGCAAATTTGTATTACTCACTATAGACTCCTTTTATCCTTAAAAGTTTGAATTAATAACCGTTTTCACGTAAAGCTTGTGTAAAACTTACTGACTAAACTTTACACATTATTTTTGCAGTGCGTGCTAAACTCCTTTCACGCCAATAGGTTAGGGTAGCTATGCCAAAATTATTAGTTGCAGATGACGACATTGAACTTTGTCAATTACTTCAGGAATACCTCTCTCAAGAGGGTTTTGATGTTGCGCTTGCTCATGATGGAGCTACCGCTGCCAAATTGATTCTCGACCACAGTTTTGATCTGATGGTACTGGACGTCATGTTACCTAACATGAATGGTTTTGATGTTCTGAAAACGGTTCGTAAAGAGTCGCAGGTACCGATCCTGATGTTAACCGCTCGGGGCGATGAGATAGACAGAATTGTTGGCCTGGAACTGGGCGCTGATGACTATATTGCCAAGCCCTGTAATCCAAGAGAATTAACTGCCCGCATTCGCACCATCCTGCGCCGTACTGAGAATGTCTACAGCACCAAGCAAAAGAAACTCCAGTCAGTCCATCTTGGCGATGTTTATATCAACCCGGCCTCGCGCGAAGTGTTGCTAAACAACGAAGTGGTGAAGTTGACCGCCACCGAATTCGATATTCTTTATTTACTAATGAATAATGCCGGTACTCTAGTCAGTCGTGATGACTTATCGGAAAGCTGCCTTGGACGCACACTAGAAGCTTATGATCGCAGCATTGATATGCACATCAGTAATTTACGCCGCAAACTTGGCCCTGACTCCAAAGGGGATGAACGCATAAAAACAGTTCGCGGTGTTGGCTATCAGTATGTTGCCCTGGATTCGTAACCTCGTCCGGCCCAGCCTATTCTGGAAGATTTTTCTCTGGTTCTGGCTGGCAACCCTGATCACCTTAACCAGTGTTATTTTTCTATACAGTCTTACTGGAAACGATAACAAACTGGTTCCCGCATCTGACGAGGAAGCCAAGCAGTTACGCCAGGCCGCCATCAATATCCAATTACGCAAAATCATTGACGAGTATCAAACTGACAGTCTGTTGAAGATTAACCGCGTGCCAGATGATCTCGATAATACTTTTATTATCGACAAGAACGGCGAAGATTTGACAGGTAAAGAAGTACCCGATGTTCTGTACCACTTAAGTTCTTTTTATCGCAATCGCAATACTCCTGCTATGGTGGTAGTCGACAACATGGCCTACATTGGCCCTGAAATTGTTTTCAATCGAGGGAATTATTATCTGCTCTTTTTACAGCAAAAAAGTCAGAACCAGTTTACAACCGTTGTCTCCTACCTTTATCACTCCGTTTCGGCCTGGCACCTGCTATTAGCGCTTGGTATCAGTGCGCTAGTGTGTATTGCGCTGACCTGGTATCTGACTCGCCCCATTCATCAATTACAAAAAACCACACAGGCATTTGCGCGTGGCGATCTGAGCGCGCGATCAGAACGCTATCTTAGTAAACGGCAAGATGAGTTTGCCGATCTGGCGGAAGACTTTGACCTGATGGCTGAACGTATTGAGCGCATAATCCACTCACAAAAACGGCTGTTAAGTGATGTTTCACACGAGCTTCGTTCACCACTGACTCGTATGCAAATCGCTGCCAGTCTGGCCCAGAAAACAGCCAGTCCAGAGTCGCGCTCGCATATTGATCGGATCGAACTTGAGGTTGAGCGACTCGACGATATGATCGGAGAGCTTCTCCAGATGGCCGCATTAGAGCGTGGGCATGTTAATGAAGACCGCGCCAGTTTCGTTCTCAATGATCTGCTGGATGTTATTGTTGAAGACGCAAAATTCGAAGCAGAGGCGCATAACAAAACGATCGATTACCATAGCGCTAGCGAGATCACTTTTAACGGTTACTACAGCCTGCTGGCTCGCGCGATTGAGAATGTATTGCGCAATGCCATACGCCATACACCAGACGATACCTGCGTGACTGTTTCCACCTCGGAAACTGAGCTTGGCATTGAGATTAAGATATGCGACTCCGGACATGGCGTCAGTGAAGAACACCTGGAAAAGATTTTTGATGCCTTTTACCGCCCAACCGATGCACGTGAGCGAACCTCTGGTGGCACCGGGCTTGGTTTAGCCATTGCCAAAAGAGGGATTGAGGCTAATGGTGGCACCATCACCGCCTATAACCAAGCCAACTCTGGCTTATGCGTGGTGATACATCTGCCGAAAAGTCGAGTCTAGTTTACTGTAGAAAACAATAACAGGATCGCCAGAATAATCAGGAAGGCACCCAACACTCGATCAATCCAATGTCCAAATGACGCAAAGAACTGCCTCACTCTTTGCTGCGTCAACATGAGCGACAGAAAGACAAACCATGCGCCCGTCATCACTGACATCCAGATCCCATAAAGAGCCTGTATGCCCATTGGCGTTTGTGCGCTGACAATGGTGGTAAACAGTGAAAGGAAAAACAGTGTTGCCTTGGGGTTTAGCACATTGGTGATAAAACCCTGCCGGAATGCTTTAATATTGGTCATGGTATCGCGGCTAACCGGGTTAAAATCCTTAACCTCAGCTTTCTGTACACGAATGGCCTGCCAGCCTATATAAAGCAGATACGCCGCTCCAGCAACTTTGATGGTCGTGAATAACCACAGCGTATCTCGAATCAATAAGCCGATGCCTAAAACCGCATAGGTCACATGCACCAGAATTGCCAGGCCTATCCCAATACTGGTCAAAATCGCGAAGCGACGACCGAAGACCAGGCTCTGACGCATCACAATTGCAAAATCAGGACCCGGACTGGCCACGGCCAGTGCGTGCGCAGATGCCATCAAAAGAAATTCCTGCCAATAATGAGTAATCAGTTCATTTAACATGCATTAAATCTAAATAATGAGATACCAGATCTTGTAGCCTAACTGCATCATCAGGCTTCCATAACTCGAAATAACCAGGAAAACGATCACCGCTGAAAAGACGCCCAGTGCTAACAGGCTGTTGATATGACGCTTTAACGGTAATGTGGTGTGATGGGTTCTAGCATGATGATGGTCGATTAGAAAGCGTCCTAAAAGCCATAGACAAATGGCCATGATGATAAGACTGCCCACCAGCACCCAGACCTCAGTTTTTTCGAATGTCAGCGCAGCGCCGAGCACAACTCCCGGCATTAGATAGACCGGTGCCCATATCAGAGTGGCAATGACAATCGCAGTAATAAATTTCTTCGGTGGCATATCAAGCACGCCAGCAATCAGCGCTATCACTGCACGAATTGGCCCAATGAACTGCCCGACTAAAACACCGGCGAAGCCATGGCGCTGGAAGAAATCCTCTGCTGTATGCAACATCTTCTGGTGGCGTCGAATCCAGCCCCAGTGATGCACCTTGTCCTGAAAGTGATAACCAAACCAATAGGATACCAACTGACCACTGGCGGCACCCAGGAAGCTACAGAATGCGACCAGCCAGAAATTGAGTGTCCCGCCACCTATCAAGCTGCCAATCCCGACCAATAATAACCAGCCGGGCACGGCCAGGCCGACGATGGCCAAGGATTCTAAAAAGGCAATTAGAAACACAGCCGCACCAGCCATATGAGGGTGATTGGAAATCCAATCAAGAATGTCTTTAACAATTGCTTCCATCGGCGCTAATAATGACGAATGTTTCTGTAAAAGTCGATAACTAATCTTATCACTGTTTCTTCTCTTGCTTGTTGTCCGCAGGTCGTTTATCTTCAAAAGACCTTTAAGAATATCTTACAGCTATGAGCACTCCGTATCAGACAATCATCCAACAGCGCCAACCCAGTGATGTTGAAATTTTTCACAATGTTCACCCTGACGTAAAGCCCCCTTGCCTCAGTGTCGAAGAGATGGGTCTCTCTCATCAGGATGTAAACGACTATCGTTCTGCTGGCGAATTAATCAAAAGTCTTGCCAAGACCATTCACACCTGGCGACAGCACATGCCCAAAGATGCAGAGCCAACCATTGTTGCCATGCTTAACGGCGGCCTGCAGATCAATGTTACACGACTGGTTCAAGAGTCTTTTCATGGCATACGAATCGAAGGTACGGCTGGCGGCAATCCCTGTATGGTACTCACGCATCAGAACAATGTGGAGCTGTTATGTTATGTGCAGAAGGTTACCGAAGAAGAACCCAAGCAAAGAATCGGCTTTATTATTGATGGCCATGAGATAGAAGAATAATCCTGCCGTCTTCATAGTCATACCTCATACAAAAAGAGCGCCAATTGGCGCTCTTTTTTCATCTTAATCAAATATAAACCGCTAGATGGCTTCTTTAATATCTTCCTCTTCGTCCAGCATATTCAGATAGAAACCTTCATTTTCAGCAAGTGCCTGCAACTCACGCTCAACAAGCTCAACATCAATTACATGATCTGTCGATACCTTCATATTGATGGTATAGCCCTGACGATTGGGCATTGCGTCGGTTGCAATGTTGTCCACCCGTAAATGATTGCGTGACAAAATCCGCAACAATTCAATACTGGCAGCCTGATTTTTTATACCCCAGGCATCAATCTCAAATACGATATTTTCGGGATCAAATGGATAGGATGACTGACAGTTCTCAGTAGTGTGGAACTCGAATCTCAGTTTAGCGGACTCCAAACTTTCGAGACAGGCAACGAAGGGTTTGAAATACATGCTATTCAGCGAAACAGCGAAGACGCCAGTAAAATGATCTTTGACACGGTTAAATCGAGACACTTCCATGGAGCCTTTGAAACGATGAAGGATCTCGGTAATGGTGGTAACTATCTCAGGGTGATCGGAACCCGCCACCTTTAAGATGAACTTTTTATCGAGTTTTAACTTGTGTTGCGCATTCATCAAAATGCTCCATATATTGCGTTAGCGCTCTTAAAAAACTACTACAACTGCTAAAATCTGACAAGAAACCCTGTTTAAAATTCGAACAATTATGCTGGATTTGTTAAGTAGCGCATATTTGTACAATACTGATACACGATTCTTTATACTAGAATACAGCTAACTAACTGTATTAAATGGAGTTTACATGAAACCTCTTATTTCTGGCTGTCTTGCCTTAACCTTATTTGCCTGCGCAACCTCACCGACTGGTCGCAGTCAGCTAACTTTATTTCCTGAATCGCAAATGGCGCAAATGGGGGCAGCAAGCTTCACATCCATGCAGGAAAGCCAGAAGCTCGATAACAACCCTAGAAATGCCACCTACGTTAACTGCGTGGTGGATGCCCTGATTCCCGAACTGAATGCCATTGCTCCGGCCATGCGCTCCACCCAGTGGGAAGTTAAAATTTTCGCAGAAGACTCTGCCAATGCTTTTGCTTTACCAGGTGGAAAAATAGGCGTTCATACCGGCATGTTAAAAGTAGCCGAGAACCAACATCAGCTAGCTTCGGTTATTGGGCATGAGATAGGGCACGTTTGGGCCAAGCACAGTAACGAGCGAGTCTCACAGGGCTTTTTGACTCAAACCGGAATGCAACTGGCGGCAGTTGCCGCTGGCGATATGACCTCTGAAAAGCAACAGTTGCTGGGGCTACTAGGTGTTGGCGCTCAAGTTGGAATCATTTTACCTTTTAGCCGCAAACACGAATCCGAAGCAGATGAGATTGGGCTAGAACTAATGGCCCGTGCAGGCTTTGACCCACGTCAGAGTATTGAGTTATGGAAAAATATGCAGAAAGCAGGCGGTGGTTCAACGCCAGAGTTTTTATCCACTCACCCCGGCACCGATAGCCGCATCCGAGACTTAAATGCCAAAATGGACAGAGCCTTAAAAATCTACCAGCAGGCTCAGGCATCAGGAAAACGACCCAACTGCCGCCTTTAACGGATACTAGTTCTAATTCTCAAGACAAAAAAAGCGGACCTTATTGGTCCGCCAGATATCCGCCTCGCTCGTATATCGACTCCATATAGAGATCTTCAAAATCCTTAACCACAGATTTCTTCACTTCGGGCAAGGACAATAAATTTTCACGCCACTTTTGTATTTTCTTGTAGTCACTGACGGTATCAACACCAGTGTTTTCAGCAAGAATCTTTGAGCGCATTAAAAATGGCGCGAAAGAACTATCAACCAGACTGAAGTCTTTACCATCAAAAAAGCCCTGATTACCAATGCGTTTCTCAAGATGAGCTAATTTCTTATTCAAGTCTTCTTCGATTTTGACGAAAGTTTCTTCTCGGCGAGCCTGAGTCAGTTGAAACTGAATATTATTGATGCTGCCGCTGTATTCGATCCAGGAGCGATGCTCTGCTTTTTCCAGTGGATCCGTTGGTAGCATTGGCTTGCCATGAGTTTCATCAAGATACTCATTAATTACGGCAGACTCGAATAGCACCGTATCTTTGATACGCAACAAAGGCACTTTGCCCAGTGGCGATATCTCTACAAACCAGTCAGGTTTTCGCTCCAGAGAAATATATTCAATGGTGAAATCAATTTTCTTATGCAGCAGTGTGATCACCGAACGTTGCACGAACGGGCACAATTTGTGGCTGACTAATATTGGTTGTTCTAGAGCACTCATATTGTCCACTCAGACTTGATAACTAGTCGTAATGTAAATCGTTCTTTTTAGAAAAGCAACAACAAGGTCGTCACAAAATCATATCTATTACAAGATATAAAAAAGGCCTTCATAAGAAGGCCTTTCAAGCTAATTAATGATCGTGACCACCAGGTCCATGAACATGACCATGCGCCAACTCTTCTTCGCTGGCATCACGCACTTCAATAACCTTCACATCAAACATCAAAGGAACGCCTGCTAATGGATGATTGCCATCAACAGTCACAGTTTCGCCTTCAACTTTTGTCACAGTAATGAGCTGCGGGCCATTTGGAGACTCAGCATGGAACTGCATGCCTGGCTCAACTTTTTCTACGCCCTGGAAAGCCTGTGCTGGCACTTCTTTGATCAAGTCATCATGACGTTGACCATAAGCATCTTCAGGTTGAACATTAACAGACAACTCGTCATCGACTTTCTTGCCCGTTAAAGCATTCTCAAGACCAGGAATAATATTACGATGACCATGCAAGTAAGCTAATGGCTCATTCCCTTCTGATGTATCGACTAATACACCTTCTTCTGTTTTCACTGTGTATTCAATCAATACGACTTTGTTTTCTTCAATTTGCATAATCATCTCTTTTACTTTCTAGGTACATTGATGAAGCCAAACAAACCGGCTTCAAACTTTCAAAAACTTTTCTACAATAAGACACTTCAAACATTCTCTGTTTTAAAGTGACGATTTTGGGTTAAGAGCAAGGCATTTGAGTTTTGGGTTTGAGGGAGCGTATATCTAATACGTGACCGAGTACAAAATTCAAATAACACAGCTATAGAGCAAAAAGACCACTTTAAGAGACTTTCTCGCCTGCCGCCTGCATATCCGCGTGATATGACGATCTCACCATAGGTCCGCTGGCCACATTGGTGAAGCCCATCTCTTCTGCGATTCTGCCCAGCTCATCAAATTCTTTAGGTGGCATGAAGCGCATGACTGGATGGTGGTACTTACTGGGTTGCAGATACTGCCCAAGCGTTAACATTTCAACGCCGTGAGCTCGAAGGTCTTTCATCACTTCGATAATTTCTTCGTTGGTTTCGCCAAGCCCAATCATTAAACCTGATTTGGTTGGGATGCCGGGATAGCGCTCTTTGAAATTTTTCAGCAAATCCAATGACCACTGATAATCAGCGCCTGGACGTGCCTGCTTATAAAGACGCGGTACTGTTTCCAGATTGTGGTTGAACACATCTGGCAAACCATCAGCCATCAGATCCAGCGCAACTTCCATACGCCCTCTGAAGTCCGGCACTAGTACTTCCACCTTAAGGCCTGGATTCTGTTCTTTGGCGACACGAACACATTCCGAAATATGAGCTGAACCGCCATCACGCAAATCATCACGATCCACTGACGTAATCACCACGTATTTCAGCCCCATTGATTTCACAGAATCAGCGAGGTTTTGTGGCTCTTCCGGATCCAGCGGCAATGGACGACCATGCGCCACGTCGCAGAATGGGCAGCGTCGCGTACAGATATCACCCATGATCATGAAGGTTGCGGTGCCGTGACCAAAACACTCGGGTAGATTAGGGCACGACGCTTCCTCACAAACTGTATGCAACTTGTTGTTACGCAACATGTCCTTAATCTTGGTGATTTGATTGCCGTTTGGCAGACGCACGCGAATCCAGTCCGGTTTGCGCGGCATCTCTTCGGTTGGCATGATTTTTACCGGAATACGCGCCATTTTATCTTCGGCACGCATTTTTTGGCCAGGGATGACCTTTTTCGCCTTAGCTGCAACCTTACCTGTAACATTGCTACTAACTGTTTGATTCGTTTGGTTTTTTACCGGTTCAGAATTTGACATTCACTATTACTCAATGGATTCGCTGATTGGCTCAGGTAATCCGGTCATTTCCAGGCGCTTAGTATAGCCCAATTTGTCGCATAATTGATCAATCAGATCAGGTTTAACGCGCTCCAGATTGTCCGGACCACCCTTCTCGACTATCTGGGTCATTTGCATGCCCTGATAACCGCAAGGATTGATACGTGAGAATGGTTCAAGATCCATATTCACATTCAAGGCCAGTCCATGAAAGGACTTGCCTTTTCGAATTCGTAAGCCGAGCGAGCAGATTTTCTGGTCATCGGTGTAAACGCCAGGTGCATCAGAGCGTGGATAAGCTTCGATGCCATAGAGCGCCAGCATATCGACGATAGCATTTTCGATGCCGGAAACCAGATCTCTCGGGCCCATATTTTTACGCCGCAAATCGATCATAAAATAAGCAACCTGCTGACCGGGGCCATGGTAAGTAACTTGTCCGCCGCGGTCAACCTGCACCACCGGAATTTCTCCGGGAAATAACAGATGCTCGGCTTTTCCCGCCTGTCCCTGGGTAAATACCGGGTCATGCTCAACCAGCCAGATCTCGTCGGTAGTGCTATCGTCACGATTATCGGTAAATTGCTGCATCCGCTTCCATACTGGAACATAGGTTTCATGCCCCAGCTCGCGGATGATTACTGTGGATTGGTCACTCATTGTCAGTTAGATGCCTTATGAAAGTCTTTATAGAGTCATTTTCACGCCTTCAACAGTGAAGACTTCGCGATACATGGCATCTACTTGCTCTTTGCTTTCAACCACAACCATAAATGACAGGGAAACATAATTGCCATCACGGCTGAGCTTGCTGGCGGGAGAATAATCATTGGGCGCATGACGATTGACTACTTCCGCAACTTCCATATCAATGCCATCACGGTTTACAGCCATGACTTTAAAGCATATTTCACACGGAAATTGCCATAACTCATCACGATCATAATTTTGCGTCATAACGCTATTTCACCTTCAATATTTCTGTCGATTTCGCCACGATACAGCTGCGCTTTAAGCTGCTGATAATGGTTGTACATTTGCCGCCAGACAGGGCCCGCAGTGCCATCACCAATAGTAACATCATTTAAGCGGGTAACTGGGCGGATTTCTTTAGTGGAGCTGGTTAACCAGATTTCATCGGCCTGCAGCAACTCATGCTCCGGGATCAGACGCTGTTCGGTCAATATTCCATGCTGCTCAGCCAGCCATAACACGAAATCACGGGTAACTCCCGGAAGTAGGTGCTCACTTAATGGCGGCGTGATAATGACACCATCACGCACGATGAACAGGTTGCTTGATGTTGCTTCGAAAGCCACTCCACTACGTATCAATATGGTGTCATTCGCGCCACATTCAAGGGCCTGCTGCTTGAGCATGCAGTTAGCCAGTAAGGTGATGGCTTTGATATCGCAGCGTTGCCAGCGAATATCTTCTGCTGTGATCACCGAAATACCCTGAAGATCCTTGTCGCTCGGTACTGGCTGCACTTCAGGCAAAGCACTGATCATGGCGAAGATGGTCGGTATGGGTGTTGCCGGAAAGTCATGATTACGCTCGGTGTAGACGCCCCGGGTGATCTGCAAGTAGACCGATGCGTTTTGCAGCGAGTTCTTTTCAATCAGCTGATGACAGATGTCAGCCCAGTCTTGCAGGGATTGCTCCATCGGCAGGCGAATACCACGCAAACTGTTTTCCAGGCGGGCAATGTGCTGCTTAAAGCGAAAGAGCCTGTCGGCGTATACGGGCACCACCTCATAAACTCCATCACCAAACAAAAAGCCCCGGTCAAGTACCGGGACTTTTGCTTCTTCGATGGGTAAAAACTGTCCGTTTAAATAGGCTATGGACACTTATAACTTCCTGATTTTGTGTTAGTAACTTAGTAGAACCAATCTTAATGGAACCAAAGCTTCATGGAATCCCACATACGGCCAAAGAAGCCTGCTTCTTCCACATTATCCAAAGCAACCAAAGGCATACGTTTCACTTCCTGGTCCCCTACTTTAAAGAAGACTTCACCAACCACCTGACCGCGACGAATCGGTGCTATCAACTGTGACTGAATGGTGTAGTTGGCCTGAATCTGGTCTTTCTGGCTTTTCAGCAAAGTTAATGCAGCATCTTGAGCCAGGCCAACCTTAACTTCTTCTTCCTCCCCTTTCCAGACGCGGGCTGTACGCAGGCTTTGACCGGCCTTAAATGGCTTGATATTGGTATAGAAACGGAAACCATAGTTGAGCAGTTTACGGGTTTCGCTGGCTCGCTCAGCTTCACTGTCGGTACCCATGACCACTGAAATCAGTCGCATATCCTCTTTTTCCGCAGAAGACACCAGGCAGTAACCTGCTTCTTCGGTATGGCCAGTTTTAAGACCATCCACATTTAAAGTTGGGTCGCCTAATAACTCATTACGATTACGCTGCTTAATTCCGTTATAGGTGAACTCTCGTTCCGCATAAATGGCGTAATCTTCCGGGAAGTCACGGATCAGGGCGCGTGCCAGAATCGCTAAATCACGGGCCGTGGTGACATGCCCTTCTGCCGGCCAGCCGGTGCTGTTCTTAAAATGAGTATCTTTCATGCCAAGCTTGGCAGCATACTGGTTCATCAAATCTGCAAAGGCTTCTTCGGTACCAGCGATATGCTCAGCCATCGCAATACTGGCATCGTTGCCCGACTGAATAATGATGCCACGATAGAGATCCTCAACGCTGACGTATTTATTGACCTCAATAAACATCAATGAGCCGCCCTTTAGTTTTGGGTTCTGGGCCCAGGCGTTTTCACTGACAAGTACCTTATCGCTAAGACTCAAGTTACCTTTATGCAACTCATCGCCAATGATATAGCTGGTCATCATCTTGGTTAAACTGGCAGGCGGTAGTTTCTGATCTGCATTTTCCTCCATGATAATCTGCCCTGTGTCATAATCCATCAACAAATATGAGCGGGCATCCACATTCGGTTTACCAGGCTGAATGGCAGCCATCGCTGAATTGGCTGCAAGGACAGCAAGTATTCCAAGAGTGAATAATAATTTTAGAGTTTTTTGTTGAACAAACATTGGCTTAACAATCCCAGAATTTAAAGGTTATTCAGTGACAACTTTAGGCGTACCAAAGTTGTATTGATTTAATTGGCGTAAAATATTTTCAGCAGTTCGCGCATCGCGCAAGGGCCCAATTCGCACGCGCTGTAACTTTTGTCCATTGGACTCCACAGCGCTAATCGTAATCGGTTGACCAAAGTGATCACGCAATCTGGCAGCGAGCGTATCGGCTCTTAGTGGATCAGCAAAGGCTCCAACCTGAACAAACAGCTGAGCATTATCTTTTTGCTCTTCCATTGGTGGTAACTCCAGCTCACCAGCCTGCGCTACCTGAGCAGTATTGACTCGGCCAGAACGAGGCGATGCCAGCACTTCAACTTCAACTCTGGCGGTTCCCTGATCCATATAACCGAGCTTTTTCGCTGCAGCGTAGGATAAATCAATAATACGATTTTTCTTGAAAGGACCTCGGTCATTAATCTTAACCACTACCGATTGGCCATTATCCAGATTGGTTACTCGCGCGTAGCTGGGCAAGGGTAGTGTTTTATGGGCTGCCGTGAATTGGTACATATCATAGACTTCGCCAGAAGAAGTACGACGCCCGTGAAATTTCTGTCCATACCAGCTGGCAACGCCAGCATCTTTATAACCGTCACCAGAATCCATCACATGATAGACCACACCATCAACTTCATAATATGGGGGATTGCCCAGTCCGCTTTTAGTTTCTACTTTTGGGGTCGGCTCAGCGATAGGGCCATCAGTAAAAGGCCCCTGCGAACCGTCCGGCGCATAATCAGGACGTAATCGGTCAGCAGGACTGCCGTATTCGTATTCATACTCTTCGGCGGGCGGTGTCGTGGTACAGGCCGCCACCAGCAACAACCCCAGGCTTGCAACCAGGGCTTTACCAGAAGTTACTACAGTTTTTGAAGTCATTTTAATTATCACGCGCGATTCTCAATGCTCATCATTTAGTTAGGTTACTTTGCTTCGACCTGATTTTGCTTGGCATGTTCCACCGCATCTTTAATTTCAAGACTTAGTTGGTGAACTGCCATGGCATATAAAGGGCTACGATTATAACGAGTAATCACATAAAAGTTGTTAAAGCCTAGCCAATATTCTTCTTTGCTTTCCTGTTTAAAGGCATAAATGCCAACGATATCGTCATCCTTGAGTGGCCCCTGGTATTCAAGACCCACCGATTTCAGCTCGCCAAGAGTAAACTTTGGTTTCAGCGTATCGTTGCGGAATTGCTCAACCAGTTTGATATCCGCAGCTGGCAGAAACTCTGCTACTGGTTCACCCATGCGCCAGCCATGCACGTGAAAATAATTGGCCACACTGCCGACCGCATCCTCAACATTATCAAACAGGTTGATATTGCCATCACCGTCAAAATCGACCGCGTAATGACGATAGGATGTCGGAATAAACTGCCCCATACCCATGGCGCCAGCATAGGAACCTTTCGGCTTTGCTAGATCCCAGCCCTGCTCTCTGGCCAATACAAAATACTCTTCCAGCTCACCGGCGAAAAAAGCTCCGCGCTTTGGGTAGTGAAAGGCTAATGTTGCGATGGCATCCACTACCGGGAAGCTGCCCATAACGCGACCATAGCGAGTTTCTACACCGATAATGGCGGTAATAATTTCTGCCGGAACCTGATATTTTTCTTCGGCACGCTTCAAAGTGTCTTCATTTTCCAGCCAGAACTGAACACCCTGCTTGATGCGCTTCTGCTCGATAAAAATAGGACGATACTCATACCAGTCCTTACTTTCAGCTGGGCGACTGATGGCATCAAGAATTGACTGACGAACTTCTACTTTATCAAGTACCATCTGCACATAGTCTTCAGTGAAACCATGCTTTTTATGCATATAACTGGCAAAAGCTTTCGCTTCGGTTGGAGCTTTATCCGGATCTGAATAGGCGTGCGCACTGATGCCTGTAAATGCACAGGCACAGGCCATAACCAATGTTCCAACTGTCTTTTTTATATTTGTTTTCATAAAGCCTCGCTTTATTTGCTATTAAGTTGAATGCAGCCGTCGATGGGTCTGAATCGACATTAATATGCCGAAAGCTGCCATCAGGGTTACTATCGAGGTGCCACCATAGCTGATCAGGGGCAATGGTAGCCCGACCACGGGTAACAAACCACTGACCATGCCTATATTTACAAAAATATAGATGAAGAAGGTTAAAATTAGTGACGCACCTAAAAGTCTGCTAAAGGTTTCCTGCCCTTGCAGGCTGATATAAATACCTCGGACAATCACGAAGGCATAAAGTGACAATAATAGAACGATGCCGACCAGGCCAAACTCTTCACCGATCACGGCAAAAATAAAGTCGGTATGGCGCTCGGGTAAAAACTCCAGTTGTGACTGAGTACCGTTAAGCCATCCTTTGCCATATATGCCACCAGAGCCAATGGCTATCTGCGACTGAATAATATGATAACCGGCGCCCAGCGGATCTCTTTCTGGATTCAAGAAAGTTAATACACGACCTTTTTGATAATCATGCATCACGAAATACCACATAATTGGGATCAGAACCGCTGCTATCAAGATGGCGCCCAGGATGTAACGCCAGCGAATTCCGGCAAAAAAGACGACGAATAAGCCAGAAGCCCCTATCAATAAAGAAGTACCAAGATCCGGCTGCAACATAATCAAGACAACAGGCGTCAGTACCAACACCAGGCTGCCAATAGTTTGTAGGAAGCTTGGCGGTAGCGCCTTTTCAGCAAAATACCAGGCAACCATTAAGGGCACTGCCAGCTTCATGATTTCTGAGGGCTGAAAGCGAATGCCAATATCAATCCAGCGTTGCGCTCCTTTACTGGACTCACCAAAGAAAATCACTGCCAGCAAGAAGATAATACCGACAGCGTATAAGGCTGGCGCCCACTGACGGAAAGTTCTGGGTTCAAACTGAGCCAATACAAACATCACCACCAGGCCAGCGGCGAACCGAACCGCCTGACGCTTGACCAGTGCTATGCTCTCGCCGCCAGCACTATACACCGCCAGCAGGCTGAAACACATGAGCGCAATAATACCCAACAATAATGGCGCATCAATATGCCAGCGCCACAACAGACTGTAGCGCTCCTTGTGGCTATTTGCGGTACTATTGAGCAGTGCCATTAGTCTCTACCTCGGGTTCTGTTGTTTCTTCACTTTCCTGATACTGCTCAATCAAATAATAATCCATCAGCTTTCGAGCAATTGGTGCTGCGTTACTACCACCACCACCAGCATTTTCCATCACTACCGCGATGGCGATTTGAGGGCTTTCATAAGGTGCATAGCCTATAAATAGAGCATTGTCATGGAATTTTTCCGCCAATGTCTCGGCATCATACTCTTCCTCTTCACCAAGACTTTTGACCTGCGCCGTGCCGGTTTTACCGGCAGCGATATATTCTGCTCCCTGGAAAGCCGAACGGGCAGTGCCTTTAGTGCCTGTAATTACATCGCGCATACTTTCCTTGACCAGATCAAGCCAGCGTCCATCACCTACTTCAATCTGGTGATAAGCCATGACCGGCACATTCTGCTCATGAATGTTGCCGTCCACAAATTCACGAACTAACTGCAACTGATAGCGGATACCATCATTGGCGAGAACAGCTGTTGCGTTGGCAAGCTGCAGCGGGGTTACCGTCCAATAGCCCTGACCAATACCAATATTGACAGTATCGCCGTTATACCAGGGTTCTTTGCGTGCACTTCGCTTCCATTCGCGTGAAGGCAGGATACCGATTTTTTCTTCTTCCATATCAATGCCAGTTTTCTGCCCAAAGCCAAACTGCATCATGCCATCATGAATACGATCAATACCGATCCTAACCGCCAGGTCATAAAAGAAGGTGTCGCAGGATTCAATAATCGAGTCCACAACATCCATATAGGGCGCATGCCCCCAGCGCTTCCAGTCCCGATAACGGCGATCATTATTCGGCAAAGAGAACCAGCCAGGATCTCGAACCTTGGTATCAGGCGTGATGACCCCTTCCTTTAACCCTATCCAGGCCAGATGAGGCTTAATGGTTGATGCCGGTGAATAAGTGCCCTGCACCGCGCGGTTATAAAGTGGTCTTTCTGGAGTGAGTAATTTTCGATAATCTTCACTGGAAATACCTCCAGTGAACAAGTTAGGATCATAGCCAGGCTGACTGACCATCGCCAGCACACCACCGGTTGCGGGATCGACGGCAACGATTGAACCACGCGCCCCAACTTCTTTCATCAGCTGAGTGGCTTTTCTCTGCAAGCCCAAATCAAGATAGAGATGAATATCCATTCCAGCGACCGGCTCATCACGTTCCAGAACACGGATAATACGCCCACGCACATCGGTCTCTACTCGCTGACTGCCTACTTCACCATGCAAAATGCTTTCGTAATAACGCTCAAGACCCAACTTGCCAATTTTTGAAGTGGCGGCATAACGTAGACGCGTCTCCTCATCCATGGCTTCAAGCTCTTCAACATTAATGGCGCCCATACGACCCAGAACATGCACCAGCTCATCCTTGTATGGGTAATAGCGCTCCAGACGAGCTTCCAGACTGGCACCGGGATACATATGTTGAACCACAGAAAATTTGGCAACTTCTTCTTCAGTTAAATTTGATTTAAGGACGTAGGAATTGAACTTGGGACGGAATTTAATCTGCTCTAAAAACTTAAGAACCTGCTCATCGCTGATGCTCAATACCTTTCTCAGCTCTTGCACCAGCTTTGGCAGATCCCGGGTTTGTTCAGGCGTGATTTCCAGAGTGAAAATCGAACGATTCTGCGCCAGTAATTTACCATCACGATCATAGATAAGGCCACGAACCGGGGCTACCGACTGAATACTGATACGGTTATTTTCAGATTGAGTCTGGTACTTTTCATAGTCCAGAACCTGCAGCTTGAACTGGCGACTGATCAATACCAGCAATAAGATAAAAACAATCAACAATGCCACAATGCAGCGCGCGAAAAACATCGAAGTTTCGCGACCAACATCTTTTATGGCTTGTCGTTTATACATACCCTATGGACTGAACCCATTGATAAAAATTCATAATCCCTGCTATTTATAATTTGACTGAGCAATCCATTCAATCAGTATTGAATAAACTATGTTTAGACTCTTTTAGAGTTTATTCCCTGTGAGACTTATTCCCTATGAAACTCATTCCCTGTGATAAGGGTGACTCACTGTCACCGACCAGGCGCGATAGAGTGATTCGGCAACGATAATCCGCACCAGCGGATGCGGAAAGGTCAATGCCGATAAGGACCACTTTTGATTAGCGCGCGCCAGACACTCTTCAGACAGACCTTCCGGCCCACCCACCAATAAAACCAGATTGGGATAATGCTGCTGCCAGTGCTCAATTTGCTGAGCCAGCTGTGCGGTGGAAAAACTTTTACCTTTAACATCCAGTGCTACCACCCAGTCACTGGATTGAATCTGCGATAACAGTGTCTTGCCTTCCTTTTCGGTGATGCGACTGATATCAGCATTTTTGCCCCGCTTTTCAGCCGCAACCTCGACCAGCTCCAGTTTAAAATCATTTGGGAATCGTTTGGCGTATTCCTGGAAGCCCTGCTCGACCCAGGCTGGCATTTTCTGACCAACCGTTAATAAACGAACCTGCATGGTTTGTTTTAACTGGTAGCCGTTGTGCGGGCTTCTTTCCAGTTAGGATCCCACAGCTTTTCCAGCTGATAAAAGTCACGCGTTTGCGGCATCATGATATGCGCCACAACATCACCTAAATCGACCAACACCCACTCAGCCACATCATCACCTTCAACACCTAAGGGTTGAACGCCTTCATCTTTAACGCTGGAAACGAGATTGTGGGCGACGGATTTGACGTGGCGGCTGGATGTGCCGCTGGCAATGATCATGTAGTCGGTCACCGAACTGAGACCTTTTACATTGAGAACTTTAATATCTTTGGCTTTGCTGTCTTCTAACTGGTTAACAACCAGATCTTTCAATTGCTCCGCTTGCATTAATTACCTTTGGGTGAATGTGCTTGATAGCCATAGAGGCCATGCCGTTGAATAAAGTCTAGTATAACATCAGGCAACAGAAAACGTGGTGAAAATCCGCTTTTTATTTGTTCTCTGATATAGGTTGAAGAAATGTCCAGCTGCGGCATTTCGCAAAAACCAATTTTGCCGCGAGCAAAATGTGCCAACTCTTCTGGTTTACTGACTCTGTGCTGCTGGTAAAGTTCGGCCACTGGCCCCTGTTGCGGTAGCTCGCTACTGGGTCGCCCCACCACCAGAATATTGCATAAATCCAATAACTCCTGCCACTGATACCAGCTGTCAAGCTTGGCAAAGGCATCGGTTCCCATCAGAAAAATCAATGGGTTATCACCAATTTCCAGCCGTATATTACGCAAAGTCACCACACTGTAGCTTGGCTCTTCTCGCTCCAGCTCTCGAGTATCAAGCGTCAGTTGCGGAGTCGTTTCCAGCACCAGATTGAGCATCTCAATGCGCTGTTCGGTTGTCGCGCCGGGAGTTGGGCGATGGGGCGGATAGGCTGCGGGCATCAATGAGACCTGAGCTTCAGGAAATCGATTGAGCATCTCCTGCGCCATGCGTAAATGGCCTAGATGAACCGGATCAAAAGTACCACCAAGAATGATATGAACCATACCGCAACTGGTAGCCATAACTAATTCATTCCTAAAGATTTTTTCAGATCGGACAAGCCTTTTTCAGCCGATACCTGCGAGGCGGCAGTCTGAGGCTGTACCCGCTTACCGCTACCTCTTAGCGGATTGCAATTGGTCATCAGACAGACCACATGAGCCAGTTCCTGCCAGACATCGGCATCGGCCTGCCCTTTGGCCGATTTATCGAGATAGGTCAGACGCTGTACCAATGCATACCATTTCTTGACGCTGCCTTTACTCATAGCCACTTGCAGTATTTTCTGCCGCTTGGGCCAGACTCGCTGGCTCTGCATGATATTGGCCAGGGTTTCACCCTGTGCCATCTGCTCGGCCCAGTCGGCCAACAGCTGACACTCACGCAACAGTTGATTAATCGGCACCAGCGGATACACACCTTCGGCCTGCAAGGTCGCCAACATGCGTAAGGCACGATCCGTTTGTCCGCTAAGACAGGCATCCGATAGTTCATAGACAGAATAACGGGCGTTGTCACCGACGTATTCTTTGATGTTGTCAGAACTGACTGGCTGGCCGTCGGATAGTAACGACAACATCTGCAAGTCCTGCTGTGCAGCCAACAAATTACCTTCGCAGCGCTCAATCAGAGTAGCAAGCGCGTCTGGCTCTAAAGCCACGCCCAGTTTTCGAGCGCGAGTCGATAGCCATGAGCCCAATCGCTCAGCTGGCACCGGCCAGGCTTCCACCACCAGACCTTTCTGTTCAAGAGTTTTATACCAGGCCAGACGTTTTTCAGAGGAAAGTTTCGGTGCAGTGATCAGCAAAACATCCTGCGGCTCACTGTTAATAAAGGATTGGATAAATTCGCCATGTGCTTTTTTGATACTTTTATCGAAGCGCCATTCCAGCAGTCGGCTCTCAGCAAACAATGACATGGTGCCAGCCTGATCAGTCAGCGGATTGCTGCTACCGGCTTCTTCAATAATTTGTCGCTCTAACAGCCCTTGCTGTTTGCAGTAAGCACGAATGGCATCGACCGCCTCCATCTTCTGCAATGGCTCATCCCCAGCAACCAGATAAACCGGATACAGTGTATTAAGGTTTTTTTCCAGCTGTTCGGGGTAGATTTTCACGCTTAATGACTTCTCCTAGCGACTGACTGTGCCAGCAATTTGCAGCAATAAACGGCCAATAACTTCTTCCTGCATATCGGCAATCAAACGTTGTTGCTCGCGCTCCTGCCCAGATTCAAGGTTACGCTCATAGGCAAATTCGCGGCGACTGGTCATGCGCTGAGTTTCCGGCTGCTGCTCCGATACCATCGCAGGCGTCAGCATCTGATATTCCAGCGTAAAAATCATTTCAAGCTCGGCAGCACGGCCTAAACTATCGCGGGCAACGGTGCGACGTTCAACACCATAATTGACTATCGCCAGTTGCAACTCAGACAACTCAGGTTCATCCACCAGTTGTGCCCCTTGATAAGCGAGGCGTTGCTTGAGGCGACGTTCAAAGTCCGCGTTCATGTCCTGACTGATTAACCAGACTTTAGTGTTGGACAATTCAGCGCCCTGGCCACGCAACTGGAAACCGCAGGCGCTCAAACCAATGATCACCATTGTCAGTAATAACAAAAGACTCAATTGCTTCATCAGTATCTTCCTTTGGTTTCCTGCTTACGCTTCTATGTTCGAGTTTGTCGCAAATCAATTCGCAACAATGTTCACCAGCTTACCCGGCACCACAATCACTTTTCGAACTGTGCTATCGCCAATAAACTTCTGCACATGCTCATCGGCCATCGCCAGCTTTTCGACTTCATCTTTGCTGGCATCGGCGGCCACGGTAATCTTGGCGCGAACCTTGCCATTGACCTGCACGATAATCAGTTTTTCATCCTGCACCATCGCAGCCTTATCAGCTGTTGGCCATTCGGCATCCACCACGTCAACACGTTCTTCGCCAACCAGTGAACCCAGAGCCTGCCACAAAACAGTACAGATGTGCGGCACAATTGGAGCCAGCATCAATACCGCTGCATCCAACGCTTCCTGCATCACGGCACGATCCTGTTCGCTCGACTCTTCGGCTTTGCTGACGTGGTTTAACAATTCCATCACCGCAGCAATCGCCGTATTAAAGGTATAGCGACGTGCATAATCGTCAGTGACTTTAGCAATGGTTTCGTGCGTTTTACGGCGCAATGCTTTTTGGTCATTGTTCAGGCTTGCCACATCCAGCTTGGCTACTGGGCCTTTTTGCTGATGACTTTGCACCAGTTTCCACAGACGACGCAAGAAACGCAGCGAACCTTCAACTGCGGAATCCTGCCACTCCAGCGCCTGATCCGGCGGCGAAGCAAACATGGTGTACAAGCGCATGGTATCAGCACCATACTCGTCAACCATCGACTGCGGGTCGATACCATTATTTTTCGACTTGGACATTTTAGTCATACCGGCATGAGTCACCTCACGGCCTTCGCTGTCCACCGCCTTAATAATTCGTCCTTTATCATCACGCTCAACCACTTCAACTTCAAGCGGTGAAACCCAATGACGGGCACCTTTGTCATCGATGTAATAAAAAGCATCCGCCAGCACCATGCCCTGACACAGCAACTGCTTGGCTGGCTCATCGGAATTGACCAGACCCGCATCGCGCAATAATTTGTGGAAGAAACGGAAATACATCAGGTGCATGGTGGCGTGCTCAATACCACCAATGTATTGATCCACTGGCAACCAGTAATTGGCCTGCTCAGGATTCAACATACCCTCGTCATAACCGGTGCTGGTGTAACGCGCGTAATACCAGCTCGACTCCATAAAAGTATCGAAAGTGTCAGTCTCACGAACGCCTTCAACGCCATCAACTATTGCCTTCTTCCACTCTTCGTCTGTGTTCAATGGGCTGGTCACGCCATCCATCACCACATCTTCGGGCAAACGAACCGGCAGCTGATCTTCCGGAGCAGGAACAACCGAACCATCCGGCATATTGATCATCGGGATCGGCGCGCCCCAATAACGCTGGCGGGAAACACCCCAATCACGCAGGCGGTAATTAACCGTCTTTTTGCCTTTGCCTTCGGCTTCTAATTTAGCAGTAATGGCAGCAAATGCTTTGTCGAAATCCAGGCCATCGAATTCGCCCGAATTAAACAGAATGCCTTTCTCAGTATGCGCCTGTTCGCTGATATCCAGCTCAGAACCATCAGCAGGTTTCACCACTGGCGCGATATCAATGCCGTATTTAGTCGCGAATTCATAGTCGCGCTGGTCATGCCCCGGAACAGCCATTACAGCGCCCGTGCCATAATCCATCAGTACGAAATTCGCCACCCACACCGGTACTTTTTTACCGCTTAATGGGTGAATCGCATAAATTCCGGTTGGCATACCTTTCTTTTCCATGGTCGCCATGTCTGCTTCGGACAGCTTGCTGTGTCGACATTCGTCAACGAACGCTGCCAGCTCAGGATTGCTCTTGGCTGCTTTAGTCGCTAATGGATGAGCGGCCGCCACTGCTAGATAGGTTACGCCATATAAAGTGTCCGGGCGTGTGGTGTAAACGTGCAATGGCTCAACGCCATCACCGTTGCCATTTTCTACCGAGAACTCAACCTCAACCCCTTCCGAACGACCAATCCAGTTGCGCTGCATAGTCTTAACCATCTCAGGCCAGCCATCCAGCTTATCCAGATCATTCAACAGCTCTTCGGCGTAAGCAGTGATCTTAATGAACCACTGCGGAATCTCTTTCTGCTCAACCGGCGTATCACAGCGCCAGCAGGCACCATCCACCACCTGTTCATTGGCCAGAACCGTCTGATCATTCGGGCACCAGTTGACCGATGAGGTCTTCTTATAGACCAGACCTTTCTCATACAGCTTAGTAAAGAACCACTGCTCCCAGCGATAATACTCAGGCTTACAGGTCGCCAGCTCGCGATCCCAGTCGTAAGCAAAGCCCAGCATTTTCAGCTGACCTTTCATGTACTCAATATTTTCATAGGTCCAGGGCGCAGGCGACGCCTTATTCTTGACCGCCGCATTTTCCGCAGGCAAACCAAACGCATCCCACCCAATCGGCTGCAACACATTCTTGCCCTGCATCCGCTGGAAACGTGAAATCACATCACCAATGGTGTAGTTACGAACATGGCCCATGTGCAAACGGCCACTCGGATACGGAAACATGCTCAAGCAGTAATACTTCTCACGGGAAGCATCTTCCACCGCTTTAAAAGTCTTATTTTGCTGCCACTTTTGCTGGATTTTTCCTTCAATTTCAGAAGGTTGATAATGTTCTGGTAGAGATTGTTCTGATAGTTGCATTGCTTGCAGATTCTTGAATTAATGACTCGTTACAGGCTCATCGTTACGGCCCACCGACACAAGCCTCTAAGGATACCTGAGTGGCCCAATCGCAACAAGCGCAAATCCCCGTAAAATGAAGGTTTATGAGGGGTGAGGTGGGGGTTGAGAGATAGAAGTCGATGGGGGCGGCTTCTGTTTGATACTCACGTCTTTCAAAGACCATTTAGATCTATAAATTATGTAATCAGACTTTAAGCTGCTAGATTTATCTCCCTCTATACTTAGAAGCCGCTTCGTAAAATTTCATCAACTCTTTTATGGTTTCTTCTGGTATTCTATCAATGGTCTTATAGCAAAACTCTCCGGCTGCTTCACCGTAAAACTCTTTAATACCTTCTTCTAGATGCAGTATTAATCCCAAATCTTTACTTAAGAACAACACTCCGTAAACACTAACTGTCCGATCTGTGCATTTAAGAATCTTTTCATCAAAACCATCAAATGGAAGCAATTTTAGAGAAAGTGGAGTATCCAAGTTGGGGTTATCTAAATTCTCTACCTGTTCTTTATCAATATAGAGTCTTGGTGAACTTCCCCAAAAATCATCTTGATAAACATATCCCGCTAAGTGAACCCTTTGCCCTGCAAACTCTCGTGGATTCTCTAGCACATCCTTTAAACTTACCAATCGATGATCATCAGTCCTGCCATCCTTGCATGATGACACCAGAAATAATGAGAAAATTAATATAGTTTGGATTAGTTTTAACATTTTGTATTACCTTGATAGATACATGACTGTTTAAATTTAGGATTGTGCCATTCATAAATCCTTACGGATTCATTGGCAAATTGCACATAAACCCTTGTTCCAATTAATGGGGGCAGAGTACATTTTTATTCTTCTTTGGTCTACCGGCATCCCTGACCACTAATGACCTTGCGGTCAACTTTTCAACCTGGTCAACAAAGTCATCTCGCCCAAGCACCAACCCCTTCTGGGTAACTGCTCTAATATCCTCAACCATTGCATCATCAAGCTGATATCGAAAAAGCTCTCGGTAGGCTTGCCGCCTCTCTTTTGAGTTTTCTCCCAGTTTCAGATAAAGCCCATGTGGACTTGCCAATTTTGACTCTTTTCCTAAACCATTCACACAATAACTCGACCATTTATATTGACTCGGCTCGGTAACCATTCCTGCCCTAACTGGATTCAACTCTATGTACCGATAACACTCAAGTAAGTATCTTTCTGTGTCCAGCAAACAGGATTTAAAACGCCCTTCCCACAAAGTCCCCGTCCTTTGGTAAACGTAATTAAAGTACCTGACGTAACTGCGACCAACAGATTGCATCATCTTTGATATCGCTCCCGCAGTGTTGGGGGTTACTAGCAGGTGGACATGGTTGGTCATAAATACCCAGGCATGAATATCTACGCTATATTTTTGAGATGCGCGATGTAAGTGATGAGCGTACATTGAAAAGTCTTCTTCAGAGACAAAGCAGACTTGACGGTTATTTCCTCGCTGAATGATATGCTGTGCATATCCAGGTAAATCTAATCGCGGCTTCCTTGCCATGCCTTTTTATTTGGTAATAACTTTGGAGGTATTATAGGTACCCGCTCAGCGATTTATATCAGCATTTCACTACAATCCCTGTGAGCTATCGATTAATGTACTCTGAAAATCATAAGTCGCCCCCTCCGTTGAGGCATCCAGAGGTATACTCAG
>NZ_JABURJ010000103.1 GCF_014762745.1 Kangiella sp.
ATGCGGTAATCGTTGGTGGCGGTGGCGCTGGTATGCGTGCATCGCTGCAATTGGCGCAAAGTGGCCAAAAAGTCGCATTGATTTCTAAAGTATTCCCAACCCGTTCGCACACAGTATCTGCACAGGGCGGTATTACTGTTGCGTTAGGTAACTCTCACCCAGACGATTGGCGCTGGCACATGTTCGATACCGTTAAAGGCTCGGACTATATTGGTGACCAGGATGCTATCGAGTACATGTGTGAAAATGGCCCAGCTGCCGTTTATGAACTTGAGCACATGGGCTTGCCTTTCTCGCGTCTGGATAACGGTAAAATTTACCAGCGTCCATTCGGTGGTCAGTCTAAAGAATTTGGTGGTGAGCAGGCTGCACGTACCGCAGCGGCTGCTGACCGTACTGGTCACGCCTTATTGCACACCTTGTATCAGGCCAACCTTAAAGCAAACACTCAGTTCTTTAACGAGTGGTATGCAATGGACCTGGTGCGTAATGAAGAAGGTGATGTTTGTGGTGTCACGGCATTATGCATCGAAACTGGCGAAATTGCTTTATTTAAAGCGCGTGCGACAGTTTTCGCAACCGGTGGTTCTGGTCGTATTTATGCTTCAACGACTAATGCTCTGATTAACACGGGTGACGGTGTTGGCATGGCATTGCGTGCTGGTTTGCCGGTCCAGGACATCGAAATGTGGCAGTTCCACCCAACAGGTATCGCTGGTGCGGGCGTTCTTGTTACAGAAGGTTGTCGTGGTGAAGGCGGTTACCTTATCAATAAAGATGGCGAGCGCTTCATGGAGCGTTATGCACCAAATGCCAAAGATTTGGCATCGCGTGACGTTGTTGCTCGTTCGATGATGAAAGAAATTTTGGCTGGCCGTGGTGCTGGAGCCAATGGTGACCATGTTTTCTTGAAGCTGGATCATCTTGGCGAAGAAGTTCTTAACTCTCGTTTACCGGGTATCAGCGAGCTGGCTAAGATCTTTGCGCACGTTGATCCTGCGAAAGACCCAATTCCGGTGGTTCCAACCTGTCACTACATGATGGGTGGTATTCCAACCAATAAATATGGCCAGGTAATTGACCGTACTCCTGCTGGCGACGAAAAAATCGTTAAAGGCTTCTACGCAGTAGGTGAAGTGGCTTGTGTATCGGTACACGGTGCTAACCGCCTAGGTGGTAACTCATTGCTTGACCTGGTTGTGTTTGGTCGTGCAGCTGGTTTACATCTTGAAGAGTCATTGCGTGAAGGTTTGCCGTTCGCTGACTTTAATGATTCTGATGCAGAGCGTGCATTGAATCGTTACAGCCGTTGGAATGATTCTAACGAAGGTGAAGATCCGGTTGAGTTGCGTCGTGAGTTGCAGAACACCATGCAAAACCATTTCGGTGTATTCCGTACTGGTGACCTGATGAAAGAAGGTCTGGAAAAAGTTAAGCAGCTTCGTGAGCGCATGAAAAATGCTCGCCTGAAAGACAAATCTAAAGCTTTCAATACTGAGCGTGTTGAGTGTCTTGAGCTAGAGAACTTGATGGAAGTGGCTTACGCAACTGCTAAGGCTGCTGAGTTCCGTACCGAAAGTCGTGGTGCTCACAGTCGTGAAGACTTCCCGGATCGTGATGATGAAAACTGGTTAGCTCACTCTGTCTATTACCCAGCTACTGAAGAAATGGGTAAGCGTGAAGTGAATATGAGCCCAACCAAAATCGAAGCTTTCCCTCCGAAAGCCCGTACTTATTAATCTGTAGCTACAGAATACGGAGTGAAGCAAATGAAATTTAGTATTTATCGCTACAACCCAGAAACTGACAAAAAGCCTTATATGCAGGATTATGATCTGGATATTCCTGAAGGCTCAGACATGATGTTGTTGGATGCGTTGGTAGCACTTAAAGATAAAGATCCAACCTTATCTTTCCGTCGTTCATGCCGCGAAGGTGTGTGTGGTTCTGACGGTATGAATATCAATGGTAAAAATGGCCTGGCATGTATTACTTCTTTGTCCAGCTTGAAAGCACCTATTGTGATTCGTCCATTGCCAGGTTTGCCGGTTATTCGTGACCTGGTTGTTGATATGGCACAGTTCTATAAGCAGTATGAAAAAATTAAGCCTTTCTTGATTGCTGATGATGAACCGCCAGCAAAAGAGCGTCTACAGTCTCCAGAAGATCGTGCTAAGTTGGATGGTCTATACGAGTGTATCTTATGTGCCTGCTGTTCTACGGCTTGCCCATCTTTCTGGTGGAATCCTGACAAATTCGTTGGGCCTTCTGGTTTGTTGCAGGCTTATCGCTTCCTGATTGATAGCCGTGATACGCACACTGAAGAGCGTCTTGCTGAGCTTGACGATGCATACAGCGTATTCCGTTGTCGTGGCATTATGAACTGTGTAGATGTTTGCCCGAAAGGCTTGAACCCTACGCGTGCCATCGGCCATATTCGCTCGATGTTGTTAAAAAGCGGAGTCTAGCTGAGCTGATTCTGACAGCAGTTTAAAGACGAAAAGGTTGGAGCCTCAAGCTCTGTTCTTTTCGTCTTTTTTTGCGAAAGCAACGATACTTTTTGATACATCAATTTTATTGATGCAATACCAAGATGGATTAGCTGTAGTATCTTGAAGGCAGTTAATGCATAAAAACAATGAGTTAATCAGGTTTTCTTAACCAGCACTTTTACAAATTAAAGGCTTAATACTGTGTTAAGAACCCTGATTTTTAGTTATCATAGCGACTTAAATACCTAGAGTGGTGTTACGATACATGAAGAATGGGTTAGAGGCGATGTTCGAGAGCGCCTACCTGTCCGGTAGCAGCGCAAGCTATCTGGAAGAATTATACGAGCAATACTTAGACGATCCTCAGTCGGTTGATTCTGACTGGCGTGAAAAGTTTGATGAGTTTGCAAAGACTAGTGACACAAAAGACGTTTCTCACAGCGATATTCGTGAGCATTTCCGTCAGATTGGTCTTAACCGTCAGAAAATTGCCTTCAGTCAAGGCAGTGGTTCCTCTGTAGCCGATCCTAAACAAGTTAAAGTATTGCACCTGATCGAATCCTATCGTGCTCGTGGTCATCACCACGCCAACATCGATCCATTAGGTTTATGGAAACATCCTTATCCTACCAATTTGAGCCTGGAAAGTTTTGAGCTATCTGAGGCTGATCTGGATACGAAATTCCATGTTGGCAATCTGGCAGGGCCAGACCAGCAGACTCTTAAAGAAATTCTGCATCGTCTAAAAGAAACTTACTCCAATACCATTGGCGCTGAGTTCTTACATATCAATGACTTAACAGAGCGTCGCTGGATTCAGGAAAAGCTTGAAGAGGCTAACTCTTCTCATAACTTCCGTGAAGAAACCCGCAAGAAGATTCTTGAAGGTCTAACTGCAGCGGAAGGTCTTGAGAAATACCTTGGTTCAAAATTCCCGGGTGCTAAGCGCTTCTCTCTGGAAGGTGGCGATAGCCTGATTCCAATGATGCGTGACATGATTAACCAGTCGGGTATCAATGGCGCTAAAGAAGTTGTAATCGGCATGGCACACCGTGGTCGCCTTAATGTTCTTGTTAACGTTATGGGTAAAAATCCGCAGGTGCTGTTTGATGAGTTCGCCGGTAAAAATGCAGTCGTTGAAAACGGTTCTTCTGGTGATGTCAAGTACCACATGGGTTACTCCAATGATGTGGAAACCGAAGGTGGCCCAGTACATTTGGCGCTAGCATTTAACCCATCGCACCTTGAGATTGTCAGCCCGGTAGTTCTAGGTTCTGTTCGTGCTCGTCAGGAGCGTCGTAAAGATAAAGATTGTGACCAGGTTATTCCGGTATTAATTCATGGCGACTCAGCAGTAACAGGGCAGGGTGTTGTGATGGAAACCTTCAATATGTCACAGGCACGTGGCTTTTATGTTGGCGGTTCAATCCACATTGTCATTAATAACCAGGTTGGTTTCACTACTTCTAAGCAGCACGACACACGCTCTACTGCATACTGTACTGATGTTGCCAAGATGGTCGAAGCACCAGTTTTCCACGTTAATGGTGATGATCCAGAAGCGGTGTTGTATGTCACTCGTCTGGCGCTTGAATTCCGCAAGAAGTTTAAGAAAGACGTGGTGATCGATCTGGTCTGTTACCGTCGTCACGGCCATAACGAAGCTGATGAGCCAAATGCGACTCAGCCTTTGATGTACCAAAAAATTAAGAAACATCCAACCCCTCGCAAGATTTACGAAGACCGTTTAATCGACAACAAGATCTTGTCAGTAGATGATGCTAAGAAGATGTTGGATGACTATCGAGACTTGCTTGATGCTGGAAAAAGTGTGGTGCGTAACCGCATTGAAAATCACAAGCGTGAGTTTAATGTCGATTGGTCACCATTCTTAAATCAAACTTGGCAATCTCCAGCTGATACGGGACTGGACAAATCTAAGTTCGACACGCTGGCAGAACGCATTTGTTCTTATCCAGAAGATTTGCCTTTGCAATCGCGCGTTAAAAAGCTGATGGGCGAGCGCAAGAAAATGGCTAAGGGCGAGATCAACATGGATTGGGGTTTTGCTGAAACTATGGCTTATGCCTCACTACTTGATCAGGGATTTGAAGTTCGTCTCTGTGGGCAGGATAGTGGACGTGGAACATTCTTCCATCGTCACGCAGTGCTGCATGATCAGAACGATGCTGATGTTTATGTTCCTTTGGAGAATATAAAAGAAGATCAGCCTCAGTTTACCGTGATTGATTCTGTATTGTCTGAAGAAGCTGTTCTGGCATTCGAATATGGCTACTCCACCAATGAACCAAATTCAATGGTTATTTGGGAAGCGCAGTTTGGTGATTTTGCCAATGGTGCTCAAGTTGTTATTGACCAATTCATCAGTTCCGGTGAGCAAAAGTGGGGGCGTTTGTCGGGTCTAAGCCTGTTCCTGCCTCATGGTTATGAAGGTCAAGGCCCAGAGCATAGCTCGGCACGTTTAGAGCGATTCTTGCAGCTTTCGGCCGAACATAATATTCAAGTGGTAGTGCCTTCAACACCAGCTCAGGCTTTCCACATGATTCGTCGTCAAATGATTCGCCCATTGCGCAAGCCGCTGGTCGTAATGACGCCCAAGAGTTTGTTACGTCATAAATTGGCAGTGTCAACGATTGACGAGCTAACCAAAGGTCAGTTCCAGAACGCTATTGATGAAGTCGATAGCTTGGATAAAAAGAAGGTTACGCGTATCGTGATGTGTTCAGGTAAGGTGTATTATGACCTACTTGAAAAACGTCGCGAGCAAGAGCTGGATAATGTTGCCATCATTCGTATCGAGCAGTTGTATCCATTCCCGCACGATGAAGTGAAGAAGATACTTACTCAATACAAAAAGGCTGAAGAATTTGTATGGTGTCAAGAAGAGCCACAAAACCAGGGAGCCTGGTACTGTTCTCGTCATAATCTTGATGAAGCTGTTACGAACGGTTCAAGAGTTGATTATGCCGGTAGGGAAGCATCAGCAGCACCTGCAGTGGGCTATGCATCAATTCATAATGAGCAACAGGCAAAACTGGTAAAAGATGCGCTGGGCATCAAATAATCGAATTGAATTAATTTAGGTAAGGTAAAAGGTTAAAACATGGCTATCGAAATCAAAGTTCCTGTGTTACCTGAGTCAGTAGCTGACGCTACTATCGCTACATGGCACGTTAAGCCAGGTGAATCTGTATCACGTGACCAAAACTTGGTTGATATTGAGACTGATAAAGTGGTTCTTGAAGTTGTTGCACCAGATGATGGTGTGATTTCTGAAATCATCAAAGAAGAAGGCGATACGGTTCTTCAGGAAGAAGTTATCGCTAAGTTTGAAGCTGGCGCATCAGGCGATGCTAAAGCTGATAGTGGTGATGATAAGAAAGATACTGCTTCTAAAGAAGATTCATCAAAAGATGAAAAGAAAGAAGAAGCTAAAGAAGAAACTTCATCAGCAGATTTAGATGTGCTTTCACCTGCAGTACGTCGTTTAGTTGCTGAGCACAATCTTGACCCTAAGCAGATTCCAGCTAGTGGCAAGGGTGGTCGCCTTACTAAAGAAGATGTTGAAAAATTCATTAAAGATGGCGGTGCTTCTGCGAAATCATCAGAGAGCAAGAAAGACTCTGGTTCAGCACCTGTATCAGCTGGTTTGCGCGAAGAAAAGCGTGTACCTATGACACGCCTTCGTAAGCGTATTGCTGAGCGTCTGGTAGAAGCGCAGCATACAGCAGCAATCTTGACTACTTTCAATGATATAAACATGAAAGAAGTTGTAGAGCTGCGAGCTCGTTATAAAGAGCAGTTTGAAAAAGTTCATGGTACACGTTTAGGCTTTATGTCTTTCTTTGTTAAGGCAACGGTTGAAGCGCTTAAGCGTTACCCTGCAGTTAATGCTTCTATTGATGGCGATGATATCGTTTATCACGGCTACTACGATATTGGTGTTGCAGTATCTTCGCCTCGTGGTCTGGTAGTTCCTGTTTTGCGTGATGCCGATACCATGAGCCTTGCAGAAATTGAAGCAAAGATCCGTGAGTTTGGTGAGAAAGCTCGTGATAACAAGCTAACTGTTGAAGACATGACAGGTGGTACCTTCACGATTTCTAACGGTGGTGTATTCGGTTCCTTGATGGCTACGCCAATCATTAACCCACCACAAAGCGGTATTCTTGGTATGAACCGTATGGAAGATCGTCCTGTGGTCATTAATGGCGAAATTGTGATTCGTCCAATGATGAATGTTGCATTGTCTTATGACCATAGAATTATTGATGGACGCGAGTCGGTAGGCTTCTTGAAAACGATTAAAGAATTCATTGAAGACCCAGCTCGTATGCTACTGGATCTATAAGCTCCAGAACCTAAGCACTGATGCCGAACTTATGTTCGGCATTAGCGTTTTTAGTCACCTTAAGTTTTTAAATTCTACGTGCTTGTAAAAGTACTTATGCCAAAGTAATAGGAACATAAACATGAACCTACATGAGTATCAAGGTAAACAGCTTTTTAAAGAGTATGGTTTACCAGTATCCGAGGGTTACGCGGTTGATAATCCTCAGTCTGCATTTGAAGCAGCCGGTCGTATCGGTGGTGATATGTGGGTAGTTAAAGCCCAGGTACATGCCGGTGGTCGTGGTAAAGCGGGTGGTGTTAAGCTCGTTAAGACTAAAGACGAAGTGAAAGAGTTTGCTAAGCAATGGCTTGGTAAAAACCTGGTTACTTATCAAACTGATGCTAATGGTCAGCCTGTCAGCAAGATATTAGTTGAAGAGTGCACAGACATTGCTCAGGAGCTTTACTTGGGCGCCGTTGTTGATCGTTCAAGTCGTCGTGTAGTTTTCATGGCATCAACCGAAGGCGGTGTTGAAATCGAGAAAGTTGCTGAAGAAACTCCTGAAAAGATTCTAAAAGCAACAATCGACCCATTGGTTGGCGCACAGCCTTACCAGGGCCGCGAGCTTGCATTCAAACTCGGTTTAGAAGGCAAGCAGGTTAAACAATTTACACATATCTTCTTGCAGCTTGCGAAGATGTTTGTAGAAAAAGATTTGGCACTATTGGAAATTAATCCTCTAGTAATTAAGGACACTGGTGATTTGCACTGTCTTGATGCCAAAATCAATATCGACGGCAACGCTATGTACCGTCATCCTAAATTGGCGGAAATGCACGATCCTTCGCAAGAAGACGAGCGTGAAGCACATGCAGCCAAATTTGAGCTTAACTATGTAGCACTTGATGGCAACATCGGCTGTATGGTTAATGGTGCCGGTCTCGCTATGGGTACCATGGACATCATTAAGTTGCACGGTGGTGAGCCAGCGAACTTCCTTGATGTTGGTGGCGGCGCAACAAAAGAGCGTGTTACAGAAGCATTCAAAATTATTCTTTCTGATTCAAACGTAAAGGCTGTTCTGGTTAATATTTTCGGCGGTATTGTTCGTTGTGACCTGATCGCAGAAGGTATCATCGGTGCCGTTAAAGAAGTTGGCGTGAAAGTTCCGGTTGTGGTTCGTCTTGAAGGTAACAATGCTGAACTTGGCACAAAGGTTCTAGCGGAGTCTGGCTTGAACATCATCGCCGCAGAAGGTTTAACAGATGCAGCGAAAAAAGTAGTTGCTGCAGCGGAGGGCAAATAATGAGTATTTTAATCGATAAAAACACCAAAGTTATTTGTCAGGGTATCACTGGTTCACAGGGTACATTCCATACTGAGCAAGCAATCGAGTACGGCACCAACATGGTTGGTGGTGTAACACCTGGTAAAGGTGGTCAAACTCATCTTGGCTTACCAGTTTTCAATACCGTTAAAGATGCGGTTGAAGCAACTGGTGCTGAAGCTTCTGTAATTTATGTTCCAGCTCCTTTCTGTAAAGACTCTATCTTAGAAGCAGCGAATGCTGGTATTAAGCTAGTTGTGTGTATCACCGAAGGCATTCCAACTATGGATATGCTTGAAGCAAAAATCGTTTGTGACGAATTAGGCGTGCGCCTGATTGGTCCTAACTGCCCAGGTGTAATCACTCCGGGTGAATGTAAGATTGGTATCATGCCTGGTCATATCCACTTACCAGGTAAAGTCGGCATCGTTTCACGTTCAGGTACTTTGACTTATGAAGCGGTTAAGCAGACAACTGACTTTGGTTTTGGTCAGTCTACCTGTGTCGGTATTGGTGGTGACCCAATTCCTGGTTCAAACTTCATCGATATCTTGAAAATGTTCCAGGAAGATCCAGCAACTGAAGCGATCGTTATGATTGGTGAGATTGGTGGTTCAGCTGAAGAAGAAGCGGCTGCCTTCATTAAAGCCAACGTGACTAAGCCAGTAGTTTCATATATTGCCGGTGTTACGGCGCCTCCGGGTAAGCGTATGGGCCATGCCGGTGCCATTATTGCTGGCGGTAAAGGTACTGCTGCCGAGAAGTTTGCCGCATTGGAAGACGCAGGTGTTAAAACCGTGCGTTCGCTGGCAGATATCGGTAGTGCGCTAAAAGAAGTAACTGGTTGGTAATAAACAGCTTATTGCTTGATAAATAAGCCGCTCAGGTTCGTCCTGGGCGGCTTTTTTGTGTCTGTATGATTTGAGCTGAAAAATATTGTAATAATTGTTAACAAATAGCGACTACACGGTTACACAGCTTTAAAGGATACTTCAAATTCCAATTGGACTATGTTTTTGTTATTGATAAGTAAGAGGGATATATGACTCTAAAATTAAAAACGGCAGCTTTGGCTCTGGTGTTATCGACCAGTGTTTCAGCAGCTTTTGCAAAGCTACCTAAGGGCGTAGAAAAAGTCACTACGGTCGAAGGTATCTCTGAATACCGCCTGGACAATGGGTTACAGGTATTGTTGTTCCCTGATCCGACTCAGGAATCTATTACAGTTAATATCACCTATCATGTGGGTTCAAAGCATGAAAACTATGGTGAAACCGGTATGGCTCACCTACTTGAGCACCTGGTATTTAAAGGCACGCCAAATCATAAAAATATCCCTCAAGAGTTAAGTGAGCGTGGTGCAGAACCTAATGGTACTACGTGGCTTGACCGTACCAATTATTATGAAACATTTGCTGCGACCGAAGATAATCTGAACTGGGCTTTAGATTTAGAATCAGATCGTATGATCAATTCTTTTATCGCCAAAAAAGATTTAGACAGTGAAATGACGGTTGTTCGCAATGAGCTGGAAAACGGCGAAAACAATCCAATGCGTGTCTTGATGCAGCGTCTAATGGCTGTCGCTTATGATTGGCACAACTACGGCAAATCAACAATTGGTGCTCGCTCTGATCTTGAAAATGTTGATATTTCTAACCTTCAAGCTTTCTACAAAAAGTATTATCAGCCAGATAATGCTACATTGATCATTGCTGGTAAGATTGATGAAGAAGACACCATCAAGAAAGTTGACAAATATTTTGGTGACATTAAAAAGCCAAAACGTCAATTGCCTGAACTTTATACCGAAGAGCCGATCCAGGATGGTGAGCGTAAAGTAACCATTCGTCGTACTGGTGATGTGCAAGTAGTCGGTGGCCTGTATAAAACTCCAGCTGGTCCACATGAAGATTACGCAGCAGTTCAAGTGTTGTCTCAAATTATGGGTGACTCACAGACTGGCCGTTTGCGTAAAGAATTGGTAGAAAACGACCTTGCTGCTTCTGCTGGTGGTTTTGCCTTCCAATTAGCAGAGCCAGGTGCTTTGTTATTTATGGCACAGGTTGCAAAAGATAAAGATCTTGCTAAGACTGAAGAAGCTTTTGTTAACGTTTTAGAAAGCGTTTCGGATAAGCCTATCACTGAAGAAGAAGTTGAGCGCGCAAAAACCAAGCTATTGAAAGGTATTGAGCTTAGCTTTAATAATACTCAAAGTGTTGCTTTACAGTTAACCGAGTGGGTTGGTATGGGCGACTGGCGCTTACTCTTCTTAAACCGCGATCGTTTAGAAGCTGTGACTGCTGAAGACGTGCAGAAAGCTGCAGAAGAATATCTGGTTAATGACAACCGTACATTGGCTTTGTTTATTCCAGAAGCACAGCCTGACCGCGCAGACTCTATTGCACGACTCAATAGTGAAGACATCCAGCAAATGCTGGAGGGTTATGAGGGTCGCGAAGCTGTTGCCCAAGGTGAAGATTTTGACGCTTCTTACGACAATATTGATGCGCGCAGTGAGCGCACAACGCTTTCTAATGGCGCTAAAGTTGTTTACTTGCCAAAGAAAACGCGTGGGGAGTCTGTGGTTATGACCGTCAACCTTGATATTGGTAATTTGGAAGACTTGCGTAATGCGGGCGTCGTACCTTCATTGACTTCAAGCATGTTGATGCGTGGTACCGAAAACTATACGCGCGAAGAACTACAAGCTGAGTTTGATCGTCTAAAAGCAAACGTCAGTGTATCCGGTGGCGCAACCAGCACAGGTGTGCGCATTCAAACGGTGAAAGAAAACTTGCCTAAAGTTCTGGAACTGGTTGAAGAGGTTTTAAAGAAGCCAGCATTCGATCAGAAAGAGCTGGAAGTTCTTAAAAAGCAGCAAATCGTTGCATTAGAGCAGCAAAAGCAGCAGCCACAAACGCAAGTATTCCTGCAACTTAATCAGCACTTAAACCCTTATGATCCAAGTCATCCTCTGTACAGTATGAGCATTGATGAGCAGATCGAGGCGATTAAAGCCGTTGAAGTTGACAGCCTTAAAGCTTTCCACAGCAACTTTATTGGTGCTAAGGAAGCGGATATTGCAGTAGTGGGTGACTTTGAGCGTGATACTCTGCATAAGCAGCTAGACTCTATACTGGGTGACTGGAATGCAGACGTTGAGTATCAGCGTATTACACGCGCTGTGGCTGATGTTGAAGCTATCAATAAGTTTATTGATACGCCAGACAAGGCAGGAGCTGCTTTCGCCGCTATGACAAAGTTAGAGTTAAGTGATCAACATCCTGATTATGCAGCTCTAAAAATGGCTAATGAAATCTTTGGCGGTGGCTTCTTAAATAGTCGTCTAGCAAATCGCTTACGTCAAAAAGATGGCTTGAGCTATGGTGCCGGTTCATTCTTCAGCGTTAGCTCTTATGATGAGAATGCTACCTTTGGTGCTTACGCTATTGCTGCTCCAGAAAACTTGCCTCGTGTTGAGATTGGTTTTAAGGAAGAGCTTGAGCGTGCGTTGAAAGATGGTTTTACTCAGGAAGAGCTGGATAAAGCGCGCGATGGTGTTTTACAGAACAATCGTATTGACCGTTCAAAAGATGCTCGTCTGGTGAGTAGTCTGGCCGGTAACCTTGACCTTGAGCGTACCATGGAATGGTCAAAGGAGTACGAAGAAAAGCTTAAAGCACTGACGCTTAAAGATGTTAATGAAGCATTCCGTCGTCATATCAAGATGGAAAACATTTCAATCATCAAAGCAGGTGATAAAGCAAAGCTAGAGGCTGAGTAATTTAAAAGCTTCGGACTAGAAAAAGCCACGAGTAAATCGTGGCTTTTTCATTTCTGACCAAAGGGCAATATGCTCTAATTGGTTTTCAACATTTACCAATCGTATTCAACCGTATAGGTTACCTTCGCTTCGCCATTCGCTGGTACTTTGACGTTAAAGTGAACATGGCGCGAATCTTGTTTTTCATAGTCATGCGATTTGCGTGTAATTTTCCAGTTTGACCAGCGATACAAGGTTTCTCGAACAACCACTTCAACCGCTTCATCTTTGTGATTTTTAAGAGTGATCTCAAAGCTCTCGCTCAGCTCTCTTTTGTCTGTATCAATCTGGTAGTTGGTCTGTTTACGTTCACCCTTAACATCAAAGGCATTGCCCATTTTAATCAAAACTTCTTCATCTTTCGGCGTATGGTCGATGATATCTTCCCCAATGAATTCCAGGCTACCATCGGTATCACGTTGGTTGACGCGGATTCTGCCGGCCGGTAAAGGAATTCCTAATTGATTCTTGTCTTCATTAGCAAACCGCAGGTAGACATTAACGTCAGCCGAAGAGGTTTTGCCGTAACCTTCGTTAGTGTTGACTCTCTGATAGGCATAAAACTGGCTGGAAGCATCAAAAACCAGCTCTTTGCTACACTGTACGTCTTTCACCGATGGGAAGAGTTCAAGCTGCTTGGTTGAGTTATTGGGCAGATCGGCAGGTCGGCCTAGGGTATAAAGGTGGTATTCAAAAAAGGCCTTTTCTTCAAAGCCTTTGTCCATCATGACTGCTTCTTCTGTTAGTCGAGAGCCAACAACGGTAATTCTTTCTTGATTAGGATCTACACGATTAACATCGCCGGCAATCAGTTTTAGTTTCGCATTATTAAAGTTGGCTCCGGACTGATTGATAATACTGACCCAGCTGGATAGGTCGAGATTACAGCCTTCAGACTCGTTATAAGTCACATTGTAATCGGTCCACCAGGTCATGCCTCCGGTCTGATAGCTTAGCTCTGTTGTCTGTTTGCCTGCAGAAGGAGAGTAGAGATCCCAGATGAGGGTTGGTTTAGTTCGTAGGCCCTCGGGCAGGTCTGGGAAAATAATCCCTGCGTAATAACCAATACTTCTAATATTTCCCTTATCGGTTTTGAGTACCAGGTTGCCGTCAGCGCTTAACAGTTCACCCTTGATTTCAACCAGCTCATCGCCCTGAGCCTGCTGGACGGTAACTGTTTTTCCAAGAAAACGTTGTAGCAGTTGTTGCTGGTTAACCAGATCAAACTGATAGCTCTGTTCCAGAACACGGGTTTGTTTATTATCTAGAGAGCGGAATGAGACGGTAGTGGGATCTATATAGGCTGCGACATCACTGACCTGAACCCGGTTCTGACCCTTTTTGAAATCATAGTCACGGATCGATTTAACGATTCCATAGCCCGGCACTGTATAGTGGCCACGGTTTTGACCGGGAACGGGGCGATAGAGATCGGGGTTAATAGCGCCAGGTTGGGCGCTACTGTAGATGGTGACAGCATCCTGTTCTTCAGCGTTAGCACTGGAGTTACATCCAAGCAGACTGAAAGCAATCAGGGCGGGAACTATACTCTGTAAGAATAATGGTTTTGTGTTTGACGTTATTTTCATAGTCTTAACCTTATGTTGTAATTTCATCCATATAAACGCCAGATTAACCGAAAAGGGTTAAACTGGACAACCAGTTAATAATTGCAGAGGTATACCTTTGATAATGAAGAAACTAATGATTGTTACTGTTCTGTTATCGGGAGTGTTAGCTTCCGTGAGCTTGTTTGCCAATGAACCATTAATTGTTAAAGAAGAGGAGAGCTTCATCAGGTTTAGCGGTGTACAAAACAAGAAAACTGAGTTTAACGGCCAGTTTCAATCATTTAAGCCATTTATCGTGTTTGATAAGGATAATTTAGCAGCCAGCTCCATTCGAGTTGAGGTGGAGCTGTCTAGCGTTGAAAGTGGCAGTGAAAAGCGTGATGGTATGCTCCAAAAAAGTAACTGGTTTGATATTGAAAATGCGCCACAGGGTTTGTTCGAGAGTCAGCAGATTCAGCGTGAATCTGAGGGTGTCTACAAGGTTGATGGAAGCTTAACCATTAAAGGAATTGAAAAACCTGTGACGCTGTTCATGAAATATGTGGAACTGGGTAGCTTGATAGAGCTGTCGGGAAACTATACATTAAACAGACTCGATTTTGACCTTGGACTTGGCGCTTGGAAGAACCCTGATTGGGTCAAGCATGAAGTCGAGGTAACTTATAAAGTAGTTTTAGAACAATAACCCTGGCTCGCGATTCTCCATAGTCTCAGCGGGCTGAAACCATATAGCAAAGCCCGTATGAAACATTCTGTTTTGTTTGGTGCAGTGATATTTTTTATATCATTCAATGCACAAGCTAATGTTCTCAAAATTGATTCGCAAATGGCGGATCAAATCACTTCTATCTGTAAGTTTGTTCAGGGAAAAGGTCACCCAGAAGATTTGCGTCTTAAAGGAATGGCCTGGTGCAAAGTCGGTGTTGATTATTTGCCGGAAGAATTCTCTGAACAAAAACTACAGGTTAAAGAGCTATATAATTCTAAGGAATTTGATGAGCTCAAAGAGAACAAAAAATTTGCTAAGTACTTAAGTCAGGCTCGACGTAGAATTGCTGAAGTCTCGCTAGGATTGGCCAGCTTCAGTGAATAATTATAGAAAAAGTTAGTCCCACCAGTTTACTAACATAGCGATAGTAAAGCAGAGCAAATGGCGCTCTTAATTGAGCGCCTTTGCATTT
>NZ_JABURJ010000049.1 GCF_014762745.1 Kangiella sp.
TTACTTTTCTTCATTTCCAGATAATACTAAATTATAGTTATCTGGATCAGCCCCTAAAGTTATCGACAGGTCAACCGCGTAGTACATTATTAAATGGCCTAAGTATGGCTTTATATTTAGTGGTCAGTACTGACTGAGTAAGTCATTTTTGAATAGATAGAGTCACATTATCTAGGACATGATTGAAATAACAGTTAGTTAGTATAAGTTAGCAGGAACAAACAATCCTCAGGAATTGTTACCTTCAGACACTATATTTAAGTATGATGTTTTTAATGTCAGATGGTATTTATGATTGATCCAACTTTAAACGTTTATGTAAGATTAAATTCATTTTCTATAACACTTTCAATTCAACTGCCGCCTTGACGATATCTTCCTTGCTGGGCAGGACGTACTGCCATGAGGTGCCAATTGGGATGAAGGTATCATGGCCTGTAATACGTTTTATTTTTGGCAGTGTATCTAAGTGTTCAATTAAACCTGTTATCAATTCTTCGCTGAGGGAACCTGTTTTCCGGCATTCGTCGACAATTAATATTTTCTTATATTGGCTGGCAATTGCGGCAATTTTTTCGTGATTCAATGGCGCTAACCAGCGTAGATCCATAATAGTGGCGTCTAGCTTGTATTTATCGCTTAAGTCTTTTTGCGCTTGCGCTGACAGGTAGTAGCCATTGCCATAGCTGATGATCAGCATGTCTTTACTATCGACTTCTTTGCCTTTCTTGTTGACCGGTTTGCGAATGCCGGGCTCGCCAAATGCAACGGTTTCACTTGGCTCCGGATATTCAAACAGCCAGCCATTGTCGCCAGTTTCATGCAGGTCTTTGGCATGATAAAGGGCGATCGGTTCTAAGAATATCACCACACGTTTTTGCTCGTCGGCCAGACGAAAAGCTTCGCGCATCATTTTGGCTGCATCCATGCCGTTGGAAGGGCACGCCAGGATCACGCCAGGTATTTCACGCAGGAAGCCAATGCTATTGTCGTTATGGAAGTGGCCACCAAAACCTTTCTGGTAGGCTAAACCTGCTACTCGAACCACCATTGGATTGGTGAATTGATTGTTTGAGAAGAAGGATAGGGTGGAAGCTTCGCCACGGATCTGATCAATGGCATTGTGGGTGTATGCTAAAAACTGGATTTCAGGAACTGGTAGATAGCCTAATTGAGCGGCACCAATGGCTGTGCCTAAAATACTGGTTTCATCAAGCAGGGTGTCGAACACACGATGTTCGCCAAAGCGATTTTGTAAATTAGTGGAAATGCTATAAACACCGCCTTTTTTTCCGACATCTTCACCGAACATGATTGACTTTGGATACTGCTCCATCAAGTCAGTCAGCGCATAATTAAGCAGTTGCGCCATGCTGCGTGGCTTATCCAGAAACTTAAACTGGCGACCAATTTCAAACAACTCCTGGCGACGGGTAATTTTTGCGACCGGGGGCTTTTCTTTGGCTGGAAGCTCAGGTGCAATGGAAGCGCATACTTCTTCTGCAGTGCTGATTTTAGGGAGCTTGATGGCCTGCTCAGCGGTTTTTTCCACTTTTTGACGAGTGTTTTCGTACATATCGAGCACGTCTTCGGTGGAGAGGTAGCCTGCTTCAATACAGATACGAGCCGAGTGTAACAAGGGATCTTGAGCTTCGGTCTGCTCGATCTGTTCAAGGCTGTGGTAAATGCTTTCAGTATCATTGCCAGCATGACCCATCAAACGTACGGTTTTCATGTGCAGGAATACAGGACGACGCTCATAGCGTGCAATCTCTTCGGCTTCCAGAGCAGCCAGATAGACATCAGGCAGGTGTAAACCATTACACTGAATATATTCAATGCTGTGACGATTCTTAACGTTATTCTCAACCCAGTTCGGCGGAGTTGAAACCGAAATACCAATGCCATTGTCTTCGCAGACGTAAACCAGCGGTAATGGCTCACCTTTATAAGACAGGTACTGAGCAGTATTAAATGCCGATTGCGCAGTAGCGTGGTTGAAGCTGGCATCACCAAAATTACACAGGATCACGCTATCGCCGGGAATGGTGGCGTCGAAGTTGTTTCGTTCGGCACGCCCCAGTGACCAGGCTGCGCCCATCGCTTTCGGCAGATGTGAGGCAATGGTGCTTGTTTGTGGTGGTACGAAAAGCTGTGCACTGCCAAATACTTTATGGCGGCCCTGCGAAATCGGATCGTCTTTGGCGGCTACCAGCGACAGCATCTGATCGCGAATTGGATCGATATTCGGTAGCTGGCGCGAGCGTTGAGTCATTAATGCGCCGGAGCGGTAATGCAAAAAAGCCATATCGGTATAACGAAATACCTTACCTAACACCGCGTTGCCCTCATGGCCGCTACTACCAATGGTGTAGTAGCCGATACCCTGGTCTTTCAGAATGCGTGCACGTAGATCGAGGTGGCGACTGATGACCTGAGATTCGAATAATTCAACGAACTCGTTAGGGGAGAGCTGCGTCACTGACGCCTTGATATTACTGACTTTTTCCGGGAACTTGGCTGTTTTGACAGCAATCTGAAAATTCTTATCAATGACACTGGCACGATCTAACATTTTATAGCTTTTATATTGGTTAAAAATTGGCGGTTAGTATGCGTTATGGTTATAAAGATGTCACTGATGCGGCAACTGGTTGGATCTGATCAAATGGCTTCAAAGATCCCTGCAATATGGTAAAGTAGCGACCATTCTTTAAATAACCGGTTGTTATAACCTAAACGCGAAGGTTTTATGAAGGTATACAGCAATATTCTTGAGATGATTGGCAATACGCCAATGGTGGAATTCCAGAATCTGGACACGGGCAAATGCCGTCTGTTCGGCAAGATGGAGTCCCAGAATCCTGGTGCTTCAATTAAGGATCGCATTGCGGTCAGTATGATTGAGGCCGCTGAGCAAGCAGGCCACATCAAGCCAGGCGACACGCTGATCGAAGCGACTGCCGGTAATACGGGTTTAGGCCTTGCTTTAGTGGCATCTCAAAAAGGTTATACCTTGAAAATCGTCATGCCAGACAAAATGAGCATGGAAAAAGAATACAACTTGCGTGCTTTTGGTGCGGAAGTAATTCGTACTCGTTCTGATGTGGGCAAAGGCCATCCTGAGTATTATCAGGATGTGGCTAAGCGCCTGTCGGAAGAAAACGGCTGGTTCTTCATTAATCAATTCTCGAATGACGCCAATATTCAGGCGCACTACGAAACCACAGCTCCAGAAATCTGGGAACAGCTGGACGGTAAAGTTGATGCGATTGTCCTTGGTGTGGGTTCTGGCGGAACCATCACTGGCATTGGTCGTTATATGAAGGAAAAGAATCCTGATATTGAAATGGTTCTGGCTGATCCGGAAGGTTCTATCTTGGCGGACTATTTGAAAACTGGCGACATTAAAGAAGCTGGCAGTTGGGTGGTTGAAGGCATCGGTGAAGATTTCATTCCTGATATCTGTGACATGAGCCTGTTCGATAAAGCTTATACCGTAAGCGATAAAGAAGGCCTGGATGCTGCGCGCAACTTGATGCGTAAAGAAGCCGTGATGGGTGGTTCATCGACCGGTACATTATTAGCAGCTGCCTTGCGCTACTGTCAGGAACAAACCGAGCCTAAGAATGTTGTGACTCTGGTCTGTGATACCGGTAATCGTTATCTGTCAAAAATGTATAACGATGAGTGGATGAAGGAAAAAGGGTTTCTGTAATGACAGGTTCAGAACAAAAGCCAGCTCAACAGCCTGAAATGTTTAAGCTATCGGCAGTAGCCCTGTTACTGGATATCATTGGCATGGCGCTGGTTGTGTTTGCCGGCTATGAAATCTATTTGAACAATGAGAAGGGTGGCGGTTTGTTGGTTAATGCCATCAGCTGGCCCTATTACCCTTGGGTCATTATGGTCATCGGTGTCTTATTGATGATTCCATTCCACAAACAAATTTTTAAAGCCTATCGTATTGTTAAACAGTACAAGAAAGAACAGGCTAAAGCCGACCGTCCTCGCTTTTAGAAGAAATCGTTAAGGTTTAAAGGTAAAGAATTCTATGTCAGATAAAAAATTGAAATTTGGTAGTCGTGTGATTCACGCAGGTCAATCGCCTGAGCCTATTACTGGCGCGGTAATGCCTCCTATTTTCACGACTTCAACCTATGCTCAGCCAAGCCCTGGCGAGCATACCGGTTATGAATATTCGCGCAGTCAGAATCCAACGCGTATGGCTTATGAGCGCTGTGTTGCAGATCTGGAAGACGGTAAGCAGGGTTATGCCTTTGCTTCCGGTATGGCAGCGACCAGTACGATTCTTGAATTACTGGATGCAGGTTCACACGTTATTGCCATGGATGATCTGTATGGCGGTACTTTCCGCTTGTTCGACAAGGTTCGTAAGCGTACAGCTAACCTTTACTTCACCTTTGTCGACCTGTCTGACTTAAGTAATCTCGAAAAAGCACTTAAGCCAAACACTAAAATGATTTGGGTTGAAAGTCCGACTAACCCAATGTTGAAAGTGGTCGACATGCAGGCGATTGCTGACTTTGCTAAGAAGCATAACCTGATTGCTGTGGCGGATAACACTTTCGCAACGCCATACAATCAACGCCCATTGAATTATGGTTTTGATATCGTTATGCACTCAGCAACCAAGTACCTTAATGGTCACTCGGATATCGTCGGCGGTATGGCTGTGGTTGGTGACAATGATGAGCTTCGTGAGCAGATGGCTTTCTTGCACAACTCAGTTGGCTCGATTCAGGGACCATTCGACTCTTATCTTGCGTTGCGTGGCGTTAAAACTCTTGCCCTTCGCATGAAGCAACACAATGCCAGTGGTCAAATTATTGCTGAGCATTTAGCTAAGCATCCGCAAATTGACAAAGTATATTACCCAGGCCTTGCTTCACATCCTCAGCATGAGCTGGCCAAGAAGCAGATGAAAGGTTTTGGTGGCATGATCTCGGTTCTGGTCAAAGGCGACAATGAAGAGCAGGCAGCCAAGAACTCACGCACCTTTATGGAAAAGCTGAAGCTATTTACTTTGGCTGAAAGCTTAGGCGGTGTTGAAAGCTTGTCTAATCATCCTGCGATCATGACGCACGCTTCAGTTCCTTACGAGATCCGTCAGGAAATTGGCATTCTTGAAAACCTGGTTCGTTTATCGGTGGGTATTGAAGATGTTGAAGACTTGATTGCTGATATTGATCAGGCGTTGAAGTTTTAACTGAAAGAGTATCAAGTATTAAAAAAGGCGCGTTAGCGCCTTTTTTTTGTGGTTACAGTTTAGAGCGTTACCAGATTTTGTCTTTATCACCTTTGCGTACTGTCCAGGCAGCGATATAGGCACTAAAAAATAGTGCCGGTGCAAAAGGTAATAGTGAGGATTGGAAAAATAAACCACCAAGCCATGCAATTAAACCAGTTAATGCAAAGGCCTGTTCTAAAAATATTAGGTGTGAACGTCTTTTAATACCGAGCAGGTTTATGCGCAACCAAACGGGTTTAGCTTTCCACTCTTCTGTACTTTTATCTATCACGATAATCTCCTTTTGTAATATTTCGACATCAGTTTCGAAAACTGCAGCTAGAGACTTTAATGATTCCAAACTGGCGCGGTTACCACTTTCAATCCGCTGAATAGTGCGGATACTGATACCACTTAATGTGGCCAGCTGTTCTTGTGACCATTGTTTTTGTTCGCGTAGTTTTTTGATAATCATTAATATTTCCGTTTGCTGTGTTTTCGATTAGAGATTATCCATAGAAGTGTCACTGGCGGTGACGACAAACACCCGCCAGTGGGGTGACAGCTTAAAATACAGACAAATTGTGCTTATTATTTCAGCAAATTAGCCGGTGAATACTGGTCGGTTAATACTTCAGCTTCAGTATCCCAGTTAACCTCATCGCTTATGGCATCAAATAGTGCCAGTGTGTCGACGCCATAAATCAGCAACTTGCCTTTTAATTCATTAGCCTTTTTCAACAGCTCGCGCTTTTCGGGTAATGGTTTTTTGCTGACAACGATGACGCGGTTAGTCTTCTTGTCTTTGAAGTTAATTTGATACATGGAGCCGAAAACTTCAGCGTAGGTGGCGGACTCATGATGGAACAAATCACTGGTACTGAAGGTATTCGCCATAATGATGCCATCATCTTTCGCCAGTGCTTTAACTTCTTCCAGATACTCCTTGGTCATCATGTGCTCAGGAATATAGTCACTGTTGAAGGCATCCAGCAAGATAAAGTCATAACGCTTGTCGTCTTTTAATGCTCGTTTAACAAACACGCGGCCATCTCGAATGTGGGTTTCAAAATTGGGCTTGGAATCGTCGTAACCAAAGTATTTTTTTGCCATTTTGGCGACAACCGGATCAATTTCTACAGAGGTAATATGTGCATCGGGATAAACCTCGCCAAAAGTATTAGCCAATACACCGCCGCCTAAGCCGATAATCAGTATTTCTTTCGGATCCTCGATAAAGAAGGTGACGCCCATGGCTTGCTTATAATAGTCAAAGACGAAAATTTCGGGGGCATCAAGGAAGATACACGACTGGCTGAGGTCATTTTTATTTTTCTTGCGAAAACGCATACAGTGCATGCCGTACTCTTCAACCATATAGACATTCTGATATAGCGAGCGTTCTTGCTCAATGATTTCGGCTTTGGCTTGCTCAGGCGTGGCGACAAAAACAACAGAGGCTGCCAGCGCTGCCATAATCGTTTTTATGAGAAGTGATTTTATAAACATCCTATTCGGCCTTTTCGTTTGAGTTGACGGTTGCGGATAGCGGCGGTTGCGGAAAGAAGAAGGCAATCAAGCCTAGGGTGAATAATATTAACGCAGAACCGTACAAAATGTGATCAATCTTGAACCATAATACTAGATAAAAGGAAGTGGCTAAAGTTCCGCCGGCGCTGCCCAGCGTAGAAACGAAATATAAAAATCCTGCAGTTTGTCCGCTACTATGGGCTGTTTTTACCAATAAGCGCACCGAGTAGGGGGCAACCATGCCTAAAATGATACTCGGGATAAGAAACAGGACGGTTGAAGCCAGTAATGAGCCATATCGTGGGTCATCGGTAACGTCGAATACCCACTCAGAAACAGCTTCGTGGCCCATGGTTAAGGGGACAATTGATAGCGCAGCGAGCATAAAAATAACGCCGTATTTGCGCGTGTTGGGGTTATTTAAGGACAATTTTCCACCAAATAGGTAGCCAATGGAAAGAGCCAGCATGAATACGGTAATGATGCTTCCCCAGACATAAACGCTGCCGCCAAAGTAAGGTGATAGAATTTTGCCGCCAAGCAGTTCGATGGTCATGATCAGAAAACCGCACAAGAAGGCGCAAGACAGGATTAATATTTGCATGATGTCTTTTATTATTGATTAAATGAACAATGATAATAAGGGAACGGCAGGGAATGTCAAAGCCAACCAGCTTGCAAATTTTAACTGCCGATAGCTTGGTTCTATTGGGTCGCGTATATGATCGTGTTAGAATATCAGGCCTTTACAGTGAGCGTAACCCATCAATTTACAACCTAATTCTTAAGACTAGGAGAGAAACATGGCAATTGAACTACCTGCATTACCTTATGACCGTGATGCATTGGCGCCACACATTTCAGAAGAAACAATTAACTATCACTACGGCAAACACCACCAAGCCTATGTGACTAACTTGAACAACATGATTGCCGGTACTGATTTCGAAGGCAAATCATTGGAAGATATTATCCGTACTTCTGAAGGTGGTGTTTTCAATAATGCTGCACAGGTATGGAACCACACTTTCTACTGGAACAGCCTAAGTCCAAATGGCGGTGGCGAACCATCAGGCGCATTAGCTGATGCAATCAACTCTGCATTCGGTTCATTCGCAGACTTCAAAGAAAAATTCACAGCAAGCGCAGCTGGCAACTTCGGTTCTGGCTGGACATGGTTAGTGAAAAACTCAAGCGGTGCTTTAGAAATCGTTAATACCAGCAATGCTGGCACGCCAATTACTGATGCAGGCGTTACTCCATTGTTGACTGTTGACGTTTGGGAGCATGCTTATTACGTTGATTACCGCAATGCTCGCCCAGAATACTTGAAGCACTTCTGGGAATTGGTTAACTGGGACTTTGCAGCGAAAAACTTCGCGTAATCTCAGTAACTTGAAGCATAAAAAAACCGGCAATTGCCGGTTTTTTTATATTTGTCATTCGGTTTATTTCGGATGCGGTTTGATCCAGTGTTTCTGCATCTCAATGTAAAGCAGAGAAGCCGTCCAGGCGATGAATACCAGTCCGATAACTGCTTCGGTCCCGGCCATAAATCGTATTGGACCTTCAGGCACAATATCACCAAATCCCAAGCTACTGTATGAGGCAAATGAAAAGTAAATGCAGCTATAGAAGTCTGTGATGATCTCACCATCGACACTCACCAACTGGTCAGGACTTTCATGGTAGTTTCCGATCAGATAATAAGCGATACCGAATATCCAGATCTCTATAAAGTGCGCTATCAGTGCCATTAAGACTCCCAACATGACTTTAAGGCGCCCGGCTATTTTGATCCGCTCCAGAAATACCGAAATGCTGTACAGCGCCTGGTAGTGGATACCAACCGCAAGCATAATCAGGAGCATTGTCATGATAAATATAAACAGCATGGGTAAAGCCTATGTTTGTCAGTTACTTACAATACTTTAGCAGAAAAAATAGCCAATAGGCATCCGTTAATCTCAATGCTATAGTGTTGGGTAGAAAATATACGGATTAGAAATATGGATACAAAGCAACTGACGAAAAAACAAAAACATTGGCTTGAGGATGAGTCTGGGGCATGGGTTGAGCAGGGCATTATTGAACCGCAACAACAAGCTCGGATTCTCGGTCAATATTCCACCAGCCACGCTGAAAACTTTTATTCCAGCTGGAGTAGTTTGTTACTGATTTCTCTGGGAGCCATCTTAATCGGTGGTGGCGTTATTCTTCTGATTGCTCATAACTGGGAATATTTTGGTAAGGGTACGCGCACCGTCTTATCCATTCTTCCTTTGATCCTTGCCCAGGCGCTGGCTTGGTACTCTGCGCGCTATAAACCGCAAGTGGCAGGCTTAAGAGAGGCGGCCGGAATCCTGCTGTTTTTCGCGGTGGCAGCCAGTATTGCTTTGATTAGCCAGACCTATCATATCTATGGCGACTTGGAGAGCTTCCTGTTTACCTGGCTGGTGCTTACCATTCCAGTTTTGTATTTGCTTGGTTCTGCCGGTGTTCTGATACTGATTTGCGGTGTGACTCTATGGCTGTGCGGTTTAGAGCGCGAACCTTATTGGCTGCTTTACCTATTACTTTTGCCTTACCTTTATGGCCTCTACCAACAGCAGCGCCATATTCTTTTTCAAACGGCACTCTGGTTTGTGGTGATTGGAAGTAGCTTTTCTATTATTTACAGTGTCAGATGGAACTCACCATTAGATGACTGGATGGTTTATATTTTTCTATCCTTATCCGTTTTTTATTACTGTCTGGGGAGGTGGGTGTTTGGCTTTAAAGAATACGGTTTTTGGTCAAACCCCTTATCATCTATAGGTGCACTGAGTGTTGGAACTATTAGTTTGGCACTGACAACTGAGAGTTTGTATCGATACAGTCGTTTAAACCCTGAAGTAGCATACACTTTCAATGATTACCTGATACTTTTGCTACTAGTTATTTCTATATTGGGAATTGTACTTTTTGTTTGGAAAAACCTCGCACAAATGACCATAACAGAGTGGGGCGTTCTTGCCAGTATGGTCTTGGCAATATGGGGGCTTTTTGGCTCACAAATAAATATTCCTGAAATACCTTTTATTATTTTTGCAAATCTTTACGTGCTAACCGCTTCAATAATCTTGATGTGGCAAGGCATCAACCAGCATCGACTGATGCTGCTTAACGGCGGTTTGTTATGGTTCTCTTTCCTGGTTCTGTTCCGCTTCTTCGACAGCGATATTCCTTTTGCGCTGAAAGGTGTTGTCTTTATTCTAATTGGTAGCGCTTTCCTTGCCGTGAACATCTGGTACAACAAAAAAATGAAACAGCAGCCAGCACAGGAGGAAGTAGCATGAAACTCAAATTAGTATTACTCCTAAGCCTGTTTATCATTCAGCTTGCGGTTCCCGGCTATATGATCTTTGAACAGAACCAGATTCTATCGGAAGGAAGTGTTTATAAATTTAAAACTCGGCCAATTGATCCCTACGATCCGTTTCGCGGTCGTTACGTCACACTGACTTATGCGGTCAATCAGGAGCGCACACCTGTGCTGGAAGGGGCTGAAATCGATAGTGAACAGTGGGTTTATGTACTGCTGGGTACTGATAAAGAGGGCTATGCCACGCTGGAAGGGCTAACCGACCAAAAGCCTGAAGGTGAACAAGACTATCTGTACCTGGAAACCTACTGGGGAAGTCAGGCAGAAGGTTATCGAGTAAAACTGCCGTTCAATCGTTATTACGCCTCGGAAAAAAGTGCCCCTGCCATTGAGACTGCGGTCTGGCGACGTCAGCGTGAGAATGTTGAAGATGTGTATGCCGTCATTCGTGTTCTTAATGGGAAAGCTGCGATAGAAGAGTTGATGGTCAACGAGTTACCCATCAGAGAATATTTAGAGAGCCAACAAGAAGAAGCAAACTAGTGTAGCGTATAGATATGCAAGAGCAGACCATTCACAAACGAATTACCATCGCTTTACAGTTGATTCTGATCGCGGAACTGGTGTTAGCGCTTTGGTCGCAGCAATGGTTCACGGCGGTTATCACCGCGGGCATTATCATCATAACCTTGGCGCCACTGTTTCTGGCCAGATTCTTTGACGTCTATATTCCGCCGATATTTTCGTTGATGGCGATAGCCTTTATCTTTGCTTCATTATTCCTTGGAGAAATTCGAGGCTACTACACCCGGTTCTGGTGGTGGGACATGGCGCTGCATACAACCTCTGGGTTTCTTTTGGGCATTATTGGCTTTCTTATGGTACATGTGCTGAATGAGACTGAAGAAATTGGCATGCACATGAAGCCCGGATTTGTAGCATTTTTTGCTTTCCTTTTTGCCATAGGCTTTGGCGTGATCTGGGAAATATTTGAATTTGCCATGGACAGTTTCTTCGGTATGAATATGCAAAAGCCAATGCTTAATGACCCATCCGGTTTGACGGATACCATGTGGGATCTTATTGTTGATGCATTAGGGGCTTTGACCATTTCTATTCTGGGTTACTTTTACATTAAAAAGAGTCGCAAACGATCGTTTCTGGAAAGATGGGTAACGTCCTTTATTGATAGCAATCCGAGGATGTTCAAGCGTAAACGAAATAAACGCAAAGGATAATTGGGGATGCAAAAGAAAACATTTGTTACTGCATTTAAAGGAACCGCTATCTACGCTGTCATTGGCGGCCTCTGGATTTTGTTTTCAGATAAGGCGGTCAATACGCTTTTTGATGACACGGCTACCATTAACCTGATGCAAACCTACAAAGGCTGGTTCTATGTTCTGGTTACAGCTTTTCTATTGTTTGTCTTATTAAAACGAGCGATACAGGATACCGAAAAATTACTAACGCTGGATCCGGTGACTCAGTTACCCAGACACTACCAGTTTACGCGATTACTAGACCAGCAGTTAAGCAAATTACCAGTCGATAAAGCACTTATTCTGATTTACCTTGATATCAATCGCTTCTCGCAACTGAATCAGGAGTTTGGCCATCAGGCCGGCGACAGAGTGCTACAGAAAATCACCTCGCAACTGTGGGAGTATTTCCACAGCAGCAGTCTGATGGGGCGACTTGGCTCTGATCAGTTTGGACTGGCAGTTACTATCGACAATGATAGAGACATCATCGACAATCTTCCCGAATTGGTCTTCAGGCAGCTACATAACGCCAGCGAAGCCATCAATATACCTTTTAAAGTTTCCATGGGCGTTGCCATTGCACCGACCGATGGCAAGCAAAGCAAATCATTATTATCAGCAGCCAGTATTGCGCTTCATAACGCCAAAAGTAGAGGCGAGGAGCAATACTCTTTCTTTAGCCGCGAACTGTCTGAAATTGCCCAGCACAGGCAAAACATTATCAATGAACTGAAGAAACCAGAACTGTTTGAACACTTTCATAGTGTTTATCAGCCACAACTTTCCATCCTGGAGCAAAATGTTGTCGGAGTCGAAGTGCTCTTGCGCTGGACTCATCCAAAGCTAGGGTTTGTGCCACCGGATCAATTTATCCCGATTGCAGAAGATATCGGCCTGATGCCTGACATTACTCGCTGGGTCATCACCAACGCGCAAAAGGAACTCACCGAGGCAGGGCTGATTCCAGATAGACTGAATAGAATATCGATCAATATTTCTGCCAAAGAGTTAAACATTGAAGATCAGGTTAAGAACCTACAACAAATCTTCCAGGAGTATGAAGCCTTTGCCAAAATATGCCAGCTGGAAATTACCGAGACAACAGCCATTTACGACATAAAGACCAGTCAAAAATTTATACAAAGCCTCAAAGAGCTGGGGCTACGTTTTTCTATTGACGACTTTGGCACAGGCTTTACTTCCTTATCCAACCTCAAGAATCTGCCTGTCGATGAACTCAAAATTGACCGCTCTTTTATTGATAAAATCGAAACCGAAAGCAACTCACAAATCATCGTAAAATCCATTGTTGACCTGGCTAACAACTTTGGCATCAGCTCTGTCGCCGAAGGCGTTGAAAACAATAATCAGCTCAAGTTCTTACAAGATTGTGGCTGCAAAGAAGCCCAGGGCTACCACTTCGCAAAACCTATGGGAATCGAAGACCTAAAAGCTTTTGTGAAAAGTTAACGGCTTTCTCTTTCGGATTAAAAGGAGCAAGATTTGAACTGGAACTTTCTAATACAGGCTTTTATAGCCCTTCTAGTTGGGGCGATAGTGTTCTATATCGCTGCTCCGCATAGCTGGGGAGTTGGTGTTTTTATTCAGGAGCCTATTTATGCTGCCATATCTCTTGGTATCAGTCTTGCAATATTGATTCCTTCGGGACTGGTTATCTTTCGAAAAAAGCAAAAGTATTTCTTGTCCATGTTTCTCTTTAGCTTTATCGGTATAGTCCTGGTCGTTTATTTTTATCAAGCACCATATAGATACACGAAGCCACCAGATTCAATTAAAGAGGACATTGAGGCGTCATTGCAAAAATTAGACCTACCGCCAAATTTAAGTGTAAGTATGGGGTATAGGTCTAAACAACCTTTTGACTTATTTGTCGAGCATAGTTGGACGGTCACTGTTTGGGGTGAAAATCCTTTGAATTACAAAACTTTCACCTACGTTGAGCATTTTGGTAAGGGTGAATTAAAGATCTCTAAAGAAGTAGACTGGTCAGAGCTTACTAAGTGATTCGGTTGGAGTATCAGAAGTGAATAAACGGTTTAGCCCTGCGAACATCATCGCATGTATTGTTTATGTAACCCTAGGAGCGTTCATATTCTATGTAGTGGCTCCCGCCGGTCATAGTTTTGGTGTTCTATTTACGGAACCAATGGCTTTTGGTTTCAGTATTACAGCAGCGGTGGTATTAACACTTTGGTATTCCATTTTAAAGAAACAACTACTAGCTTCATTTCTCTGCGCCATGATTGGCACATTAATGATGTCATTCCTTTGTCCCCCATCGGAAAGGGTTTCCTCCCCCAAGCCAATTGACTATGAATTAGTACAAGAACTTATTGAAGATCATGGCATTCAAGGAGTACAAGAAATCATTGTCAGGGATCGTAGAAAACAGTGGTTTGATATCTTTAGAAAGCATGAGAGGCGCGTTGTTGTTACCCGCGAAGCTGGATATAAGATGATGATATTATGGATACAAGAAGGTACTTTTGTAGATAAGAGAATAGCTTATAAGGTCTATTACGAAGAATATTTTGAAGACTAGGCCGTTTATACGGATTACAGAATATATAGTTATTGATATACCTTCTGACAATAAAAAAGCCTGACAATTGCTTGCCAGGCTCTTGGTAGAGGAGTTAGACGTCTCTAAGCTCCTCCGTTCCCCCAACTGTTAAGCTGAGTTTTATTTCAGCATTTTTTAGTCCCAAGATAGGGCGCCACCAGTTTGATATTCGATTACTCGGGTTTCGAAGAAGTTTTTCTCTTTCTTCAAATCCATGATTTCGCTCATCCAAGGGAATGGGTTGGAAACATTTTTGAATTGAGCTGGTAGGCCTAGCTGGGCAAGACGACGGTTACAGATGAACTGTAGGTATTCTTCCATCATGCCTGCATTCATGC
>NZ_JABURJ010000139.1 GCF_014762745.1 Kangiella sp.
TTAACGTATTCAATCTGTTCATTAACATGGGCAACGCAGCCATGTGGGTGTGCTGTGGTACATACGAAACCACGAACTTTAGGCTTAATAACCATAAAAACTAATCTCCGGACAAAAATATGGCCGTATTGTACCGTTTTTTGCGGGCAAAGAGGTACTACCAAAGTGAACCAGGCCTGCCTAAGATGAGACAAAGTTCAAATCTATGCTATTCTTCGATAACTTGTTGAATTCACGATTAATAATAAGAATGCAATTGGGGTTGCAAATCAATGAACGTATCAATTAACAATAAAAAGCGTGGTAATAAGTCTGGTGCTGGTTGTTTAGCGGCTTTTGGCTCGATATTTTTCATTGTTGGTGTAGGTATCTTTTTATGGGGCCTGGTATCGATTTATGATGCTTTTCAGGCCCGCAACTGGCAGCCGGTCGAAGCGACCATCACTCATGTTGAACAGGTAATATCGCGCGGCGACGACAGCACGACTTACGGCGTAAAAGGAAGTTTTAATTATGAATATCAAGGTAAGCGCTACACTTCCAACAAACTCAATTTCTATACCGGCACCGATAACATAGGTGATTACCAACAGGATTTTTACCGCGAACTACAACAGGTAAAAAATAGTAAGCGAACCATTACCGCATACGTTAATCCAGATAATCCTGCCGAGGCTGTAATTGATAAAGACATCCGCTGGGGTATGTTAGGCTTTCAATCAATATTCCTGTTGGTATTTGGTGGAGCAGGGCTTGGCATCATAATCGCAAGCCGCTATGTGAAAAAGAAGGCAGCAAAAGAGCATCAGTTACAGCAGCTCTTTCCAGAAGAGCCTTGGAACTGGAAGGAAGAGTGGCAATCCAATCGCTTCAAGGCAGATACCGGAACTGGATTTAAAGTGTTGCTCGGCTTCGCCATCTTCTGGAATCTTATTTCCATACCCGCATCAGTTATGGCGATGATTGAATTCTTCAAAACCTTCGATTATCCCACCCTGTTTGTTCTATTATTCCCGCTGGTTGGCATTGGTTTAATGATTGGGGCCTATGTCGCTTTCATGCGCCATAAGAAATACGGCACCAGTGAACTGATTTTACAGCAAACCCCAATCGCCATTGGCGGAGTTAATCGCGGCACCATTGAAGTACCCAATGACCAGGCCAATAATCAGTCATTTGGTAAGCCGTTAGAGGCAGTTGTTACGCTCACTTGCCAACGTAAAATCACAACGGGAAGCGGCAAAAACCGCAGCACCAAAACAACCATTGTCTGGCAGGATGACCGCAGAGTGCGCTCCACGATAAAGGGACATAACACCTCAAGCTATGCTTTTGAATTTAAGGTTCCGGAAGGGCTTCCTCAATCTGATGACTCCAATCAGAATAACCGAGTAGAGTGGGTACTGCAGATCGAAAGGAAACAGCCTGGAATCGATTTGAAATTACAATTTATGGTTCCTGGATATGTGGTCGCGCATCGCGTTGCGCTTGAAGCAGCTGAAACGGATCTCTTTGCTTCAGGCTTTGATAGCTCAAGTGAAGCAGGATCAGGCGGCCAAAATCATTTGGGAAGCTGGAAAAATTTAGGCCTTGAAGACTCGATTACCTCGCAAGGTAATCGTTATTATTTTTCTGCTTTTCGTCATGCCAGCTTCGCTATCAGTATGATCATTTTCGGTTTGATTTTTGCTTCGATAGGCATTGGGGTTAATGTATTCGGTGATGCCCCGATTATTTTCTTAATTGTATTTGGTGGCTTAGGCATATTGATTTTTATCCTCGGTTTAAGGCAATTAACCTATAAAAGTGAAGTGACCGTAAGAGGCGGCCAATTGCAAATTTCGTCAGGTCATTTATTGATGTCTGCACCAAGAGTCATACAACGAAGTGAGATAGAAAGTATCACAGCAAACAGTAACATGAGTGTCGGAAATAAGCAGGTCTTCCACGTTACTGCAAAGCTGACCGATGGCAGCAAAGTCGTGCTGGCTAAGAACTTACTCATGCGCAGTGATGTTGAATCCTTTATCGAAAAAATCAAAAACGAAATAGGCATAAGGAAGGATTGATACGACTATTAATCTTTATGCGGGGGGTTGTGCTGTTTGAAGGCGCTTCTATTCTGTGTAGGGACAAGGGTTTGCCCCGTTGGGTACTTATGAGTTGTCCGTACGTAAAGATGTACTCAGTAGTAGGGTGGGCCTTGGCCCACCAATTAACACCCATCGAGTAGACTCTGTCGTTCTGGTTGACTCATCTCAAAGGGCTTAATTCTTTGTACGGACAAGTCATGACTTGTCACTACGTTCGAGTCACGCAGCCACAGCCCCTATCAATAGCTTTCGGTCTCAATTCAAACGATACTTCTGTTTATCATAAGCCCAGCTGGCAAATTGAGCATAAGCCAGCGCCAGCAATTCTTGCTCAGGATCTTTCATAGGCTCTTTGCCAAATTTCCCACCAGTGTATGGGTAAGTTATTGGCTGTTGATTAGGACGCAGAATAACCACTTCCTGCCCATCCCAATAAGCCTGATTATCACCATACTGCATAATCGCTCGGCCTTGATAGTTGACGGGTAGCTGAGTTAAGTCATGTCCCAGCATCGGTACCTGATGATCGATACCTAATAGCGAAAGTAAAGTGGGCGCCAGATCAATTTGACTAACCAGTGTGCTATCAATTTTAGGTTCTATATCCGGGCTGATAATAAATCCTGGAATGTGGAAATGATTGATAGGCACCAGGGAATCGCCCCATACTCTGGCATCATGATCAGCAACCACCATAACCACAGAGTTTTCCATCATGCCTTTCGCTTCGAGTTCTTGTAGGAATTTTCCCAAAGCATAGTCTGCATATTTAACTGCGTTATTTACCGTCTGCTTAGGTTCTTCATAAAGCTCAATTTTGTCATCCGGAAACTCAAACGGCGTGTGGTTAGTGGATGTAAAAATCAAACTAAACTTAGGTTGTTCTGGTTTTGTTTGCAGATAGGTTAACGCCTGACTAAAAAGATCTTCATCACTAACGCCCCAGTTGCCGACAAAAGACGGATTGGTATAATCATTTTGATCGATAGTCAGATCAAAACCATTGTTCAGAAAAAATCCCTTCATATTATCGAAGTGACTTTCGCCGCCATAAATAAAACTACTTTCGTAACCGTACTCTGAAAGAAGCCCGGCCAGGCTGAAAAAATTACCCTGTGCTTTAGGTAGCTTCAATACTGGGCGAGCAGGCGAGGGCAAAAAGCCAGTGGTAATGGCTTCTAAACCACGCGCAGAACGAGTGCCTGTTGCGTAAAGGTTTTCGAAGAACCAGCTTTTGTCGCGCCACTGATCAATATTCGGGGTTAAAGACTTGCCACCCAAGGACCCCACGAACTGAGCGCCAAGGCTTTCTTCAACCACAATAATCAGGTTGCGCTTCTGAAAAGGTTGGCTTGGCGTCAGTTGATGCAAACTCGGCATATCAGAAGGCACAGATTGACCTAAGGCTTCTGTTTGCTGGCGAATAATGTTCAACATTGTTTCTTCAGGGATTTCACCGTACAGCTTGGCCGCGGAAGATTCATTGCCCATTTGATACAGAGCATACATGACACTGTAGGTTGAGTTCAGAGGTAAGGTATTGAGCATTCGGTCATTGGAAAAGGCAACCATTGCCGGGTTAATCGGACGGTGTTGAATACCGGAGCGAGCACCAAGCAACAGCAATGCCAGCAATGGCAGCATTAATAAAGAGCTGGCTGGGCTGAATACAGCAATCTCACCGCGATGGCGTCTTAGCCAATGACGAGTGAGCCAGCCAGTTGCGACTAACAGAAGTGTGCCAATGACCAGCTCAAGCAGGTAGCCATTGAACAACATTCCAAATACCTCATTAGGACTGCTGAGATATTCGAAGAATAAACGATTGGGGCGTGTGTCGTACTCGCTAATGAAGGTCGGTGTCGATAGCTCCAGCAAAACCAGCAGCAACAGAATCACCCAGCAATAGACCTTTATAGCTCTTGATAACCAATGACCTTTAAGCGGAGTCAGTGTATGGAGAGCTAAGGCCAATAGTGGCAGGAATAGCAGCTGCGACAAAGTCGCCAGATCAATGCGTAAGCCACCGATAAAAATAGCCAGAATGTCATCAGCCCCCTCAATTCGTGGCCATTGCCATAACACAAAAGCGAAACGAGAAAGCGTCAAAAGGATTAGAGCAAGCAAAAAGAACTGCCCTAAAAAGCAAAGCTGTTTGCGAATAAATAGCGTCATGCGATTAAACCTGAATTGATATAGGTCAATCATGGGGCCTGGCAGGATTGCGACAATGGACAAAAGACCATGGCCCAGACAAGCGCTATTGGAGATAGGAACTTAAATAGGGTACATTTGTCTATACAGCGTCTTTTATGAAAATAAACAAGCTAAGGTATCACATTGAAAAGTAGCAAGATTTGGTTCTTAATCGCGTTTTTGACGATCATCATTGCATTCGATATTTCCGATCTCTATACCGATATCACTCTCAAAGCAAAAGTTGAGCATTTATACGTCGAAGCCTTCATGATTCTGGTCACAGCGCTGGTTATCATCTACCTCATCATGCAGGTCGTTCGCCAGCGAACGGCTGTGGCAGGTCTCGAAAAAGAATTGCAGGAAAGTAAACAGCTACTTCAGGAACAGAAATCGCAAATGCAGGAAGCGCGTAAAGAATACAGCGAAGTCATTCGCAAGCAATTCGACGAATGGAATCTGACCGGTAGTGAAATAGACACCGCTTATCTGCTACTTAAAGGCCTCAGCTTCAACGAAATAGCAGAAGTCCGCGGCATTAAAGAAAAATCCGTCCGCCAGCAAGCCTCGCAAATATACCAAAAAGCCAACCTACCCGGACGCCACGCCTTCGCCGCCTGGTTCTTCGAAGATTTTATGGGGTAGAAGGACGCCATAATCTATTAATATATTGTAGGGCAGGCTCGTTGGCCTGCCCCTACCTCGATAGGCCGGCTATCACTAAACTCTGTCATCCTGTGGTACCTAAAGGTATTTCATAATCCAGCGACTTTAGTTTTTATAGGATGGGTTAGGCAGAGCCGTAACCCATCAAGAAGGGCAGATTCCAAATCTAGTTTGGAATGACAATCCTTAAAAATAGTGCATTTTCTACCGACATGTCATCCCGAATTTAATTCAGGCGACCGAAGGGAATCCCTTTAGGGAGTCTGCCCTTTTATCTTGGGCAGGCACACTGGCCTGCCCCTACCAAGACTCTAAGCCACTTTAAAGGCAGTTAAACAAGCAGAAGAATAATCACCAGAATTAACAGCAATATAATCAACAACCATAACCACCAATTATTACTGGAGCCACCACCTTCACCAGGCTTGGTGACAGATACTGTTGGTCGGCCGGGTTGAGTAATACCAATGCCGGGTTGATAACCGCTGTGTTTATCATGTTCAACATTGACGCTGTAACTTCCGTCGCCATTATCTTTAACTGGCTCAAGTACTTTGCTTCCTGGTATATCGGACAGAGTAAAGTTGTCAGCTTGGCCCGGCCCGAGCAGATTGCCCAGCGAATCTTGTGGTGTAAAGATAATTTTAACTTTATTACCATCCAGTTCGGTAACGACCAGCGAGTCTAAAGTGGCCGCTGAATCGACGCGGGTAGTAACAAAAGCAGACCATGAGGTTTCACGCATACCTTTGCAATCGTGACCATAGTGCCCGACGCAACGGAAGGTGTAAGTCCCAGGGCGAGTAAATAGATTGGTAAACTCACGGCCCCAGGGGCCATTGTGCTCAAAATTACCATTGACCTCGCGATCCTGGCTTAAGTCGAACCATTGCTCTTCATAGCTGATGGCCGGCGCTCCGGAATCTTTCTCAAGTTGGAGCAGGGTTGCTTGCACTGGTGGAATGATATCGCCTTGAATTTCCAGAGGTGCTTTTAAACCAGCTTTACTGATGAGGTTACCAAATGATTGCTTGGGTTTGGTCACAGACAGCTTGACGGAACCATGATGAACACTGCGTCCGTTAGGATAGCTGAGTCTAACTAATGGAGTGAAACTTTCACCAGTATAATAATGACGCTTGATATTTAGCGGTTTTATTACTGGCCCTCCAGAAGCAATGACATTCATAAAGTAACGCAGAGGAATGGCTGGAGGAGGGAACTCACCACTGCCTTTGGGGCGTTTAAAGGTAACCGACCAGCTGCCTTCGCGTTGCCCAGAAAACGGAAGCGGAATCTTGATGAATGACCAGGTGCGGCCAGAGCTTGATTCGATGCCAGCCGTCGAAGCGGTAATGGTATCTCCGTTGGGGGCTTTGGCAATGATGTTGAGATGTCCCTCAGGCTTGTCCCAGCCAGCAACAATGGTGAGCATTTCTTCATCACAAACCTCAAAGCTCATGGCTTCGGTTTCCTCTACATCGCGCGGAAGCTCAAATGTAGGATCGATTAAGGTGCCATCTTCAAAAATGTCACCAAAGGCTAAAGCGAAGAATTTTTTCAGCTCCAGACCATCGCCAGCCCGAGTATAAGCACCGCCAGTAGATTGGGTTAAATCCGACAGAAGACCTCCATTGAGATTAGCCTCGGTGCCAAGGCCAATGGCATGAATGCGTGTGTCGCCAATATCGTTGGTTGCTGTCTCGATCATGGGAGGTGTGTTCTGTAAACCGTCGGTCAGCAAGAGAATGGTTTTGGGATTGGCGCCGCCCATGAGTTCGCTTTGCGCCTTATCAATACCATCACCAATACTGGTCCAGCCGTCCGGAATCATATCGCCGACTGCGCCACCGGAATAGGGAGCAGGGCCAATCAATTGGCTCTTCTTGCCGGGATTTAAGTTGCCAATACCTTCGTCAATTGAGGCGCTCGTTGAGAAAGATACCAGCCCCATACGATGTCCCGCACCAGACTCGACCAGTTGCACGAATAAAGATGCCGAATCTTTTGCTTCATCCATTTTTGACTGGCCAGTTCCCGCGTCGCCAGACATGGAGCCGGAGCGATCAATCACTAACATAATGTCCTGATCAGGAACGGGTGTTGGTGCTGTCGCAATATCGTTAAGTACTGAAGGTGAAGGACAATAATGCAGGTTGCAGTCGGTACCGTAAGACAGCACGCCCAGATAACGCCCCATCATATCAAATAGACCCGAACCGGAACTGCCACCACTAACATCAATATCAACACCAACCGAGCTACTGCTGGCACTATTAACCGTTTCCACATCAGTGTGTTTAGGCGCTACTTTTTTGGTTGCGCCATTAGGGTGATGAATGCCGAAAACTTGCTCGCCAATGGCGGGTAAACTGTTGCGCATGGGAATGACAGGAATGCCCAGGCCACCCGGAGGAATGTCCAGTTTTAAAATTGCATAATCCAATCCCGAACCATCAGCCCAGCGATATTTCAGGTAACCGGTGACTTTATGAAATATCGGATTATAGCTGCCCGATACGTTACCCATGCAGTCCGTTTGATAATCAAACGTTACCGAGCTGGTAGGCCATTCGTTATCGATATCCCCCAGGCAGTGTCCAGCCGTAATAACTGTATCCGGACCGATTAAAGTCACTGAGCAGGTTGATACAGAATTACCATGAACGGTAACGATCATACCGCAACTTTGTGCTACTTGGCGGCGGATATCCGCGGCAGGTGCGCATTCGACATTTTCCCATTCTGGCGGTGTGTTACAGAACCAGAAAGGATCATAAGTAGGCTCGGAATAGCTACCGCTAAGTACAAATGGATCACTGTTGGAGATGCCAGCCGAGTCTCCCGGCAAACTCTCGCCGCGACCATATTCGCTTAACTCGACGCCACCGCTTAAGCTGCCGTCGGCAATGTAGCGGATCGGAATACCGCCCGGAAATTGAGTATGGTTGATAGGGCGAGTCCAGAATTGGTCGCCTGAGTTCTGGTCAAACGTATCAGTACCATAGCCCAAATCTACCTCAACGCGATTCCCAGCCGGAATATCAGCTGAAGTAAAATGCAGCATGACGAACTTAGTGCCGCCAGGCGCGGGCGTGTGGGAAAATTCGTGAAGCCAGGTGGTGCCTGAGTCGGCGGGTTGCCCGGAATCTGGGCCTATCTGAATTGCAGGTGCGACAGACTGCACCGTTCCAGTGTTGTGTGACATGATAAACTCCTTTTATCATTGTGAAGGTAACAGCTTGGTAAATAATATGGGTGGGTAGAGCTGTAAGCTGTTGAAATCCTTCTGTTATTAATACGTTTCCTAAAGGTTGGTTAAGTCCATTGGCTGAACAGCCCGAAAAATTAACTAACCTTTATTAAAGGGTAGAACTTAAGCTAACTCTTGTCCAGTACATTTTTTGTACAGCATGAAGCTGTCGATATGATCTAATCGATACGAGCCAATCGATATGAATCTAGCGAACCGAATAATAACGCCCAGGCCGATTTCGCTTCGCTAAAACTAGTTGCCACAACTGACCATTCTTAGAGCGGAAAAATCCCGCACTACAATGCAGGTAATATTTCCACATTCGATAAAACCGCTGACCATATTTGTCGGACAGACTGCCCCATGCGTTGTTAAAATTTTGCCACCAGGCCATCACTGTCTTATCGTAATCAGGGCCAAAGTTGTGCCAGTCTTCGATAACGGAGCGGTCATCTAACGCTTTGGTCATTTGTAACGCGGAAGGGATTTTGCCGTTGGGGAATATGTATTTATTGATCCAGGGGTCGATTCTGGCGGTGGTGCGATGCAGTCCAATGGTGTGCAATAAAAACAGACCGTCATCTTTTAATAATCGCAAAGCAGTATCGAAATAGGTCGGATAATTTTTCGGACCAACGTGTTCAAACATGCCGATAGATACAATCTTGTCGAACTCGCCGTTAAGCTCTCGATAATCCTGTAGCTCGATAGTAACCGGCAAACCCTCGCAGCGTTGGCGGGCTAATTTTTGTTGCTCCCTGGAAACCGTAACTCCGTGCACAGAAACGCCATAATGCTCAGCAGCATACTGCGCAAAGCCACCCCAGCCACAGCCAATATCCAGCACTTTTTCACCGGGTTGTAATTCCAGCTTGCGGCAAATCAGATCCAGTTTATCGATTTGGGCCTGCGCAAGGTTATCGGCCTTCGCCCAGTAACCGCAGGAATAATTCATGGTCGGATCGAGCATCGCCTCGAAAATATCGTTGCCAGTATCGTAATGCTTCTCGCCGACTTCATAAGCGCGAGCACGTTTCTGGCGATTAACGATCTTCTGAAGTAGCGCCTCGCCAATCACCCTGAGCCGCGCCATTCCCGTCAACTTCTGCTCAATATCAGCCCTTAGCAAACGGGTAAATAACTCATCCAGCGCAGCGCATTCCCACATACCGTCCATGTACGCCTCGCCTAGCCCCAGTGAACCCTGCGTCAGAATACGGCGATAGACCTGCGAGTCTAAAACCTGAATATCCCACGGGTTAGAACCATTAAAACGAACGCCAGCCTCAGCCGCTAAATCCACCAGAATCGCAGGTGGCTCCACCTGAGCGCGCGAATGACTTGAAACATCGTTCACATTGACCTCCTATCAAGCTGATAACCCTTCGGGTACAGTAACCTATGGGTAATCAAAGGTGCAAGTGAGTAGATCATAAACCGCGTAGTGGGGGGAGGGGTTCTTGCCTGTTTTGTAGGCCCTTCCATTCTTTGTACGGACAAGGGTCTGCCCCGTTGGGTGCTCATGAGTTGTCCCTACGTTTGTGGGCAGGCACACAGGCACTGCCCCTACCAAGATAGCTTGCCTATCACTAAACTCTGTCATCCCGCGGCTTGACCGCGGACAAAATCGCAGGGAGCGATTTTGAACAGCGAAGCTGGCCTTTGGTGAAATACATGGATGTATTTCATAATCCAGTGACTTTATTCTTTGGTGGGCCAAGGCCCACTCTACGGATCTAAAACCCCCATCAATTTCACACGCCTTTCATGCGAAAGTGTTATCCTCTGACGGTTAACAAATGACACCAAGGAGACAGCTATGAAAGTAGCCGCTTATGCAGCTCCCTCATCAACCGAAGATCTCGCCCCATTAGACATCGAGCGCCGTGACGTTGGGGAGAATGATGTCCTCATTGATATCGAATACTGCGGCGTATGCCACAGCGACATCCATACCGCGCGCAACGACTGGCACGGAACAAAATACCCAATCGTCCCCGGCCACGAAATCATTGGTCGCGTTCTCGAAGTGGGTAAGGGTGTGTCCGAATTCAAAGTCGGTCAATTAGTCGGCGTTGGTTGCATGGTTGATTCCTGTCGCCATTGTCACTCCTGCGATGAAGGCCTGGAGCAGTATTGCGAAAACGGCATGGTGGCCACCTACAACAGCGAAGATCCTGTCTCCGGCGGCATTACCCAGGGCGGCTACTCCGACAAAATTGTGGTCGACAAAGATTTCGTCCTAAGCGTCTCGGAAAAGCTCGACACTAAAGCCGTCGCGCCACTCTTATGCGCAGGCATCACAACCTACTCACCACTACGCCAATGGAACGTCAAAAAAGGCGATAAAGTCGGCATCATCGGTTTAGGCGGCCTCGGTCACATGGGCGTCAAACTGGCCAAAGCCATGGGCGCACATGTGGTCATGATCACAACCTCGCCCGACAAAGGCAAAGACGCCAAACGCCTCGGCGCTGATGAAGTCCTCATCTCCAAAGATAAAGAGGCTATGAAACAACAGGCCAACAGCTTCGACTTCCTGCTCAACACAGTACCGGTCCCGCACGACGTTAATCCTTACGTTGCGCTACTCAAACGCGACTGCACCATGGTCATCGTCGGCGCCATCGCACCATTGCCCGACATCCACGGCGGTGGCCTGATCATGAAACGTAAACGCATCGCCGGATCACTCATCGGCGGCATCAAAGAAACCCAGGAAATGCTCGACTTCTGCGCCGAACACAACATCGTCTCCGACGTAGAAATGATCGACATCCAAAACATCAACGACGCCTACGAACGCGTCATTAAATCCGACGTCAAATACCGCTTCGTCATTGATATGAAGTCATTGAATCAATAATTCTTCGGTAGGGGCGCAGATCCTGCCCTTTGGGTGCCTGTGTGTGCGCCCATCTCAAAGGCGCTTCCATTATTTGTAGGCTGGTGATGAACGAAGTGAATCCCAGCATTCTATGCATAATCCAGTGACTTTAAAAATTTGATAAAACGCTGGGATTCGTAACCTCATCGCCAGCCTACGAAAGAGGTTTTCTGTACGGACAACTCATGAGTTGTCCCTACGATTGGGCAGGCACACAGGCGCTGCCCCTACCAATCTCAAAGGAAGTGAACAATCATAAGGCGTGTCATTCCCGCGAAGGCGGGCGACCGTAGGAAGTGCCTGTGGTGAATCCATTCTTTTAATCTTGTAGGGGCGATTTATGAATCGCCCGTACCAAGATAGGCTACAACCCACCAATAAAACCCCCATCCCCCAAGATACCCCTTTATCATCTCCCTTCAGCTGTATATAATTCGCACAGCTTAAGAGCCTTGCTTCTTTCCCAAACTGCTTCATCCATATCAGTTCCGACAGATTCACACAGCTCTATCATGTTACCGTGCGCTTGCGGCGTTTCTGTAACGACGACGATTTCGACTTTCCAGAACAAAACCAGGATATACCCATGAGCCACGCTGCTTTTTCGACCCTTGCTTTACAACCAGCCTTAATCGCGAATCTTGCTGATTTGAACTTTGAACAAATGACGCCGATTCAAGCGGAGGCTTTGCCGCAGGTTCTCGAAGGTAAGGATGTGATTGCGCAGGCGAAAACCGGCTCCGGTAAAACGGCGGTGTTTGGTTTGGGCATTCTGGAAAAACTGGACATCAAAAACTTCTCGGTGCAATCGCTGGTCTTGTGTCCGACGCGTGAACTGGCCGAGCAGGTTGCCGAAGAGATTCGTCGTCTGGCGCGTCCTATCGCTAACGTCAAAGTATTAACCGTGTGCGGTGGCACGCCATTGCGCCCACAGGCAGATTCATTAAAATTCGGCGCGCATATCGTGGTCGGAACGCCGGGCAGGGTGGTGGATCATCTGGAAAAACAGACCATCGATTTATCGAGCATGACCACCTTCGTTCTCGACGAAGCCGACCGCATGTTAGACATGGGTTTCCAGCCAGCGCTGGACACCATCATCGAAGAGTTGCCGCCTAAGCGCCAAAACTTATTATTCAGCGCCACCTACCCGAAACAGATTCAATCCATCGCTGAGCGCGTGATGACGCAACCGGTATTGGTGCAAGCACTGGCCAAACACGACAACACCAGCATCGCGCAGGACTTCTATAAAATCAGCGATGAAGGCGAGCGCACCGTCGCGGTTCGATTGTTGTTACTCAAACATCGCCCCGACTCAACCGTGATTTTCTGTAACACCAAGCGCCACGTTAAAGAACTGACCCAGGAACTGAAAAACTACGGCTTCAGCGTTCTCGCGTTGCATGGCGATCTCGAACAGAAAGAACGTGACCAGGCCCTAATCCGTTTCGCCAACAACAGCGTATCCATCATGGTCGCCACCGACGTCGCCGCCCGAGGCCTCGACATCGACTCGCTCGATCTGGTTATCAACTACCACATCGCCAGCGATCCCGAAGTGCATGTCCACCGCGTCGGCCGAACTGGCCGCGCCGGCAACAAAGGCCACGCCTGCTCAATCGTCATCAACAAAGAAAGCCACAAACTCGCGCGCCTCGCCGAATACCTTGAACAGGAAATCACCACGCAACCATTGCCCGACACCAAGTTATTGAAAGAACCCACTTTCAGACCACCAATGTCCACTATCCAGATCGACGGCGGCAAAAAACAGAAACTCCGCCCCGGCGACATCCTCGGCGCACTAACCGCAGACTACCGAATCGAAGGCAATGACGTCGGCAAAATCCAAGTCGCCAACAGCTGGGCCTACGTCGCCGTAAAAACCGACATACTCGAAACCGCAGTCCAACTGCTCAACAACGGCAAAATGAAAGGCAAGAAATTCAGAGCGAGAAAGATCTAGAGCTTGTCACCCAAAGGTTTGTCATCTGACCCACATGGATGTGGGGAATGCAGTGGCAATTCTGGGAGAATTGCCTGCCCGTGCGAAAGTCATAATCTGCTCTTTAGATCCCAATTATCCAGTGACTTTAGTTTATATAGGATGGGTTAGCGTAGCGTAACCCATCAAACAAAACAGATTAAGAGAACAATCCTCAACTCAAACCTCTCCCAAATCACAACCCCCCAACATCCCCATTAATGCATTTGTGCATTAAATGTACAGTTGTAAAATAATGTGACGTAGTATACATTGTTTCAAACAATTGAGAGGGAGCTTCAAATGATTAAAAGAATAGATCCTGGGAAAACGCCTTATTCAGAGCTGCATCACCTATTTAGATTCGATAGCCAACAAGCATTAGAACGTAAGAAAGCAAGGCTCTTCCCAAAGGGAAATAGTGAAAGCGAAACTTCCACAGTATCCATATTTCTAGCAACCTTAAGCGCTGTAAAAGAATTCAGAGAAGAGTTATTCCTTAGTCTTGGCATAAACAAGATAACCAATAAAAACATCCAGCTTCATGTCTTTACTGAGCTTTTCAACCATACAAAAGAAAGTCGCCCTGATGGCCTAATAGTCATTACCAGTGGTAAACATTCACCACTCATTGAGTGGGCAGGCTTTGTTGAAGCCAAGGTTAAGCATGAAGAAATCGAGAAAAGACAAATAGAACGCTACATTGATTTTTCTCGTGATATTGGTATCAATGACCTCATTACAATATCCAACCAACTCGTTACTTCTCCTACCGATAGTCCCGTCAAAACAGATAAAAGATCATTTAATTTATACCACTGGTCGTGGGCCTACATAAAAGTAATGTAGTGGCAAACTAAATTTGGCCACCTAATTAGAGGTGTTATTATGCACCAAGA
>NZ_JABURJ010000029.1 GCF_014762745.1 Kangiella sp.
CCCTTGCACACTTGTTAATCTACTCTTTTTTTTAGCAATAACAACAAGGCCTGACATGATGTCAGGCCTGCATTACAATAAAAATTCTTTTTAAATCAACCAATTAGATAAAATCTGTAGCATAAAAAGCACATTTTCTGAGTGATCTTACGGCGCTAGATTACAGATCCTTGAGAGATCTCTCACAAACTCTATGGACGATCTCTTACGCCTAATGCACATTTGATTGATTATTTTTTAAACAGCAATCTCTATCTAGTCCTTTAGCCCAAGAACATCCTGCATATCGTAAAGCCCAGCCGGTTTTCCCAGCAGCCATTTGGCAGCTTCTATTGCCCCTTGCGCAAAACATTGGCGGGTTTGCGCTTCATGGCGCAGAGTGACCAGCTCACCATTTAATGCGAACACCACCTCATGGGTGCCGACGATATCGCCAGCTCGCATTACCGAGAAGCCAATCGCTCCAGGCTCACGCTCGCCGATACCATGTCTTGCCCATTCTGCCACTTCATTCAAATCCTGCCCTTTGGTTTCAGCAACGGCTTCGCCAAGTGCCAAGGCTGTGCCCGATGGTGAGTCTTTTTTATATTTATGGTGGGCTTCGAAAATTTCGATATCCGCCTTGTCACCCAATAATTGAGTAGCCTGCTTCACCAGCCCTAATAAACTGTTAACGCCAAGGCTGTAATTAGCGGCAAACACAATCGGAATGATTTTCGCCGCTTCACTAATTTTTTCCTTTTGCTCATCACTAAATCCTGTAGTACCTATCACCACCGGTGAGTTGGCACTTACTGCATGAGCCAAGGTTTCGATTGAGTGGTCGGGCAAACTGAAGTCAATCAGCACCTTTCGTTCGTTCAGGGTTACCGATAGATCATCTCCCACGAAAACGCCCTGCGGTTCCATGCCAACCAGGTAGCCAATATCGGTACCCAGCTTTTTATGTTGCTCACGTGCCATGGCACCGACAATCTCAACCTGCTGGTCATTGATAGCGGCTTTCAACAGCTCCTGCCCCATTCTTCCGGTGCAGGCATTAATTACAATCGGTGTCATTTATCTTTTATCCTGTCTGTAATGCTTCTTTTAATCCAATGCGCCTTCGGCTTGCAGTGTTTCGGCAATTTTCTCGGCCAACACTCGATAGCCCTGTGCATTTAAATGAATCTGATCGGATTTATATTTTGATGTTTTTAACAAATCCGAAAGTTCGCCGCGCATATAGGCCAGCTTATGTTCTTCGGCCAGCTCATCATAAAAATCAGCAACCGCCGAGAACAAATTCTTCTCCGGAACGCCAATCAGCAGCACCTGTACATTGCGTCGGTTAGCTATGGCAATCATTTCCGCCAGGTTCTGCTTGGTCTGGATCTGGTTATGGTTACGCAGAATATCATTACCCCCTTCCAGCAAAATCACCAGCTCGGGACTGTGTTGCTCAAGAACATCTTCAAAGCGAGCGAGCCCTCGATCGGTAGTTTCGCCTGATATTCCGGCATTCACCACATTCAAGCCCGTTATCTGCGACAGCTGACTTGGATAATTGCCAGCTTCTGAGGCACCTACGCCTTCTGTCAGGCTGTCACCAAAGGCTACGATGGTTGCCCCGGGAGTGAGCGGTTCTAACTTGGGATCGCCACAGGCGGTTAATAGTAAACCGCCAGCGACTAAAACAAGAAGCAGAAAATAGTGCTTTAAATTACCCATTAAGCGGCATCTCTTTTCTTTAAAAGTTTCACGAACCAGACGACCAATAATGAGAAAGAAATAGCCCCCAAAATCATCGCCATCACATCACTGCCAATCCAGCCAGTGCCAACGCCATCAGGCTTTTTGCCCTCGATAAAGGCCATAGCTGCAATGGCCACGCCGAGCAAGCCTTCGCCACCGACAAAGCCACTGCCCAGTAGAATGCCCTTTTCCCGGCGACTTTCTTTCTCGTCATCACTCTTTGTCTTTGTCTCAACCCAGTGACGAATTAAACCACCGATTAGGATTGGCGTCATGGTTGATAATGGCAAGTACACACCAACCGCAAAGGGTAACGATGGAACCTTGATCAGTTCGCAGGCGATAGCAATTCCCACCCCTATGGCAACCAATACCCACGGAAGGTTCTGCTCCAGCACTCCATCAATCACCAGCTTCATCAAAGTCGCCTGTGGCGCGGGTAATTCTTTACTGCCGAAGCCAAAGGTTTCGGCCAGCAGCAACACAGATAAACAGACAAAGGTTGCCGAAGTCAGCACGCCAATCAGTTCTGCCATCTGCTGTTTACGAGGCGTTGCGCCTAACAGGTAACCACTTTTTAAGTCCTGCGAAGTGTCGCCAGAAATTGAAGCTGCAATGGCTACCACACAACCCACAATCAAAGTCGCTGCTTTACCATTGGTATCAGTCCAGCCCATGGCCAGGAATATGGTTGCCGTACCTAACAGGGCTGCAATGGTCATGCCTGACGTTGGATTGGAAGTTACCCCAACCAGACCTACGATTCGCGAAGCCACAGTGACAAAGAAGAAGGCAAAAACCGCAACACAGATGGCTGCCAATAAGCGCGTGTCAATTCCACCGACCGCACCGAAGACACCAGGCATAAAGGTTAACATCAAGACCACCGCCAATATGCCAAAGAATACAACCTTGATCGGCAAGTCCTGATGGGTGCGTGGTTCTTTTATTACCTGCTCTTTTGGCGTATGAGTTTCTTCATCCACCTGCTTGACGATATTTTTTGCGCCGACCTTAAAACTCTCGACCATCACTGGGACACTTTTAATCAGGGTAATGATCCCCGCTGTAGCCACCGCACCTGCACCAATATAGCGAACATAACGCGACCAGATTTCGCCAGTGGACATCTCAGAAATTAGCTTGATGGGTTCTGGGAAAAAAGGAGCGGTCTGGGTATCGCCCCAGTAGGCTATGGCTGGAATGATGATGATCGCCGATAGCAAGCCACCGCCCACCATGACCCAGGCGATACGTGGGCCAAGTATATAACCGACACCAAATAATGCTGCCGACAAGTCAATACCGATAGCACCTTTTTTCAGGAATGGAATTTTCACCGCCGCATAGTCGGGGATGACCTTTATCCATGAGGTAAGCGTTTTAAATAGCGCCGCAGCACCCATGCCATAGAAAATGTATTTCGCCTTGTTACCACCCACTTCATTGGCCACCAGCACTTCAGCGCAGGCAGTACCTTCAGGATAAGGCAGTTTGCCGTGTTCACGCTCAATCAGGAATTTGCGCAATGGGATCATAAACAGAATACCAATCACACCACCGCTCATGGCGAGAATAGTCATCTGCAATAAGTCTGGTGCAACGCCCCACATAAACAGGGCAGGTAAAGTAAAAATCACACCGCTGGCCAGCGAACTGGACGCCGAACCGGTTGTTTGCGCGATATTGGTTTCAAGAATGGTGCTGCCGATACCGAACTTTGACAGAATCTTAAAGACAGCCACCGCCATCACTGCAACCGGAATTGATGTACTGATGGTTAGTCCGGCACGCAGTCCCAGATAGGCATTGGCCGCGCCAAAAATAATCCCGAACAATATCCCAAGACCAACTGCCTTAAAAGTAAACTCTGCGATATTCTCTTCGGCAGGAACATACGGCTTGTATGTCTCTCCCTCTTTCAAAGGCACATAGGCTTTACCATCTAAGCCCTTGTTATTATTGCTGCTCAAGCGCCGCTCCTCTTTATTCAACTGAAAATCATAATGGGCCTATTAAATAGAGGGGCGCATTAGCTGTCAAATTCCGCATGCACCCATCATACCCTTTATGTATTTGGTTTATGCTTCATTACTTTCTGTGACTCCTTGACCAGCTGCTTATACCCTTCGGTAGTTACCCAGTCGAGAAAGCGTTGGGCAATTGGCGACAGCTCTTTGGTATCCAGATAGCCCAGATACCATTGCGAATGGATTGGCAAGCCCTCAACCGGCAATACTGCCAGGCCCGCATCTTCTCCATACACCAGGGTGTAGGCCGATAAGATGGAAATCCCCAGCCCCGACATCACCGCATGGCGAATAGCTTCGTTACTTTCAATCATCATCCTGACATTGAGCTGCATATTTTTTTTCGCCATGGCCTGCTCAATGGCATAGCGGGTACCCGAGCCTTGCTCACGCAGCAAAAAAGGTAACTCGAGAAAAGTTGCAAGTTTTATTCGCTTCTTTTTGGTTAAAGGATGATGTTCAGGGGCAATTGCGACCAGTGGGTTATCAAGGAATTTGATTTTGACCAGCTGTTTGACTTCTTTCGGCGGATAGGTAAAAACATAAAAGTCATCCTGATTATCCATCATGCGATCGATGACCTGCTGGCGGTTACCCACGCTAAAATTCACCTCGACGTTCGGATACAGTTTATAAAACTCACCCAACAGGTGCGGAATGAAATATTTGGCGGTACTGACTACCGCAATCCGTAACTTACCAGCTTCAAGGCCTTTCAAGGCGCTAAGACGCATATCCAGATGCTCAAAGCTGTCCACCACTTCCTGAGCGGTTTTCAACACCTCCAGACCGGCGTCGGTAAACTGTAGATGCTTGCCACTCTGGTGGTACAGAGTCATGCCCACTTTTTCGGTAAGATTCTTCAGCTGCATCGAAACCGTCGGCTGAGTCAGATAAAGCGCCGCGGATGCCGCTGTCACCGAACCATGCTCACGAAGCGCCAGAAAGATTTGCAGTTGCCGCAGGGTTGCAATCGCAGCCATATAGATATTCCTCTATATCAAACTTAGATAAAATCGATTATACACTAAGTTTTAAACTCTTATAATAGCGCCCAAGTTCATAAATAATTTTGCATAATGTCATTTAATCGTACGCAAGCTTTTGAATTATTTACATCTTTACTGATTGTGCTTATCGGCAGCTGCTTCGCCATTTTTGGCTACAGTAGCTGGATGCTGGCCATTGTTGGTGGTGCACTGTTTGTCTTGAGCTTCAGCCGAGCGCTACGCAGCTCAAAGCGCCGCACTGACCGTCGCAGCAATACAGGCGAGGCCCAGCATGCAAATTGATATCGTTGTCGTTTTCTTTCTGCTTGGCTTTATTGCCACCTTCCTGAAATCTGACATCGATTTCCCAGAGGGCCTGTATAAGGGCCTGGTTCTATTCCTGTTGCTGGCAATTGGTCTGAAAGGCGGCTCAGCGCTTGAACAGTATTTCTCTGCCAGCCTGATTATTCAGGTAGTTGCGGTACTGGCCTTTGGCTTTATCCTGCCTCTGATTGCCTTTCCGATGCTGCGTTACTTTGGCCAGCTCGACCGGATCAATGCCGCCAACATTGCCGCTCACTATGGCTCGGTCAGCGTGGCAACCTACGCTGTTGCAGTAGCCTTTCTGGAAAGCAAGGGCGTCGACTATGAAGCCTACTTCCCATTGTTTGTCGCCATTCTTGAGGCACCGGCCATTGCGGTGGGTATTCTGCTGGCCAAGCAACGCAACAGCTCGGTAAATCTCAAAGGCCTGTTGCATGAATCACTTTTAAATCAAGGCGTGCTCTTGTTATTCGGTGGTGTTCTTATTGGTTGGTTGGCCGGTCCACAGCAGATGGCTTCGATAGCGCCACTGTTTAAAGATCTATTCCACGGCGCGCTGGGCTTATTCCTGCTGGCGATGGGACAGATTGCTGCTCGTCAAAGTAAGCACCTGATTGAGTACGGCACCTTCATCGCCACCTTTGGCATTTTAATGCCGCTGATTGGTGGCCTGCTCGGCGGCCTGTTGGCCTGGTCATTTGGACTTAGCGAAGGCGGTACCTTATTACTGGCGACACTAGGCGCCAGCTGTTCATACATTGCTGTTCCTGCGGCCATGTCGGTTGCGCTACCCCAGGCTAATCAAGGCGTGGCGATTACCGCTTCGCTGGGCGTGACCTTCCCGTTCAATGTTCTGGTCGGTATTCCGTTGTACTACAGCCTGATTCACAAATTACTTTTCAGTTAGGAGATTACTATGAGCTCTTCTCAAATCAGCCCTAAAGTCAGCATCATCATGGGCTCGCAGTCCGATTGGAACAGCATGCAACATGCCACAACCGTGCTTGATGAGCTTGGTGTTCCCTACGAAACCAAGATTGTTTCTGCCCACCGCACGCCAAATCGCCTTTACCAGTTTTGCGATGAAGCCGCAGAACGCGGCATCCAGGTTATCATCGCCGGTGCCGGCGGTTCCGCTCATCTGGCAGGCATGGCCGCAGCCATGACTTGGTTACCGGTTATTGCAGTACCCATGTCGAGCAAGCAACTAAAAGGTATGGACAGCTTATTATCAATGGTGCAAATGCCAAAAGGCGTGGCCGTTGCCTGTCAGGCGATTGGCGATGCTGGCGCATTCAACGCTGGGCTATTGGCCAGCCAGATTCTATCTTTGCACGATGCAACTCTAAGAACGGCTCTCCAAGAATGGCGAGCTAACCAAACGGCTTCAGTCGCCGAGGAGGTTTCACAGTGAGTTCAGCGAATGTAATCGATCTACTTAATTCGAACAGCTACAAGGTCGCGATTGTCGGCTCTGGCCAGCTGGCGCGTATGATGGCGTTGGCCGGTATTTCCATGGGCTACAACTTTGCCTTTTTATGCACCGAGCAGGATGACACCTCAGCGGTTCAAGGGTTGGGGCATCTGGTTCAAACTGATTACGCCAAACTATCAGCCAATGAAATCTACCTGCTGCTGGGCAAGCCAAATGTCATTACGGTAGAAAAAGAAGACCTAGATGTGGAACTGCTGCGCGCTTTAAATGAGCTTTGTCCGGTCTATCCAAATCCCGATGCGGTAGAAATCTCTCAGAACCGTCGCTCGGAAAAGAAATTCATCGAATCGTTAGGTTTTGACGTTGCCCCCTGGGCGGCAACTGATCATGTCGAATCACTCATGAATGCTGGCATCAAACTAGGGTGGCCGTTGATCATCAAACGCTGTTCAACCGGTTATGACGGTAAAGGCCAGTGGCGCGTTAAGAATCTACAGGAGGCGTGCGAAGTTCTTGAACAGGCCAACCCTAAAGATACTTTTATTGCCGAGCAGATGATTGATTTTGATAAAGAGGTGTCTATCGTCTCTGCGCGCGATCAGCATGGTAATATTATGCACTACAGCTTGACTGAAAATGTCCATAAAGACGGCATTCTGCATTACAGTTTTGCACCAGCTAAAGACGTCAGTGATGAAGTCATTGAGCAGGCAAAAAAAATAGCAAGTGCTGCGCTTGAAAAGCTGGATTATGTTGGTGTACTGACTATTGAGTTCTTCCTTAAAGATAATCAGTTACTGATTAATGAGTTCGCACCTCGCGTCCATAACAGCGGACACTGGACACAGATTGGCTGCAATTCATCGCAGTTCCACAAGCATATCCGCGCCATCAGTGGACAGGCGATAGCTCAGGCACCGAATAAAGGCTATTCAGCCATGGTCAACCTGTTGGGCAAAACGCCACTCGACAAGCACCTGCTTGATGATGAGCTACAGATTCACTGGTATAACAAGTCAGTCAAACCTGGTCGCAAAGTAGGCCACATCAATATCAATGATATGGATGCAGCCAAAGTTGAAGCCAAGCTTCACCAGACACTGCTTGATATCAATAATCCGCAGTCGTCATTAAGCCAGACTGGTTCGTGATTTCGGTAATTAAAGTAAGGACTAAAAAGCCCGCTATTTAGCGGGCTTACTATTTTTGGAAAGAGCTTCGGAAAGAACTTCAGAATGAACTTAACCAGTCATATTTTCCCAGAACTTCTTCACTCCATCAAACCAGCCTTTTTCCTTTGGACTGTTCTTACCGCTCGATAAAGTCTCACCAAATTGCTTCAACAATTCTTTCTGTTCTTTGCTTAAGCTGACCGGTGTTTCAATCACCACACGGCACATCAGATCGCCAGTATACCCAGCACGCATGGCCTTAACACCTTTGCCTTTTAAGCGGAACATTTTACCGGTTTGAGTTTCGGCTGGGATCTTGAGAGACACTCTACCGTCTAAAGTTGGCACTTCAATCTCACCACCCAATGACGCGGTGACAAAATTGACCGGAACTTCACAGTAAAGATTCGCGCCATCACGCACAAAAATCGGATGTTCTTTAACATGCACCTGCACATAGAGATCACCAGTAGCGGCGCCTGGACCACCCGCTTCGCCTTCGCCTGATAAGCGAATGCGATCCCCGGTATCAATACCGGCTGGAATTTTAACCTGCAGAGTTTTAGTTTTCTGCACACGGCCCTGTCCATGACAATCTGGACAAGGTTCCTTAATGATTTGGCCTGTACCGCGGCAATCCGGACAGGTTTGCTGTACTGAGAAGAAGCCCTGAGTCATACGCACCGCACCCTGGCCATGACAGGTACTACAGGTTGCAGTTCCCGTACCCGGTTTAGCACCAGAGCCATCACAGGTTTCGCAGTCAACCATGGTTGGAATGCGAATAGTCTTAGTCACACCAGCTACCGCTTCTTCCAGCGTAATCTCCATGTTGTACTGCAAATCGGAACCACGCGCCTGACGTCGGCCACCACCACCGCGGCGACCACCACCAAAGATATCACCAAACACATCGCCAAAAATGTCGCCAAAGTCAGCACCATGGAACCCGCCATGACCACCACCCATATTCGGATCAACGCCTGCATGACCAAATTGATCATAAGCCTGACGTTTTTGTGGATCGGTTAGAACTTCATACGCTTCTTTGGCTTCCTTAAATCGAGCCTCGGCTTCCTTGTCATCAGGGTTACGATCCGGATGATTCTTCATAGCCAAACGGCGATAAGCCTTTTTCAGCTCGGCTTTATCCGCAGACTTTGATACACCCAATACTTCGTAATAATCTCTTTTTGACATACTTAACTACTTTGGTTGTTGATCTCTGGCTGACTTACAGCTCACTACAGCAAACGCAGGACGGTATCCCAAGAGACCCTATCCTGCGTTATCGTTGTTCCATTTTCGACTTAAGCTCAATACTCAGCTTCCGCTTGGCTCTATACTCTAGCCATACTTAACTGTATAAAAAGCATGAAAATTTTTGTTCTGACGCGGCGTAACGCATAATGAGGAACGGAGCGCACTTCAGTGTGCGTGAGTACCGCAATATGCGTTACAACAAAGTCAGAGCATAAATTTACTGTTTTTTATCGTCTTTAACTTCAGTAAATTCCGCGTCGACCACATCATCAGCAGCGCCCTGGCCTTTCGCCTGCTCACCACCAGCCTGCTGGCCAGCTTCTGCCTGAGCGTTGGCATACATGCGCTCTGCTAATTTTGCTGATGCCTGGCTTAAGGCTTCAGTTTTGGCTTTGATATCGTCGATATCATTACCTTTGATAGCTTCTTCCAGTTCTTCAGCTGCCTTCTCGATAGCTTCTTTTTCGCCATCTTCGAAGGTGATGTTTTCATCTTTCAGTGACTTGCGAGTTGCGTGTACTAAACCATCAGCCTGGTTACGCGCTTCGACAAGTTCCTGGAACTTCTTATCTTCTTCAGCGTGCGCCTCGGCATCTTTAATCATTTGCTCGACTTCTTCATCGCTCAAACCTGAAGAGGCTTTAATCTGAATTGATTGCTCTTTGCCAGTGGCTTTGTCTTTCGCTGATACGTGCATGATACCGTTGGCATCTATGTCGAAAGTCACTTCAATTTGTGGCATACCGCGTGGCGCTGGAGGAATGTCCGCCAGGTCAAAACGACCCAGTGATTTATTCTCAGAGGCCATTTTACGCTCACCCTGTAACACGTGAACGGTTACTGCGGTCTGATTATCTTCTGCTGTCGAGAACGTTTGCGATGCCTTGGTTGGAATCGTTGTGTTTTTCTCAATCAGCGGAGTCATGACACCACCCATGGTTTCGATACCAAGCGATAGCGGAGTTACGTCCAGTAGCAATACGTCTTTAACGTCACCTGACAATACCGCACCCTGAATCGCAGCACCTACGGCAACCGCTTCGTCTGGGTTAACGTCTTTGCGTGGGTCTTTGCCGAAGAAGCCTGCAACCGCTTCCTGCACTTTAGGCATACGAGTTTGACCACCGACTAGAATCACGTCATTAATTTCTGAGGTTGAAAGACCAGCATCTTTAAGCGCCTGCTTAACTGGCTCCATACTGCGCTCAATCAAGTCTTCAACCAGCGCCTCTAATTTAGCGCGAGTCAATTTCAAGTTTAAGTGCTTAGGACCTGTTGCATCAGCAGTGATGTATGGCAGGTTGATTTCAGTTTGCGTGCTTGAAGACAATTCAATCTTGGCTTTCTCACCCGCTTCTTTTAGACGTTGCATAGCTAACGCATCGCCTTTCAGGTCGATACCCGAGTCTTTCTTGAACTCAGCTGCCAAGTATTCGATAACGCGCATGTCGAAATCTTCACCACCCAAGAAGGTATCACCGTTGGTCGACAATACTTCGAAGGTATGCTCGCCATCAACTTCAGCTATTTCGATGATAGAGATATCGAAAGTACCACCACCTAAGTCATATACCGCGATAGTGCGATCACCGCGCTCTTTGTCCATACCATAGGCAAGGGCAGCTGCAGTTGGCTCATTGATAATACGCTTCACATCAAGGCCTGCGATACGGCCAGCGTCTTTAGTCGCCTGACGTTGCGAGTCGTTGAAGTAAGCAGGAACCGTAATTACCGCTTCTTTAACTTCTTCGCCAAGGAAATCTTCCGCTGTTTTCTTCATTTTCTTAAGAACTTCAGCAGAAATCTGTGGCGGAGCCATTTTCTTGCCGTTTGCTTCAACCCAGGCATCACCATTATCAGCTTCGATAATCTTGTATGGCACCATACCCTTGTCTTTTTGAACGACGTCGTCTTTAAACTTACGACCGATCAAACGCTTAATAGCAAACAGGGTGTTCTGCGGGTTAGTCACCGCCTGGCGCTTAGCTGACTGGCCGACCAGAGTCTCGCCATCAGTAAAGGCAATAATGGATGGGGTTGTACGCGCACCTTCAGAATTTTCGATAACGCGAGGCTTGTCACCGTCCATAACGGCAACACATGAGTTTGTTGTACCTAAGTCAATACCAATGATTTTGGCCATCTTACTACTCCAAAAATAACGTTAAAACTTGCTTGAAACATATATGGGGTGCGGGTTTTGGAGATCAACCCCTTGAACTTACTTTTTTTGGGGTTAATTTTTGAGGAGATATAATCTTGTCTTGAATAATGTAACAATCATGAAGTTACGACGTTAATTCTGCCTAGTTGCTTCCTGCTCAAGGTCTGTCCAATCTGCTACATTTACTAAAATATCTTGTATATATTGTTTATCTAATACTATAGGTAAGGCAGGATATTCTTCGCTAAACTCTACAGGCTCTTGCCTTTCACCATTAACAATTTCTTTTACAACCAAAGGCAATATCATGATACTTGTTAATTCATTTTTAGAATCTACAGAGTAATCAATAATCGAACCAAAATACTTCTTTGTACAATACCCTTTATCAACTTCAACCCATATTGTCACAATTCTCTCCCTAATCCTTTTGGCCTTTTTGGCAGAATCTTTTGTAGTGGGTAACGGGTAAAGTGTAGGCTTTAACTCGTGATATCCTGAAAAATAGTTAAACCAGTCATTGTCGTACCTTAACCATTTATAAACGAATAAATAGAAGACGTTTTCTCTAGAGTTTTTCTTTTCATAGTAATAGCTTAAAAGGATAACCTTATGTAGAAGCCTTTCTCTCCACCACTGGAAAAACTTTGCTGATAATATAGCTATCAGCATTACAGCTATAAAGTATATTCCAAACTGGATTAATGACGGAAGTTGCTCGGAGGACACTAGAGTACCATTATTTGTTGCTACTAGCTCAAAGTAAATGAGGGGCTCAATCTTGCTTCCTGTCAAGAAAGGAGCTAGAAAACTGTTATTTAGGTAAATAGTAACCCCGTGTATTAACGGGCTAATTACTAATGCAAAACCACCCTGCTTGCCTAATAAATGCTCAGTCGATGAATTCCCACCAAGCACAAAAAAAACCCTGCCAAAAGTAAATCCTGGCAGGAGAAATAATGCTATTAAGATGGCAGGAAAAGCTATATTCAATATTATTTATACGGAAACTGTATCCGACTTCTTATCTCGTTCTTCTTTTTTACGATCTTTCTTAGCAGAAGTATCTTTCTTTAAGTTGTAATAATCCCTTAAAAGCTCTCTCTCAAGAATCTTTTGGCCTGCATTACCCACAAGAATTGACATGAGTAGCCTCCTATTTAACACATAAGTTTACTTATCTATTTCTACCATATCGAGCAAGATATTACCTTAAACAAAACACTGGTCATACCAGCTGCGTTTTTGCTCTTTACTGAAACGATAGTGTAACTTATTTGTCCTTATTCCATACATAATCAATATCCAGAATATAATAAATATCATGCTCTAATAATATAGTTTGTACAACACATAAAAAAAGCTGACCCGCAGGCCAGCTTTTTAGACATTTAAAGAAACCTCTAGCTAGGAGAGGCTCATGCAGAGCATGATTTTAAGAGGTTTCTTTATTTACTTCCGAGGCAAGCTTGTTGTGCTTTAGTTTTAATTTCCTGCGCTTTTGCCATATCACCATTGTTTTTGGCTTCGACTAAAGCTTCATAGTCGGTATTTTCAACCACACACTTACAAGTTTCTTGCTGTTTAGCACGAGCATCTTCAGATAACTGTTCAGACTGTGCTTTACAGGAGCGTAAGTCTTGCTGTTTTTTAGTCTCAGCTTCATTGGCATAAGATGTGCCAGCTAGAGCAAGACCAATTACTGCACTTAGGGCTAATAGTTTCTTTTTCATAATAATCACCTTCAATATCGTTTTGTTTCTATTTGGGGGAGGGGAACTTATCCGTAATTATTCAGCGCAGGCTTCTTTTGCTTCCTGCTTAATCTTTTGAACTTTTGCTAAATCACCTTTTTGCTTAGCTTCGGCCAAAGCTTCATAGTCAGTGTTTTCAATTTCACACTCACATGACTTATCAGCCTGTTGACCCTTTTCATTAGTCTTTTGCTGCGCTTTTGCTTCACATATACGAACATCTTGTTGCTTTAACGCATCTGCATCACTGGCGCAGGCTACTCCAGCAGTAAGACCAAAAATAACACTTAGAACCACAATTGACTTTTTCATAACGTTTCTCCTTTTGTCACAAGTGGACTTATGTTTTAGCACGCTCAAAAATCGATAAACATGACTCAATTCACACTCAATTCTTTGTAAAAATTATTTAGCTTTTTTATCGCCTTTTTGTGATAGCAAGCACTGCTTCAGTGGCTAATACCTCTCGAATTAGTTGCGAAACAACACACAAATGAATTTAATATAAATCATTGATATATAAGTAATTTTTAATGTTAAAAATGTCTACAGTGAATACTGTGTCACGATATTTAATGGAACTTTTAAAGATGGGAACCTCGGTAAAAAACCGTGGTCTGAGTGGAGATAAAAAACCTCTTTAAAGTTTCAAACCTTAAAGAGGTCTAGTATCAGAATTTTGTAACAACTGGGGGATTAATACTCAGCGTTGTGATAAATGTTCTGCACATCATCCTGGTCATTAGCCATGTCTAAAAATTTCTCGAACATTTCCAGATCCTCGCCTGAAATCTGAGTCATAACTTTTGGAACGAACTGAATCTCGTCAACTTCAAATTCGATCTCGCCAAAGTGCTCCTGCAGTGCCTGTTTGGCTTTGAAGTAATCGGTTTGCGGAGCAAAAACAGTGATTTTGCCATCTTCGTGCTCGATATCGGTGACGTCTACGTCAGCCATCATTAAGGCTTCCAGCGCACCTTCTTCATCATCGCTTTTAAAGACGAAAATCGCACTGTGATCGAACATGTGCATAACGCTGCCTTCAGTACCGATCTT
>NZ_JABURJ010000043.1 GCF_014762745.1 Kangiella sp.
GTGACCAAAGGGAATCCCTTTAGGGAGATGATTTTGATAAGAATTTTCAGCACAGTGACCAAAGGAAATCCCTTTAGGGAGATGTGATGTAAATTCTGGTACCCAAGGGGGCAGACCCTGCGTTAAGTATTTTGGGAGTGGCGCGGGTAGTCACGCAAAGCGTGACCTCAATATACGGGTGGTCTTCTTTTATGAAGTACATCCTGTACTTCACCCTTCGGGCTAGCTTCGCTATTCAAAATCGTTCCTGACGATTTTGTGGTTACTTAGGGCAAGACAAATTTGTCTGGAACAAATTTGAACAGCGGAGTGAAACGACGCTGGCTTCAGCGGAATACAAGGATGTATTCCGTAAAAGTAACTCGCTGAGTAGCGAAAGGATAGGTGCAGGAATGATTAAAAAAGATATAGATTCCCGCACCCGAGGGCATTCCCTTTGGTCACCTACGCGGGCGACCGTAGGAAGTGCCCGTGGTGAATGACGAAAGTAAAAAAACCACCCTTAATTTTCGACCAACTCAAAACGCTTAACCTGCACGCCATCAACTTCGACAGTTTCTGTAAACATATCCAATGGACGAATCCAGGTATCGTAATCACCGTACAGGGTTTTATAGACCACAAAGTATTCCAGCGTTTCTGAATGACGCGCCACGTCCAGCACTTCGTAGAACTGACCTTTGTAATGCTTATATTTGGCTTTGGGAATCATGCTAATTTTCTCTTTTGACAAAAAAAAAGCGACCCGCAGGTCGCTTTCGACGTTTATCTATTAGGCTTCAAAAGGATGACGCTTAATAATGGTTTCGACGCGATCTGGACCGGTTGAAATAATATCGACCGGAACGCCGACCAACTCTTCAACTTTAGCAATAAAGTCTATGGCGTTTTTGGGAAGATCATCCAATGATTTAGCCCCGAAGGTTGACTCTTTCCAACCAGGCAGCTCAATATAGACTGGCTTTAAGCGCTCATAATCTTCAGCACAGCTTGGCGTATTATGCATTTCGCCATTCACTGGGCAGTCATATTTAACCGCGATTTTTACTGTCTCAAGACCATCCAGGACATCCAGTTTAGTCATGCAAAGACCGGACACGCTGTTAATATCAACCGCACGCTTAAGTGCTACTGCATCCAACCAGCCGCAACGACGTGGGCGCCCCGTTGTTGCACCAAACTCGTTACCCACTTTCGCCAGGTGCTTGCCGGTATCGTCGAATAATTCGGTTGGGAATGGACCACCCCCAACACGCGTAGTGTAGGCTTTAGTGATACCAAGCACATAATCAATATGACGTGGACCAACACCAGAGCCGGTTGCTACACCACCGGCAGTAGTGTTTGAAGAAGTCACGAAGGGATAGGTGCCGTGATCAATATCCAGCAAAGTCCCTTGTGCCCCCTCAAACATCAATTTCTTACCTTCGCGGCGCATGTCAGCAAGAATAGCCGGCACATCAGAAACCATAGGTTTTAGCCACTTGGCGTATTCTTTACACAGCGCAAAAGTCTCATCAAAGTCGATTGGCTCAGCTTTGTAATATTCGGTTAGCACAAAGTTGTGCAGCTTCATAACATCACGAAGTTTTTCCTCCAGGCGCGGAAGATCGAACAAGTCTTCAACACGTAAACCGCGACGTGACACCTTGTCTTCATAAGCCGGGCCAATACCGCGACCGGTCGTACCGATTTTCTTCTGCTCAGTACGCGAAGCTTCACGGGCATTATCCAAAGCCACATGGTAAGGAAGAATTAAAGGACAGGCAGGGCTGACGCGTAAACGCTCCATAACAGGCACGTTTCGCTCAAGCAACATATCCATTTCCTTGCGTAAGGCATCTGGGGCAAGCACCACACCGTTACCGATGTAACACATAACACCGTCATTCAGGATCCCCGATGGAATCAAGTGAAGTACAGTCTTCTCGCCTTTGATAACCAGTGTATGACCTGCATTATGACCGCCCTGGTAGCGCACGACAGCGCTCGCCTGTTCAGTCAACAAGTCAACGATTTTACCTTTACCTTCGTCACCCCACTGGGTGCCTAGTACCACAACGCTTTGTGCCATTTTTAACTCTTTCTCTACTTAGTAGATTGATGGGTTTATTGCCACGAAAAAGGACAGGAAACCGCGCATTTTACCGTCAAAAAACGCGAAAATCCCCCTTTTTTTGAAAAAATCGAGCTCCGCTATAAAAACCAGCTTAGCCGCTTGGAATATCAAGGAGTTAACTTTGAAAATCAGAGACTTTCTAGCTCTCGGATACAGCCTTTTAACTTATAATACCCAAAAGACCCAGGCAAGACCGGCCAGCATCGTTAAAAAACCGCCAATACGGACACTGCTGTCGGGTCGTTTCATCACTTCCCACATCATCCGTTTCCATGCTTTTGGCATCACTGCTGGCAAAAAACCTTCAAATACCAGCAACAGACCTAAGGCTATCATGATTTCCTGTGTCATAAGATCACCCGCTCAGTTTCATTAACCAGCTATCGACCCATTAAAAAAGGCCAGCTAAGCTGGCCCTTGCCCTGATGGAAAGTTTTATTTTCCATCCATATCTTTGAAATACTTAAAGAATTCACTGTCTGGCTTAATGACGATAACATCGTCTTCGCTTTTAAAGGATTCTTTATAAGCATCCAGACTGCGCAAGAATGCATAAAACTCTGGGTTCTTGCCGTAAGTTTTAGCATAAATTTCCGTTGCCTCTGCGTCCGCCTGACCACGTATCACCCGCGCTTTACGATCAGCTTCTGCTAGGATTCGCTGAATTTCAGCGTCAGTTTCAGCAATCAGAATCTGACGATCTTTCTCACCTTCTGATCGATGCGCATTGGCAATTTTGACCCGCTCGTTACGCATACGGTTATAAATTGACTCACTCACTTCTGTTGGCAGGTTAATCGTTTTGACACGAATATCGACTACTTCAATACCCAGATCAGGTGCAATCTTCTGCGTTTCAGTCAGCATCAAGCCCATGACTTCTTCACGCTCACCGGAAACAACCTGAGTGCGCGTACGCTTACCAAACTCTTCACGTAAGGCGTTCTCAACCGTGTTATCCAATAGACGCTCAGCCACACGATAGTCAGCACCGGTACGGCGATAGAAATGATCAAAATCTTTAATACGCCATTTGATATAGCTATCAACAATCAGATCTTTCTGCTCTTCTGTTGCAATACGGTCAGATTCCCCATCAAAAGTCTGAATCCGATTGTCCATCGTAACCACTTCATCTGCGATGGGCCACTTGAAATGGAAGCCGCGCTGATACAGCTTTGCGGTTTCATCATCGTTGGTTTTGATATTACCAAACTGCAATACAATCGCTGTTTCCCACTCTTTAACCTTAAAGGTGCAGGTCATGATGACGATAGCAGCAATGATAAGTACTACAATTAATGAAATTAGCTTATTCATGTTGTTCTCCTACTGCTGCTTCTGATTGCTATTATCAGTGTCTGAAGTCTTGCTACGCTTCATAATACTGTCGAGCGGGATATAGGTCATATTATTACCACCTTCGACATCAAGCATAATCTTACTGGTTTTGCTCAGAACACTTTCAATGGTTTCAATATACAGACGCTGACGAGTCACCACTGGTGCCGCAGTATATTCAGGCAATAACTTCTCGAAACGAGCTACCTCACCAGCCGCTTTTTCAATCACGCGGGCACGATAGGCATTAGCTTGCTGGATGAGTTGCTGTGCCTGACCTTCTGCCAGAGGAATCTGTTTACTGCGATAGGCCTGGCCTTGCTCAATATAAGCACGTTGATCTTCTTCTGCTTTAATCGCATCATCAAAGGCGGGCTTAACCGAAGGTGGAACATCCACATTACCAATCAAGTTCACACGAAAGATCTCAATACCAGTGTTGTAAGGCTCAAGAATTGATTTCAATTCTTCGACAATATTTTGTCGAACCTCTTCTTTCTTATCAGTACGAGCGTCTTCAAGCTTAGTGTGTCCAATGACCTGACGTAAAGCAGCTTCTGTTGCATGCTTTAGCGTCTGAACTGGATCTACAACGTTAAATTTATAATCCAGTGGATCGTTAACGCGATATTGAACCTTAACTTTAACCGTTGCCACGTTATCATCTTTGGTCAGCATCAGACCTTCTACTTCGATGTCCTTGATCCCTTCAACGTCAATCAGATAGACCTGCTGAATGGGCGGGAACGCAAAGTGCAAACCTGCCGTATCAGTGCGGGTGTGCTTACCTAAAGTCAAAACGATTGCATTTTGCTTCTCATTGACAGTGTAGGCAGACTTGAATAAGTAAATTGCTACCAACACCAACAAACCAATAATAAAAGAGGCGTTACCACCAGAACCGCCTTTACCATTGCCTTTGCCACCGCCGAAAATACCACCGAACTTCTCGCTGGCCTGCTTCAGCAGGTTATCAAGGTCATTGTTATTACTAGGGCGTTTTTTGCCCCAAGGGTCTTGATCGTTGTTATTACCCGGTTCATTCCAGGCCATAGTCATCTCCAGTTCACTATTAAAAAAATCTATCCCGAATTGTAGGGAGCAGTAGCTTCCCTTTCAAGGCAAATCGGGCATTCTGTTACAAAAGGATGCTTTTAAGGACTCACCACAAAAGGCGTCAAATCTTTTTCAAGCTGCCTTCCCAGACGAACCCAATCTGATTTTGGCAGACTAACCGTCAATAAAATGTCGCCATTATCGCCGGTATCTTCTGACTCAACAGCCTGTAATTCGTAAAGCAATCCGCGCAAACGCCCCTGATGCGGAGGTATGCGCAGTTCAGCATTAAACTGCTCTTCCTGGGCCAGCTCTTCAATCGCTTCTCTTAACAGCTCAATGCCCTGCTCTTTAAGCACCGAAATCCAGACGCGAATCGGCCGACCTTTGTCATCCCGATCAATATGCGGTTCTGCACCTTCAATCAGGTCAATCTTGTTATAAATTTCAAGGCGAGGGATCGTTTCAGCACCGATTTCCGTCAGTACCTCCTCTACCTGCTCCATATTCTCTTCGCGCCGCTCGCTGGCCGCATCAATCACATGCAGCAAGACATCCGCTTCCACCGACTCTTCAAGCGTCGCACGGAAGGCGGCAACCAATTCGTGGGGCAAATGGCGAATAAAGCCCACCGTATCGGCAATGATCACATCGGTTCCCTGCGGCAGGCTGATGCGACGCAAAGTAGGATCCAGGGTCGCAAACAGCTTGTCCTCCGCCAGTACGCCAGCGGTAGTTAAGTAATTAAATAATGTGGATTTTCCGGCGTTGGTATAGCCTACTATAGAAACCGTTTTGATATTGGCGCGTTTTCTTGAGCGACGCCCCTGCTCACGCTGTTTGGATACTTTTTCCAGACGCTTATCAATATATTTAATACGCTCACGAAGTAAACGACGATCCGTTTCCAACTGGGTTTCACCCGGACCACGTAAACCAATACCGCCTTTTTGTCGTTCCAGGTGAGTCCAACCTCGAATCAAGCGAGTGGACAAATGGCGCAGCTGAGCCAGCTCGACCTGCAACTTACCCTCAAAGGTGGAAGCTCTCTGGGCAAAAATATCCAAAATCAGACCAATTCGATCAATAACTCGCGCCTCAACAGCACGTTCAATATTACGTTCCTGGGCTGGAGAAAGATTATGGTTAAAGATGATGACATTAGCTTCGGTTGCCTGTTTGGCGCTTTTGATTTCATCAATTTTTCCGCTGCCAATAAAATACTTGGGATCAGGGCTGGAGCGCTTGGCAGTAATGATATCCATAACTTCAAGACCTGCGGAGCGGGCTAACTCCACAAATTCCTGTAAATCTTCCTGATGTTTATCCTGACTTACGGATTGCTGAAAATCGATATGTACCAAGATGGCAGATTCGCCACCACTATGTCGGTCAAACAAGAAATCACCTCAACATGCGAACTCGTTCGCTGTGAAAACAAAGAAAGGGATTGATGAGTAAATCATAAAGAATTTAAGACAACAAAGCCACCTACCGATAGTTATCGGCAGATGGCTTTATATGGAGCGTGTTGACTTTTGATATTCGTTTTTGCAGCAGTTTGTTTGGTTTTTATACACGACATCGTGGGAGTGGTGTAGCCATTCTACACCCTCACGCGATAACACAGTAGAAAGACCAAACAAACGCTGTCCGTCGGATTCAATCAAAAGCGCCCTGCTCATTGTTGCTCGCCACAGGTTTAGAATGACTAAACCAAGTGACAAGCGTCGCGATCAGAACGCTTTTGTTTTGAACAAAAATTGAAGATCAAAGGTCAACACGCTCCAGTACAACTAGCTCTGGTAGGAATTAAAAACTACATTCCGCCCATTGGTCCGCTGCCGGTACCGTATCCACCACCAGTCATAGGACCGGGGCCCATACCGCCGCCTTGAGGACCCATGTTGTGATCGTTACCTGGACCACCATTGCCGTTATCGCCATTCTGGCCATAATGACCACGAACATTGCGGATCGGAACAACAGTTGAAACTGCGTGCTTATAAACCATCTGGCTAACAGTATTTTTCAACAAAATGACAAATTGATCGAAAGATTCAATCTGGCCCTGAAGTTTAATGCCGTTAACGAGGTAAATTGAGACAGGCACTTTCTCACGACGTAATGCGTTCAAGAAAGGGTCTTGTAGTGATTGCCCTTTTGACATAGCTCTCTCCTGTGTGTTTTATGTATTTTCATTATTGGGGCCACTTCTAACTCAGGCCTTAATCAATAATTCATTTTTCTACAAATCAAATCTAAGTCGAGCTTAATCAAGTTCAAGCTCGCTAAAAGTGTACACGAAATAATCAGCCAGATCGAGATATATCAATAGGATAGCGTCACATTACATAGAATTTAACAATTGGACAGTTTCTTGATATAGCTTTTCTATGGGTTGCCGGGACTCCATCCAGTGCAGGTTTTTCCAGCTTCTGAGCCAGGTAAATTGACGCTTGGCTAACTGGCGGGTAGCGATAATACCTCGCTCAATAGCTTCTTCAAGCGTCAGCTCACCTTCCAGGTATTGCCACATCTGGCGATAGCCTACAGACTTAATCGAGGGAAGGTCCGGATTTAAATCACCGCGCTGATACAGTGACTCGACTTCCTGCAAAAAGCCCTGCTCCATCATCTGGTGAAAGCGCTTTTCAATTCTTTGGTGCAAATAGCTTCTATCCTCAGGTGCCATGGCAATTTGTAACGTACGATAGGGAAAATCATTTTGTTCCTGCTCGGCATGTAATTGGCTTAAAGGCTTTCCGGTAATTTCGTAAACCTCCAGCGCTCTCAACGTTCGCTGCGGATCATTTTCATGGATACGGCTTGCTGACTCAGGATCAATTTTCGCCAGCTGCTGATGCAGACTGGCTAAGCCCTCGGCCTCCAGGCGTTGCTGTAAGTTAGCACGCACTTTCGGATCTGAGTCTGGCAGGTTATGCATCCCTTCCAGTAAGGCCTTATAGTAAAGCATGGTGCCGCCGACCAGTAGAGGAATCTTGCCCTGACTGACAATGTCCGCCATCTCACGCAAAGCATCATCGCGAAACCGTGCAGCCGAATAAGGATCAGCAGGATCACAAATATCAATCAACCGGTGCGGTGCTCGCGCCAGTTCTTCAGCCGAAGGTTTGGCCGAACCTATATCCATCCCTTTATAGACCATGGCCGAGTCAACACTGATGATGTCCGCATTGAGTCTTTCCACCAGCTCAATGGCTAGATCGGTTTTGCCAGAGGCAGTCGGCCCCATCACAAAAATGGCTAGCGGTTTTTGTTTGGATTCGCCGGAGGAATGCATTAAATCACCTGGATTGATTATCGCAGTGAATGAGGGCTTACTAGCAACTCAAGTAACTGCTCACTTGTATAAGACTTGCAGAAGGAAGATTCAGCCCAGGGTAAGTGAGACAATTCTTCCAGCCAATGAGTCTGCCTTTCTGGCGCCCAGTGATTTGCCAGAGTTCGTAATAATTGAGCTTGCCAGTCCTTAGCGGATAAATTACTGCTAACCGCCTGATAGAGAGTTTCCTGTAGCCATTGCTGCAAGTCGATATGCGAAATACAGCTTGGCACTTTTCTGACCACCAGAGTTTTTGGCCCCGTCAGAGTCAGGTCAAAACCAGCCGCCTGCCAATCACGAATAAAGCCTTCACTGACACTATCGGCAGGAATGCCAAGCCTTAAGGGAAACAACATCAGCCGCTGTTTCACCTCACCAATTTGCCATTCATCTTGCAAACATTGACTGATATGACTGCAAAAATAGCCCTTCAGATCAAGCGCCTTAACCCCCTGCTCAGTCTGTTGCAATAGCAAACGATCATGTAATAACCAGAAATCACCTTGAGCCAATCTTGCAGCCAGTTTTGGCTTTTGTGGCCATTGGCGACCTAGCTGAGCTGAGTAGGCAGCGGAGCCGCTATCTTTAACCTGTTCCGCAAAGGCGCCGGCCTGATTGCGCGGCGTGAAATAAGGGTCAGCTTTGGTAGTGGGCTGAACCACAGATAGGCTGGGTTTCATATAAACCAGATTGTCTTCGGTATCGCCAATGTGACTGTTTGGCTCTAACATTTCGCCCTGCTCCAGCAGTGCTTCCTCAACTGCTCGGCTCATGAAATCATGTACCTGACGACCATTGGAAAAGCGTACCTCGTGCTTAGTCGGATGCACATTAACATCCACCTGCGATGCTTCGAGTTCCAGGTACAGAACATAGGCTGGCATGCGCCCTGCTGGAAGACGGTCGTGATAGGCCTGACGAATGGCGTGATTCAGGGTGCGATCACGCACGGCACGGCCATTGACAAACACATACTGACCGAGGCTTGAGCTTTGATGCCATTCGACCGGTGACAACCAGCCATACAGACGAGTTGATTCAACTGAGCTATCCAGCTTAATCGCTTCGCGCAAAAAAGAAGCGCCAAGAATCGAACCAATCCGCTGCTGATGTTGCTCATGGTTATGAGCAGCAGGTACTCGCTTCACCACTTTACTGTTATGCCTCAAAGTGATGGCCACATGCGGTGAACCAAGTGCAATTCGTTTAACCGTTTCTTCGATATGCACAAACTCAGTGCGCTCAGCGCGCAGAAATTTTTGTCGTGCTGGCGTATTAAAAAAAAGATCGCGCACTTCAACGATAGTGCCAGCAGGTAAAGACTGTGGCTGCAACTTAACCTGCATGTCCAGCCCTTCAGCAACCGCTGACCAGCCCATGTCCTGTGCCTGTGGCCTTGAGCTTAATTTGAGCTTAGCAACGGAGCTAATACTGGCCAGTGCCTCACCACGAAAGCCTAAAGTATAGATGGCTTTCAGATCATCGGAATGCTCAATTTTGCTGGTAGCATGGCGGGCCAAAGCAAGCTCAAGTTCATCCCGGCCAATACCTTCCCCATTATCGGTTACGCGAATTAAACGCGTTCCGCCTCGCTCAATGTCAATTTGAATTCGGTCAGCTTTGGCATCAATGGCATTTTCCAGTAATTCCTTAACAACCGAGGCTGGTCGCTCAACCACTTCACCCGCGGCGATCTGATTGGCAACTAATGGGGAAAGCTTATGAATAGGCATTGAGATAGCTTAGTGGTTCAAAACGTAAAGCCGAATAACAGCATTATTCGGCAGTTGGAATAACCAGTTTTTGACCAATTTTTACCACGTTGGTCGAAAGCTGATTGGCATTTTTTAAATCTCGAACAGAAACATTAAAGCGGCGAGCCACCTTGATCAGACTGTCGCCGCGTTGCACATGATAAATATTCTGGCGGTAGCGAGCGGCGAATAAAGTGCCGTCTGGAGCATGTTGCTTGAAGTAATCAACGATGCCATCGCCAACGCCTCTGGCTAGCTTTTTACGATAGGAAGCTGTTTTCATTAGAGCTTCTTCCTGTGGATTGGTGATGAAACCAAGCTCAACCAATATCGATGGAATATCCGGATTTTTCAGTACCAGCAGTGAGTTTTCTTCAACATGCTTTTTATGCATTTTTGGAACCACTTTACTCATGGCTCCATGCACAATGTTGGCGACTTTGGTGCTTTCAGTAATCGAGTTTTCCATCTGAAGATCCAGCAGTACCGATTTCACTGAGTTATCATAGTTAGACAAGACCACCGAGCTATCCACACCACCTAACAGTTCAGACTTTTCTTCCTGCATCTGCATCCAGCGCGCAACTTCTGATTTGGCACCATGTAAATTCAAAACCCACACAGAAGCCCCTCTGGCCTTAGGGCTTTTGAAGCCATCGGCATGTACCGAGACAAACAAGTCCGCTCGCTGCATTCTGGCCAAATCGGTACGCTTACGGTGTGGCAGATAATAGTCCCCGGTTCGGGTCAAAAAGGCTTTGATACCTTCAACCTTATTGAGCTCAGCCACTAACTCTTTCGACAGCGCTAAAACAATATCTTTTTCCTTAGTACCGCGACTTCCCATGGCACCGGGATCTTCTCCGCCATGGCCAGCATCAACCGCAACTACGATATCGCGGTCACTGCCGCGGCTGGCGACCGGTGTTGGCGCTTCCTGACGGCTTTCATCAAACAGGTCGATGACCAGCCGATCACCGTATTCCTGATAGGGCTTGAGAGAAAAACTTTTCGGTTCAGCAGCTTTATTCAGATCGAGCACCAGGCGTAACACACCATCACGAGGTGGTGTACTTTTACGTACCCGCTTGACCAGATCACTTTGAATCTCAAGACGATTAAGATCGACATTGACATTGGCACCGGGAATGTCTATCACAATCCGATGAGGGTTTTGCAGAATACTGACCTCGTGAGTGACGGGAGAGGATAAATCGAGGACAACACGAGTTGATTCCGGCGATTGCCAGAAACGCATGCTTTGTATCACCGCTGCCTCGGCAGCCGCTATACTCAGCGCGAGCATAACCATGCCCATAAATATTGTCAGCCACTTTCTCATCATATCGTTATAGTTAGCCACTTAGTCCCAGTGCTTTAGCTTGATTTTGGCATAAAATCACAGCTTTTTTCCAGTTTTTGCATTAACTCAGGGTGCGCGGATGACAAAGTTACCTTGCGCCCATCATCTTTATAATCCAGCTCGATCATCAAATCTGATCTGGGGATCATACCTTCGCCTTTATCTGGCCACTCGATCAGCATGATGGAATCCGGCTGTTGATACTCGCGAATACCAATAAACTCCAGCTCTTCAGGGTCGGCCAGGCGATAAAGGTCGAAATGATAAATAGTGAGGCCTACCAGCTCATAAGGTTCCACCAAAGTGTAGGTTGGACTTTTGGTGGCCCCCTGATAACCAAAGCCGCGCAGGATACCGCGCACCAGAGTGGTTTTTCCAGCGCCCAGTTCACCTTTAAAATAAATCGTCATGGGTGCTTTAATACAGGCCGCCAGTTTCTGCCCCATGCGCACTGTTTGTGATTCATCTGCTAATTCAACTGTAATTTTCTGCATTCACTCAAATCCAAACCAAAGGGTTAATCAGTTATCGATTAACCAGATAATTTATTGCTTCTATCAACTCGGAAGCCAACATGCCGCGAGTTCTATCACCAGCGGCTTCGACGCCAGCTGCAAAGTGAATCGAGGTGGCAACTCGCGTTGCATCCCAGGCCGACATACCCTGTACAAGCAGCGAACCAATCAAACCACTGAGCACATCGCCCAGCCCAGCGGTAGCCATGGCAGGATGGGCGCCACCGGCTATCACCAGCTGCTGACCATCGGCCAGAATGGTTCCTGCGCCTTTTAGTAGACAGATACAGCGATAACGTTCGGCAATTGCTTTGGCTGCAGTGATTCTATCCTCGCTGACTGTGGCTGTATCCCAGCTTAACAGACGTGCAGCCTCACCTGGGTGCGGCGTCACAATCAATGCCTGTGGCAATGCCAAGTTTTCATCTTGCTCAATCAGCTGCTGCAGCCAGAAAAGCCCATCGCCATCAATCAGACAAGGCAGTTTTTGTTCCACAGCATAGCTAAATGACTGCTCAAAAACCTGCCGCGCCCATTCGCTTCGGCCTAAACCTGGCCCCAGCACAACCGCATCATACTGTTTAGGGCTTGCTTCAATCAGGCTGTTAAAACTCAGCTCTTCAAAAGCAACACCATGCCACATGGCTTCCGGACAAAATCCCAAAGCTGCACTTCGATTATCCGGATGCAGGAAAGTGGTCACCAGACCCGCACCAGCTCGCAGCGCCGTCTCGGTAGCCAGCATAATGGCGCCGCCCATGGTGAAATCGCCACCAATACACAGTAAGTGGCCACAGGCCTGCTTATAGGTTGTCGCACTTCGCTCAGGAATTTCATCAATCACATCAGCATAAGACTGTTTCCAGGCAATTGGCTGCTGCTGATAAAACTGCGACTGACTGATACCTAAAGTGGCCAGGTGTAACTCACCCTGTGCGGCCAAACCTTCGTTAATGACCTGACACACTTTATAAAAAATAAAACTCACCGTGTGGTCAGCCTTGATATGAGAATCGGCGCACAGGCCTGAATCAGCATAAACACCGCTTGGCAGATCCAGAGCCAGTACTGGCATGCCCGACTGATTGATCTGCTCAATCACCTGCGCATATTCTTCTCGCAACTGACCTTTAAAACCCGTTCCCAGCAAGGCATCCACAATCACATCAGCCTGTTCAAACAAGCCCTGGCTTGGTGCTTTAACTGCGATATTTTTATCCTTAAGCTGCTGCCAGGCCTTGGCCGCGTCACCAGTAAGCTCATCCAGCGGCTTAATCGGTACCAATGTCACCTGCATCCCAACCCGCAGTGCCAGGCCCGCAAGAATCAGCCCATCACCAGCATTGTTGCCAGAACCGGTCACAATCACTACACGATGCGCCAGTGGCCACTCACGCTCCATGCAATCAAATGCTGCACGCCCAGCCCGCTCCATAAGCTCAAACAGAGCAAACCCTTGAGCTTTGGCGGCGGCCTGCTCAATCATCTTGATGCTGTCTGCTGTAAATACAGGATGCATAGACTATCCTTAGTTCATATATTTAGTTCAGGTTGATAAAGTGCTCGCGATAATAACGACACTCCTCTATCGACTCTCGAATATCATCCAGCGCGAGATGCGTTGCTGCCTTAGTCAAACCGTTCAAGATGGAAGGTTTCCAGCGGCGCGCCAGCTCTTTTAAAGTACTGACATCAATATGACGGTAATGAAAATAGGACTCCAGCTTTGGCATATACTTAACCATAAAGCGGCGATCCTGACAGATACTGTTGCCACACATTGGAGACTTACCCTCATCAACCCACTGCTTCAAAAACTCTAGGGTCAGCTCGCTGGCTTTCTCTTCATCAATGGTACTTTGACGCACTCGCTCAGTCAGTCCGGACTTGCCATGCTGCACCACGCACCATTCATTCATATTGTCGAGCACCTCATCCGACTGATGAATCGCAATCACAGGACCTTCCGCTAATATGTTTAGATCCTTATCGGTGACAATAGTTGCAATCTCAATAACCACATCAGTTTCCGGGTCCAGTCCCGTCATTTCCAGATCAACCCAGATCAAATTATCGTCATTTTTTGTCAAAACCAGCTCCTAATCGTTACGCCGAATCGTTACAATAACAGTCATTATACTCAGCTTAGCTCCATACCACTGAAGTTTTCAGCTATTATAGTCGCAGTTTTTGCGCTCGTATGGAAGCGCCTGA
>NZ_JABURJ010000005.1 GCF_014762745.1 Kangiella sp.
TGCCTAAAACCAAATTTATTATGAATATTTTTTTGAGGCGCATTGTTCACCTAACGCGAAGCTAAGCGGCGGCCCGTCAGGGACGTCCGGTGGACGGCCGACAGGCCGGGAACGTACTTAAGCGACTGGTTAGTGGTTGTGCCATCAGCGGCCCCCAACACGTGACTAGGAATCGCATAGATAATTGTTTTTTATAGCTATAATTACCAAGACAGAAGCGCTCATCTCCCAATGTGCTCTGTTCTGATCTAAAAAATTTACAACGTCGTCGAGAATCATGGAAACGGTCACATTCTTCGGAATACAAGCCACTGGAGGAGCTTCTGTGCCCTCATAAAGACGAATCATTTCGACGAAACCCGTTATTAGACCCATGCAATGACCAACATAGACTTCTTCGCCAGGGGACAGGCTGTCAAAGTCGAAGCTATCCTGGGCGGCGGCGTAACACCCTTGATAAATTTCGCCACCGGTAAGAGCCCATGTGTTGCCGGAAAATAGGCAAGTCACGCCCAACAGGAGAAGGATTCGAATTTTTGTCATTGTTACTCCTAACTGGGGGCATGGGCCTCAGACACTAACGCCGGCCATAAGCGGCGCCCTGACAAGGGCGTCCGGTGGAGGGCCATCGGCCCGGAACAGACTTAATGGCTTTGTTATGCATTTTCCAGTTTTTTGACCGCTTCTTGGGGTGTTAGCTCTCCCCCCAACCAGATCTCTACTTTATGAGCACCAGTACCAAGAGCTATTTCCCGTAGAATCTTTTCTTCCACCTCAGACAAGCCACCCTCGATCATCTCAAGGGGGTGCATCAGTATTTCTGGGCTCTTCTTCAGAAATTGCTTTGGCAGAACTTTCTTTATGCCATTGGATAAATGGCGTTCAGCTAATCGGAACTCCCCTATCAGAAGCCGAGATGTGCTGAAGGGTTCTGCTGGTGAAACAACCTCGACAGCAAGATCACCTGACACCTTCATGATCTCAAAACGGTTTCGCGAGATCTTCACGTAGAGCTTTTCTGTAAACAGCTTCTTGATCAAACTCATATCCTATGCATAACGTTTTGGGTAAGCTGCCGGTGCGGAGCGCAGCGTAGTACCGGTCAGCTTCACCCACTGGTTAACTGGCCTTACCACCATAGTAAGACCTTAGCACCTGATGACGGTGCTTGAAGATGAACCGGTAAACCGGTGCCAAAACGTATGCCAATACGGGTAACCTGCTTTGGAACTCGACGGTATCGGTGACCCGGCATGATCTTTCGTTGCTGACGATTTCCCGGTGATGTTGCCACACCTTATTGGTGAACGAACTCGATGCTTCGTTAAAGCCACGTAGGCGATCAATTTCCCGAAAAAAGAACTTGTGACGGTCGATGGGAAAGAGACCGAAAAGAAGTATCCAGCTTGAAAATAGCTCTTTACCCGTAGGCCATTCAAAAATTGGTTTGCTTGACCAATCTGCGGGAGCTGTCATGCGGATAATAGGGCTAAGTTCTCTATTCACTCCCCTCATGGTGAGCAGCTCGGAAACATCTTCCGGACTGATTTTAAGATTGCTCGATACTTCAAATTTCACTCGAATCTTCCATGACAGTTAACGCCAGCCATAAGCGGCGCCCTGACAAGGGCGTCCGGTGGAGGGCCAACGGCCCGGAACAGACTTAATGGCCTTGTTATGAGTTTTCACTGTGGTAGGCGTTCATCAAGGAATTTAATCTTGCTGTGCCAGGGCTTTGGTTGAATAGCTCTGGATCTTGCTCGAAAAGCATTTCGATGTAGTTGTGCATGATTTTGTACTCTCGAATGTTGCGAATCCTTCCCCGTCTCAAGATTGGGTTAACTTGAAACCCGGACACGTGCCGGTCAAGCACGATGACGCCGAACCTGAACAGGGCGAAGACACCACTAATAGAGCAAACACAAGAATCAATGGCACCCAACTTTCCTCAATTTACTCATAACATTTTATTATACGAATTCATTCGTAAGACTTTATTATCATTAGTCTTTTTTTACAAGTGACGATTCTCTGGATATTTTAGGGATTAGCGGACCGAAAATTCCTTATATCGGTATATTTCAGGTAGAAAACGGCACTAAATCTGCCCCTTTCCATTACTTTTTTGTTAATACCCATATTTCCGCAATGTGAGCATTCGCTAACTCCAAACTCAATAGAAGTTACTTATAGTGAATCGGATAAAACTGTTAGCCAAGCAACTCGCTTACAATGCCCGTTAACTCTTTGATTATTAAACCCGTGTCGCCTTCATGTCACCTGAATGTCGCTAATTCTTCGCGGATATGTCGTGTTATACTTTGCTCCGAGTTT
>NZ_JABURJ010000057.1 GCF_014762745.1 Kangiella sp.
CCCTACGCCGGCATAACCCGGATCAGGTTCTAAGGGTCTGGCGCTCAAGCAATCACTAACAGCAACCGCATTGAGCCTCATCTCAGGCTAAAAGCCACCCCTCGGGAATGGGTGCCATTATACACTTCTTAAAAATAAACAGCGAATGGAAAGATGGTGGGCAAATGTAGGTTGGTGATGAGCCCGTAGGGTGCGTCGAGACGCACCGCTCTCATCTAGGTTCGTGCATATCCAAAACTTTCTTTATTCTTCAAACTCAGCATGGTAAGTAGGCAAGAATTTTTGGACAAGCTCAGGAACACGAACTTCGTGTAGATAATTGTCTTGACAAAAGCAATGCCCACACTCTCTCCAGCCCAGCATCTTCCGAAGCTTATCATTGCCACCAATCACCTTTTCCAGCGCTGTTCTTGACTCTTTGCTGAGGCTTATATTCTCGTTTATTAAAACCTTGGGATTATCGAGGATAATGCCAATAAGATGTTTAAATAAAATTGGCCTTGCAGGCTTTCGGACAGTAATCATCTTTCTCTGTATTTGATAGGAACCCCACTGTTCTGACAATTCATCGACACTTTGAAAATAGTTAGTTGTAAGGTCGGAATGCCTATCCCAATTTATCGGGTTATCTTTAGTTACCCAAATATCCAAATCTGTATCCAGAACGAGCTCTAGATTAAATATAAAGAGAACTGGGCCGTAGTGGTTTTGACGCGAAAAATACTTGTGCAGATCAGTTGTGTCTAGAAATACATCACCGAACACGTCGAATAGCTTATCTATATCGTCAGATGTTTGAGGTGTTTGATAAAGTCCGCCGTCCTCTACATCTTGCCTTGATAAAAGACCGCCTTGTTCTATGAATGTAATCGATGTTGCCACTGTGCTTGCGTGAAATAGATTCTGCACACCTTTACGTTTAAATAAGTTATAAAGTCCTTCATTGTCCAATCTCAATCGGCTCTCCTTATGCTCTTTCGGTAATGATGGGGCAGAATATATCTGGGGTTAAATGAACTCTTACCCCTTAATTTTCAAAGATCAATTGTCTGCGACTACACCTTGAGCCAGTGTCTCTCCATTTACTACTTAAAATAATGGACATCAATTACTATTTTTCATCCATTAATTCAATGAATTTATTCCACGTTATTCTTTTCCCGTTTTGTTTAGACGTCCTACCTTTGCACCAAGTTAACCCTGATTTTGTTACAAACATATCCCCTAAAAATTTATCTGAGCTATCATACACAGAAAATTCTATGCCACTATTTTTCACTTCCATACTTACATTTAAATTCTTAATATTCACTTTCATTACGTACTCCATTTGTCAGAATGTTAAGTGTTTTCTTCTTATTCATTGAGAGTCGAAACCTTATAATAATTAGTTTTTCTAATATTGCAATTCTTTTATCGGTAAGTTTCTCCGTTCATTTTTACAGGCTAATCAAATTCCATGGAAATTCACTTCGAATTATCACATGGCTTTGTACTGCTCTAATAGCACCGGACATTTTCAAAAAAAGTTTGGGACACGCATAAATTTTAATACCAATTCCTACCCTAATCCGCAGTCACTTGGTTGTCATGCTGCACTTAAATCTAGCTTATGCAACTTGCCAAGTTTTAGCTTTCTTTTTGCTTGCAATAAATCATACCTATCTTGCATGGCTAACCAATTTTCTGGTGTTCGACCTAGAACTTTGGCAAGCCTTAGCGCCATTTCGGGGCTGACACCACTTTTCGATTTTAGGATACGGTTTAATGTAGAAGGAGCAACATCAAGGTGCTTGGCCAGCGTTCGACAGCTGACACCAAAAGGCTCCATATAAGTAGCGAGGATAAACTCGCCAGGATGTGGTGGATTGTTCATATTCATTAGCGATAATTCTTTTTGTCTATTATGCCGGTATTTTCTAATGCCCTAAATCAGCAATAAACTAATATTGTTTTATCATATTGGTCGAGTGTAGCGCATCACGCAACACTGTCAAGACGCAGGCTAACTGTTAATGCCTTAGCTACAACAATGCACGACTTCTTTATCCCCCCAATAAAAGTTATACTTCTGCCAACTTATTGAATTTGTGGGTTCCTGCACCCGAGGGCATCTCCTTTGGCCACCTACGCGGGAATGACGAAAAATAAAGATTAATGTCTGAGCAGCCGATGAAGAAGAAAAAAGTTTATATCGCTTATACCGGCGGTACGATTGGGATGAAGCCGAGTGATAAGGGTTTTGTGCCGCAGGAGGGTTTTCTGGAAAATACTCTGGCGAGCTTTCATGAGTTTAAGCATCCGGATATGCCGGAGATTACGATTCGTGATTA
>NZ_JABURJ010000076.1 GCF_014762745.1 Kangiella sp.
TGGGCGATAGAAAGATAGCTAATCATTCTATCAGGAGAGATACAAGGATGGGTTAGCCATAGGCGTAACCCATCAATCCATGCTGGCCACAACGATGGGTTACACTGCGTTAACCCATCCTATAAACTTCAACTCCCCAGCCCTAAGTCGACGGTATGTGGCTTAGGGCTTTTTTATGCATATCTTTTTACATTTTGTCATCGCCTTTGTATAGACAGCTTATCAGCTCCTCTATAAGCTCTTTAGAACGCAAAAAACACAAATGGGGAAGACCTTTATGAACACTAAATCCATTTTCAAAGTGGCGGCTGTAGCCTTGTTGGTCAGCCAGTTAGTTGCCTGTGACAATAACGATGAAAAGCAGGCCTCAAATAACTCTGCTCAAGTGAGCACAACTGAAAACTCAGTTCATGTCGATAATGCCCAGCAGGAAGCTGTTACTCAGTTAACTAAATACAACATCTATAATAAAGAAGATCAGGCTGGTTCTTTGTCTGTACAGCAGTCGGGGAATGTTTATAGCAGTGATATGGAGCTTGGTTGGAACAACCGACAGATAAAAATTGAAGAAGTGATCACCGTTGACGAGCAGGGATATATTACCAGTCAGACGGTTAAAGGTATTTCAGCTTTTGGTGCGCCAATTGATGAGTCATTTAGTCAGAAAGGCAGCATTGCTCAATGGCAAAGTACTAACGAGCAAGGCGAAGAAAAAGTTGAGGGCAAAAAGTTTTATGTGTCCATGGACGGAACTGGTGTCGCTAATAGTGCGCTACTAAAAGCGATTAGCAACTCCGAAAATGGTAAAGTTCAACTCCTGCCAAGTGGCGAAGCTGGGATGATCAAGCTGGATTCAGTGACGCTTAATAATGGTCAGGAAGAAAAAACGGTTCATTTGATTGGTATTACTGGGTTTGGTTTCTCGCCAAGCTTTGCCTGGTATGACGATGATTATAACTTCTTCGCTACCGATGGTGGTGGCTGGTTTGGTGTCATTCCGGAAGGATGGGGACGCGAGCACCTTGAGCAGCTGCAGGACATTCAGAAAGAAGCGGATAACCAATATCTTAAAGATTTAGCAGACCAGCTCATTCACACCTCAGAAAAGCCAATTCTCGTGACTAACGCCAATTATGTGGATGTCATTACTGGCAAGCTCGTCGAAGGCCAATCAATATTAATCGAAGACGGTCGCATCACAAAAATAGGATCTGAAATACCAGAAGGCGACTATGCAGAAGTTGATGCCAGTGGCAAAACTTTGATTCCTGGCCTTTGGGATATGCACGGTCATTTAAGTAAAAGTGATGGCCTTCTCAATATGCCAGCAGGCGTGACCAATGTGCGTGACATGGGTAATACCCACGACAATATCGTCGATATCGAGCGCATGAGCGAAGCCAATGAAATTATGGGCAGCGATGTGTATCGCTCAGGCTTTATGGATCGAGAAAGTCCTTACGCCATGAAAATGGGCAAAACGGTCGACTCATTGGAAAGCGCTATGGCTGCTGTCGACTGGTATGCTGAAAATGGTTACCCACAAATTAAAACCTATAGCTCGATGGAGCCTGCCTGGATAGAGCCTTTAGCCAAGCATATCCATGACAAGGGTTTGCGCCTCAGTGGTCATATCCCTGCATTCATGACTGCCGAAGAAGCCATCAACGCTGGCTTTGATGAAATTCAGCACATCAATATGATTTTCCTGAACTTCCTCGGTAAAAATATCGATACCCGCCAGCGTCTACGTTTTACCATTCCCGGTGAAAAAGCCCATGAACTGGATTTAAACAGCAAAGAAGTTAACGACTTCATGGCGTTGCTGAAAGAAAAGGGCACCGTAATCGATCCAACTGTTTCGGTATTCAGAAGCCTGTTATTGGGTGAAGCCGGTAAAGTCGATCCTGAAAATGCAGCCATTTATGAGCATCTTCCGGTTACCGTTGCCAGAGGCTTCAAAAAAGCCTGGATGGACATCAAGCCAGAAGAGCGCGATGCCTACAATAAATCAGCCGATGCCATGGTCGCCATGGTCAAAAAACTGCATGACTCAGGCGTTACAGTAGTGCCAGGGACCGACAGCATCGCAGGCTTCACGCTACACCGAGAACTGATTCTCTACTCACAAGGTGGAATCTCCAACGCTGACGTACTCAAACTGGCAACTATCACCTCAGCAGAAGTAGTTGGCAATGAAGAGAACGTTGGTTCCATCGAAGAAGGCAAACAGGCTGATTTAGTTTTCATCGACGGCAATCCTCTGGAAGACATGAACGACATTCGCAAAGTTGCCTTGGTCATCAAAGGTCAAAACCTCTATAAACCCGATGAAATCTACGAAGAAATTGGAGTAAAACCTTTCACCAAGTCAGTGGATTTTGAACTGTAGTTTGGGTTAGCGATAAACTTACACATAAATCGGTACGGTAGGGGCAGACCTGTGTGTCTGCCCTTATTTTCATCGATGTTTCTTGATATTTCTCTGTAACGAGCAAATCAAAGTGTTAATACTGATAGGAATATGAGGTGTGTAGCTAATGGATGGAATCGTAGAGGGGATATTGGGTGGGCTAATATCAGCATTTAAATTAGAAAAAGGTTCATCACCTTGGTTAAAGTCATTAGTTTACACCTTTATCTTCTTTGTTATTTTCACAATTTATGAATTGATATATAAAAGTATTGGTTTGAGGGATATATTTTCTCTTGAAACTGCCATTATCTTAACCTGTCTATATTTGTTTCTTTTTTTACTTTTCTATTTTTATAAATGGGCAGATAAATGGAGAGAAGATAACCTATAGCCATGATGCCAGGCTATTAATTATAAGTAGGGCAGCCCCTGAAATTCATACTATCAATGTGACTCTGAAACTATCAGACACGCACCAATAACCCCTTTTGATTGAGCTGAGTAGTAGCCAAGACATAGCAATTCAAAACAGGACGTTTTGAATAGTAAAATTCGGGCCAGGGATGGAACGTATTTTACGGTGCGTTAAGTGGCTTGGCGGATACGAAGGCAGTTGAGCGAAGCGAAACCTCAATCACGGGGTGTCCTTTCTTTTCGTCCCTTTTCTTTAGACAAGTAAAGAAAAGGGACTCGCCGAGGGGCGAAAAGCATTTCCCACATATATAGTACAAAGTCACTGGATTATGAAATACTTCCATGTATTTCACCAAAGGCCAGCTTCGCTGTTCATCAGTTTGCAGGAGCAAACTGAAACGGCTTTAGCCGGCCTGCAAAGCAGGTAGATTACAGGGATGTAATCTATAAAATCGCTCCATACGATTTTGTCCGCGGTGAGCGACCAAGGGGAGTGCCCTTGGTACCGCGGTATGACATAGTTATACAAAAAAGCCCTCATTCGAGGGCTTCTATTTATTTTTCCAGATGTTCCAATTTATTCGGCTTACCATCCCATTCTTCTGCATCCGGTAACGGATCTTTCTTTTCGGTAATGTTGGGCCATTGTTCGGATAATTCGGCGTTGAGTTCAATGAAGTGTTCCATACCGGCTGGGATATCATCTTCTTCGAAGATGGCTTCGGCGGGGCATTCTGGCTCACACAAAGCACAATCAATACATTCGTCTGGATTAATGACCAGGAAGTTTGGTCCTTCATAGAAACAGTCTACCGGGCAGACTTCTACGCAGTCGGTATATTTACATTGAATACAGTTATCAGTTACGACGAATGCCATTAATTTCTCCTAGCTATTTTCTACGGCAAGCTAACTGCCCGTTATTGTAGCGATTCTTTCAGCTTATACAATAGTTCTAGCGCCTCGCGGGGCGTCATCTCATCAAGGTTAGCTGAGTTCACCAGCTCCGCCATCGCTTCCAGTTCTGGATTAGATTGCACTGATTCTATGAGTTCCAATTCAATCTTTGGTAATTCGCTCTCATGAGTACCATGCTGCTCGAAGTGCTGGAGCAGAAGACGCGCTTGTTGAATCACGGTTCTCGGCAGTCCGGCTAGTTGTGCCACTTGAATGCCGTAACTTTGGTTGGCAGGGCCAGGCTGAATCTGATGTGAGAAGATGAGTTTTTCCTGACCAGCATCTTTATGCTCGGTCGCTGAAAAGTGCAGGTTGACCATGGCATCCCATTGTTCCGCCTGTTGCGTCAGCTCAAAGTAGTGGGTGGCGAAGAGGGTGTAGGACTGCAATTTCTCATGGATATATTGAATGGTTGCCGAAGCCAATGCCAGACCATCAAAAGTACTGGTGCCACGGCCAATTTCGTCGAGCAGGATTAAACTGTTGCTGGTGGCATTATTTAAGATATTGGCGGTTTCCGACATTTCCACCATAAAGGTTGAACGGCCGCTGGCCAGATCGTCAGATGCGCCAATACGGGTAAAAATACGATCAATTGGCCCAATTTCGGCCTGTTCCGCCGGGACGTAAGAACCGACATAAGCCAGTAAGGTAATGAGCGCCGTTTGGCGCATATAGGTAGATTTACCGCCCATGTTGGGGCCGGTAATAATCAGCGCTCGTTCCTGATTATTAATGCTCAGGTCATTCGGAATAAAGGGCTCTTTGCTGTGGAACTCCACCACAGGGTGACGGCCCTGTTTGATTTCAATCCCTTCATTGTTAGTCAGTGTCGGGCGGTTAAAGCCAAGGTTGGTCGCACGCTCGGCAAAACAGGCCAGCACATCAATTTCAGCAATGGCGCTGGCAGTGGATTGAATCTCTGCCACGTGCTGTTGCAGTTCCTGAATGAGTTCCTCATAAAGACGCTTCTCAAGAGCCAGAGCTCGGGTCTTGCTGGTTAAAACCTTCTCTTCGTATTCTTTAAGCTCAGGCGTTATAAATCGTTCAGCATTTTTCAGGGTTTGGCGACGGATATAGTGCGCTGGTGCCTGATGACTTTGGGCGCGCGAAATCTCGATATAAAAACCATGCACCTTGTTGTAACCGACTTTAAGGGTGTTGATGCCAGATTCTTCTTTCTCACGTTGCTCCAGTGACAACATGAACTCATTGGCATCATCAGCTAGCGAGCGCAATTCATCGAGTTCACTATTAAAGCCTTCTGCGATAACGCCACCGTCACGAATAACCATTGGTGGTTGCTCGACTAAAGCACGCTCCAGTAGCTGCTGAATATTGGGTAGAGGCTCAATATTTTGCGCCTGATCCAATGAGATGTTGAGCTGACTGAATGCCTCGAGCAGCAAGGTGGCTTGAGTTAAACCTTGTTGCAAACGCTTCAAATCGCGCGGATTGGCGCTGGCTAAAGCGATGCGGGTGACAATGCGCTCAATGTCCGCTATTTCAGACAGAATCGGCTGAACCGATAGAAAAGCATGATCATGAATAAGATTCTCGACACTATCCAGACGCTTTTGCACATTGGCATGATTGCGAAGCGGAGTATGCAACCACCGTTTCAATAAACGCGCACCCATCACGGTTTGCGTCGAATTCATGACCTCAAACAGGGTGTTACTGTGACCGCCTTGAATATTCTCGGTCAGCTCCAGATTACGGCGAGTAGCCGGATCCAGTACCAACTGGTCGCTGTGTTCCAGTTTCTGCAACAGGCGAATATGCGGCAGATTGTTTAGCTGTGTTGTTTTAGCGTAATCAAGCACGGCTCCAGCTGCGCAAATCGCCAGTTCATAATCATCACAACCAAAAGAAGCCAAGCTTTGCACGGCAAAATGACTTAGCAGCTTGTCTCTGTTTTGTTCAAAATCAAAAGCCCAGTCGGGTTGCCATTTTACGGCGGTGGTTAAGCCTTGGGTAAGCTCTTGCTGATTGTCGGCTAGAATCAATTCAGCCGGCTTGATTCTGAACAGCTCTGCCTGAAAGGCATTTTTATTGTCAAACTCCGACAACCAGAAACGACCACTGGCCATATCCAGACAGGCCAGTCCGTAATGACTACGCTTTTTGTAGGCCGCGGCTAACAGCTTATCGGAAAGGGCATCTAATAGGTTTTCGTCATACAGAGTGCCGGGTGTTACGATACGAACAACCTTGCGCTCAACCGGCCCCTTGCTTGTGGCTGGATCGCCAATCTGTTCACAGATAGCTACTGACTCGCCAAGCTTGACGATACGCGCCAGATAAGAATCCACAGCATGGAAGGGTACGCCTGCCATCGGAATTGGTTCACCGGCCGAGCTGCCGCGTTTGGTCAGGGTAATATCGAGTAATTCAGCGGCACGTTTAGCATCATCATAAAACAGCTCATAGAAATCACCCATGCGGTAAAACAGCAGGTAATCCATGTGATTCTGTTTGAGTTGCCAGTATTGGCGCATCATGGGCGTGTGTTGGTCGAGGTGCTTTGGCGAAGATTCTTGTTCTGTCATGCCCATAAAATATGTCTATTGTTATTTGAAACGAGTAGGATATAAACTTTCGCATAGCTTAACGGATCTGATGATAAAGAGGTAGGCCAAGCTTGCCTCAAAATGATAAAAAGCCTATGACAGAACATTCAAGTGATCTCGTAAAAAGAGTCGCTAACTTACTGATAGAGAAAAACCTTTTGCTGGTCACCGCCGAGTCCTGCACGGGCGGTTTAATTGCAGCGACCTGTACCGAGCAGGCGGGAAGCTCTCAATGGTTTGACCGTGGCTTTGTCACTTACTCCAACCAGGCCAAGCAGGATATGCTCGGTGTTCCTGCTCATATCATTGAAAAATATGGTGCGGTCTCGCAGCAGGTTGTCGAAGCTATGGCGCGTGGCGCATATATAGCGTCAGGCAGTGACAACCATATTGCAGTTTCAGTCAGCGGTATAGCTGGGCCTGATGGTGGCACGCCAGAAAAGCCAGTCGGTACAGTCTGGATTGGCTTATTTGACGGCAAGGCTAGCCACTCGCGATTACTGCAATTATCAGGTTCACGCTCAGAAGTCCGTATTGCGACATTAAATGACGTGTTAGGCAGTATGCTTGTAAGCTGGTTAGAGAAAAAATAGATATTTATTCTTTTATTTAATTGAGGAAAACATTGTGAGGTTCTTAATACTATTGGTCTCAGCTTTATTTTTCGGAAATAGCGCTGATGCTAAAGAGATTGTACATGGCAATTTGACGATTACTGTTCCTGAGTATGCGGAGCTAAATAAAGAAGGGGTAGATGAGCAAGGTAATATATTTCACGTGTACAGCCTCGGGCTGGGCAAATTGCTTATGTTGCGTCAATCCCCTCCAGGCTTTGAATATGATCCCGAAAGTGGGCGACTTATTTACCACACAATGAGAATTAAAGAGCTAAACGACAATTATGGGTTCATCTCGCATTCGAACTCAAAGGTAAGTAACTGCAATATGGATGTTTATCAGTATAAAACAACTGATAATATAGAGGGCGAACCTTTTATCTATTACACCAGCGACTATATTATCTATTGCTCGGATAAAATGTCTATGGTCAGTTATTCTGATACCAGCAAGCACACATTCAAAGCCTATAATGACCTGCTTGCAACGATGAAAATAAAGTAACTGTAGTAAATTGCGACATTAAATGACGTGTTAGGCAGTATGCTTGTAAGCTGGTTAAGTAGGAAATAGCTCCAGCAGGCAAAAGCTGATTTCTCTATGAGTTGTCAGCGATCACAGGTTACTTTTCGAGTGTGATTGTGGAATAATCGGGGCTTTATTTTCGAAGCGAATGTTAACTTTTTATAAACGATTAGGTAGGTATCCGTAGATGGATGACAACAAAAAGAAAGCCCTTGGTGCGGCTTTAACACAGATTGAGCGCCAATTCGGTAAAGGCTCAATTATGCGCTTAGGTGACGGCAGCGCTGCTAAAGGTATTGAAACCATTTCAACCGGTTCTCTAGGTCTTGATATTGCGTTGGGTATCGGTGGTTTACCAAAAGGCCGTATCGTTGAGATTTATGGCCCTGAGTCTTCTGGTAAAACAACCTTGGCATTACAGGCCATCGCTAACTGCCAGAAAAATGGCGGTACTGCCGCTTTCGTTGATGCCGAGCATGCATTAGATCCAATCTATGCTGAGAAGCTTGGTGTAAACCTTGATGAGTTAATCGTGTCGCAGCCAGATACTGGTGAGCAGGCACTAGAAATTACTGACATGCTGGTTCGCTCGGGCGCGGTTGATATTGTGGTCGTTGACTCGGTCGCAGCCTTGACTCCTAAAGCTGAAATTGAAGGCGAGATGGGCGATTCGCACATGGGCTTGCAAGCTCGATTGATGTCACAGGCTTTGCGTAAATTGACCGCTAACATTAAACGCTCGAATACGCTTTGTGTGTTTATTAACCAAATCCGTATGAAGATTGGTGTTATGTTCGGTTCGCCTGAAACCACCACCGGTGGTAATGCCTTGAAATTCTACGCATCGGTTCGTCTGGATATCCGTCGTATCGGCCAGATTAAACAAGGTGACGAAATCGTGGGTAACGAAACCCGCGTTAAAGTGGTTAAGAACAAGGTGGCGCCGCCGTTTAAACAGGCTGAATTCCAGATCCTTTATGGCGAAGGTTCTTCGCTTGAGGGTGAAATCCTGGATTGGGGTGTTAAGCATGACCTGGTTGAAAAAGCAGGTGCCTGGTACTCCTACAATGGCGACAAGATTGGCCAGGGTAAGCAAAACGTCATTCAGTTCCTGAAAGACAACCCTCAGATTAAAGAAGAGATTGAAGGCAAGCTTCGTAACGAGTTGCTGGTAACAGCTTCAAGTGCCTCTGACGAAGAAGATGTGCCGGAAGTTGAAGCCTAATCTTTAGAGTACTCTTTCACAGTAAGCTACCACAGCACTGAATGAAGAAAGAAAAGCCAAAACGCGATTACAAGATTATCGCGATGGACTTACTAGCACGCCGGGAACATTCCCGGCGTGAGCTTTTGGATAAGCTGAAAGTTCGTGGCTTTGAAGGCGAGGAGGTCGAGGCTTATCTCGATCGGTTGGCCGAGCGTAATCTGCAAAGTGATGAACGCTTTGCGCAAAGTTTCCTCAGGGTTCGTTCCGAATCCGGTTATGGTCCGCTGCGAATTCAACAGGAGCTCAAGCAAAAAGGCATTGATGAGCACCGGATCAGCTTGTTATTCGAAGAAATGGACATAGATTGGTATAAAACCGCTTTATCAATCTGGCAAAAGAAATATAATCAACTGCCCGGTAAAGACTTGAAACTAAAAGCCAAGCAGGCGCGTTTCATGCAATACCGCGGTTTTGATTTTGATACAATCAACCGAATTTTATCTCGCACCTCAATCGAGGATGATGAATAGCTTAACTTTCAAACAGTTAAGAAAATAAATTAAAGTATTAAATAAGGTAATAGGTTATCACCGTGAGTATGACAACTAACCAAATTCGTAACGCTTTTCTTAAGTTCTTTGAGGACAAGGGCCATCAGATCGTAGATAGCAGCCCTTTGATTCCCGCCAACGATCCCACATTGCTATTTACCAATGCAGGCATGGTGCAGTTCAAAGATTGCTTTTTAGGCATTGATAAGCGTAGCTACACCCGCGCAACTTCATCTCAACGCTGTGTTCGCGCCGGTGGTAAACATAACGATTTGGAAAATGTGGGCTATACCGCACGTCACCACACCTTCTTTGAAATGCTCGGTAACTTCAGCTTCGGCGATTACTTCAAGAAAGAAGCCATTGCCTATTGCTGGGAACTGCTCACACAAGAGTTCAAGCTGCCAAAAGAAAAGCTTTGGGTAACCGTTTACGAAGAAGACGATGAAGCCTTTGATATCTGGGTTAATGATATTGGCTTCCCAGCGGATCGCATCAGCCGCATCGGCGATAACAAAGGCGAGCGTTACGCTTCCGATAACTTCTGGGCTATGGGTGACACTGGCCCTTGTGGACCTTGTACCGAAGTATTCTATGATCACGGTGAAGATATCTGGGGTGGCCCTCCGGGAACGCCTGAAGAAGACGGTGATCGCTTTATCGAAATCTGGAACCTGGTATTCATGCAGTTCAACCGTCACAAAGACGGCACAATGGAACCACTACCCAAACCATCAGTTGATACAGGCATGGGCCTTGAGCGTATCGCAGCAATCTTGCAAGGCGTTCACAGCAACTATGAAATCGACCTGTTCCAACACCTCATTAAATCAACCGCGGATCTGTTTAAGGTCAAAGACCTTGATAACAAATCGCTGCGCGTAATTGCCGACCATATTCGCTCCTGTGCATTCCTTGTGTTGGATGGCATTGTTCCAAGCAATGAAGGCCGTGGTTATGTATTACGTCGAATCGTCCGTCGTGCCGTTCGTCATGGTCACCAGCTTGGCGCAAAAGGCATCTTCTTTGCCAAGCTGATTCAGCCATTGATTGATGTGATGGGTGATGCTTATCCAGGTCTGGTTGAGCATAAAGAACTGATCGAAAAAGTATTGGCCAAAGAAGAAGAGGCTTTTGCTCGCACGCTTGATAAAGGGATGCAAATCCTCGATCAGGATATCGCTGAATTGGTAGCTAACAACACCAAAACCATTTCTGGCGAAACCGTATTCAAGCTCTATGACACCTATGGTTTCCCGCAAGATTTAACCGCGGACATCGCTCGCGAAAAAGGCCTGGAAGTTGACTGGGATGGTTTCGAGAAAGCCATGAATGAGCAGCGTGAACGTGCGCGTGCGGCCAGTAACTTCGGCACAGACTACAACGATAATTTCAGTATCGACGAGCGTTCAGAGTTTACCGGTTATGACTACACCAATCAGAATGTGGTCGTTACACGTTTGCTTAAAGGTGAGCAGGAAGTCGAGCGTCTTGAAGAAGGCGAGAAGGGCGTTGTCATTTTAGCTAAAACGCCGTTTTATGCGGAAGCAGGCGGGCAGGTAGGCGATACCGGTCAGTTGATGGGCTGTGGCGCCAGCTTTAAAGTTGAAGATACTCAGAAACTGGGTGATGCGATTGCCCATATCGGATACATGGAGAAAGGCTCAATTTCCAATGAGTCCGAGCTTCAGGCTTTTGTCGATGCAGAACGTCGTCAGCACACCATGCGCAACCACTCAGCCACTCACTTACTCCATGCCGCGCTGCGCGACATTCTTGGCACTCATGTGACCCAGAAAGGCTCATTGGTTGGCCCAGAGCGTTTGCGTTTCGACTTCTCCAATCCAGAGCCAGTGACGCAGGAACAGCTTCGCCAGATCGAAGCTCTGGTCAATCAGAAGATTTATGAGAATCACCCAGTAGAAGCTCAGATCATGTCGATGGGCGAGGCCAAAGAACACGGTGCAATGGCCCTGTTCGGCGAAAAGTATGGCGATGAAGTACGAGTTCTTACCATGTCGCCATTCTCGGTTGAGCTATGTGGCGGTACTCACGTTAAACGCACCGGCGATATCGGCGCTTTCAAGATTCTATCCGAGTCAGGCATTGCCGCAGGTATTCGTCGTATCGAAGCCACTACTGGCGCAGGTGCGGTCAACTGGATGCAATCAGCGGAAGCCAACTTGCAGTCGATTGGCAAATTACTCAAATCAGAGCCTTCTCAGGTTGCTGACAAAGTGAGCCAGCTGATGGATAAGAGCCGTCAACTGGAAAAGACTATCGAAGCCCTGCAGAGCAAATTAGCATCTTCGCAGGGCAGTGATCTCGCCAGCCAGGCCGAAGAAATTAATGGCGTTAAGTTACTGGTCGCTAAATTAGAAGGCGTTGAAGCTAAAGCACTGCGTGATATTCAGGATCAGCTTAAAAACAAGCTGGGCTCAAGCATTGTGGTATTGGGCATCGCTGAAGAAGACAAGGTCAGCATTATTGTCGGCGTCAGCAAAGACCTAACCGGCAAAGTTAAAGCTGGCGAGCTGGTGAACATGGTCGCCTCGCAAGTAGGCGGGAAGGGCGGTGGCCGCCCTGACATGGCGCAAGCAGGCGGTAAAGACCCCGCGGCACTGCCAGCAGCACTGGATAGCGTAAAGCCCTGGGTTACAGAGCGCTTAAGCTAAAACTAAGCCATATTAGTATGTCATTGCGAGGAGCTCGGTCAGCTTCGCTGACTCGAGTGACGAAGCAATCTCGTGAACAGAGGAAAAGTAGTTTTTACCAGATTGCCACGCTCCCTTTAGTCGCTCGCAATGACGTAGTAATGGTTAATTTGATGTACTAATGCAAGTTTTATGCCCAACAGGCCTGATTTCAGGCCTTTAGCTATACAAATAAACTGTATCCGATTATTCTAGTTAAGTAACTTTGTGGGTTCACTCACAAAAAAGTAGAGTTGTGCGAGGAATATTGATAGAATCCGTCGCTTCAACTTTGTATGTAATCTATACAGACGATTTGTAGATGGCGAAGAAATAAGCAATGACTGCCGAATTTCTGAGCTACAGGAAATGTAGGAGATTGGAATGTTAATCTTAACCCGTCGTGTCGGTGAGACACTTATGATTGGTGATGAAATCACCGTTACTGTTTTAGGCGTTAAAGGAAACCAGGTTCGTATCGGTATCAACGCACCTAAAGAAGTTGCTGTACACCGCGAAGAAATCTATTTGCGCATTCAACATGAAAAGCAAATGGAAGGTTATCAAGGCGGTTCATCAGACGACAACGAATATTATTAAAAAAGTGGAAAAGGAGTGTTGCAATTTATCTTAAATAAGGTAACATTCCGTCCGCACTAAAGGTGAGGTGGCCGAGCGGCTGAAGGCGCTCCCCTGCTAAGGGAGTATACCCTAATCCGGTATCGAGGGTTCGAATCCCTCCCTCACCGCCATTAGTTTGTTTAAAACCTGCTCCGGCAGGTTTTTTTATATCCAGGTTTTATATGATGCACGGATGCGATTGCAAAATCGCAAGGGAGGGCTGAGAACCCTCGGGTTCGAGCCGAGCTGCTTAGCTGCGAGACAACATCGGAGAACGAAGTGACGATGATCCGAAGGACAAGCGCGAAGCGCGCGTAATCCCTCCCTCAAAAGAGTTTCTTTAAACCTGCTCCGGCAGGTTTTTTATATTCACAATTTAATCAAGGATGATTTTATGAGTAATCAACCCAAACAAAGAATCTCCAAAGTAACCTTCAGCTTTATCTATTGGTTTGCCGCCATTCTAATAACATTGAGTTTCACTCCCTTATTAGCCGATATTTTCTCTAAAGACGTTACTGCGTTTGAAGGAACAAAGGGTTACGTATATGCTGGATTAATAGTATCTTTCGGTTTGCTTTTTAGTGTCACTTTCATTGTTGCTTACGTAGTATGGCTTATCCGTAGACTTTCAAACGAGCGCAGAGAAAGAAGTGAGCAGGATTAGGCTGTTTAAACCAGCTTCGGCAGGTTTTTTTGCCTGTAGTTTTTATGTCGCGTGCGGGGGCTGTTTACCACCTACTTTAATGTTTTGCAGTCAGGTGGTAGGTAAAGAAACCCCGTAACTCATGTCATTCCCGCGAAGGCGGGAATCCACAATGCTCGGTTTAAAATAATATAACCCAGTAAAATTTGAACATAAAGTTAGCTGTTGTCCATTTATATGATGTAATACGATTAATTAACACAGAAGTGGGGCCTATAGTGAAAACAGTAGAAATTACAAAAGAGCCTGTTGAGCTCTACAAAATACTAAAGTTCGAGGG
>NZ_JABURJ010000083.1 GCF_014762745.1 Kangiella sp.
TTGCGATCCGTGAAGGCGGTCGTACAGTAGGCGCTGGTGTTGTTGCTAAAATTATTGAATAATCAATTGCAATTCAATTAAGGCAGGGTATAATTCCCTGCCTTAATTTTTGACAACCAGTTTTAGGCCAGTAGTTCAATTGGTAGAGCGTCGGTCTCCAAAACCGAAAGTTGGGGGTTCGAGTCCCTCCTGGCCTGCCACTATTTTCTAGTTTTCGAAAGTAAGTGGCTGATACTAAAGGTTTATTTCATGAGCGCACAGGCGACAAATACAGGTTCTAAATTGGACGGTTTGAAGTGGCTACTTGCCTTCGCGTCAATCGCGGCGGGGATATGGGGCTTCAATTTTCTGTCTGAAGAGTCAATTTTAATTCGCACAGCTGTTGTGTTAGTGTCCGTAATTGTGGCAATAGCCATCGCTATGGCTACCGCAAAAGGGCAAGCGTTTTGGAAGTTTGCTCGTGAAGCACGCACAGAGTTGCGTAAAGTTATTTGGCCAACCTCGAATGAGACGGTTAGAACAACCATCATGGTAATCATTATGGTGATCCTGCTTGGATTATTCCTGGCGCTAATCGATTGGCTGATAAATAGCTTTTTAATTAGTCCGATCATCGGCTAGGAGTTCTTGCATGGCACTACGTTGGTACGTTGTACAGGCCTTTTCAGGCTATGAGAACAAAGTCAAAACCATGCTGGAAGAGCGTATCCAGTTATCTGGTTTACAAGATAAATTTGGTGAGATTCTTGTTCCTACTGAAGAAGTGGTAGAGATGAGGGCTGGCCAGAAAAGACGTAGTGAGCGTAAATTTTTTCCAGGTTATGTTCTGGTTCAAATGGAAATGGACGAAGAATCCTGGCAGGTTGTTCGTAATACACCACGCGTTATGGGCTTTATTGGCGGCACTTCTGACCGACCAGCTCCAATCAGCGAGAAAGAAGCCAATGCGATCCTGAATCGTATCGAAGACAGTGGTGATAAGCCGAAGCCTAAAGTATTGTTTGAGCCTGGCGAAATGGTTCGGGTTACTGATGGTCCGTTTGCGGACTTCAACGGTGTCGTAGAGTCAGTAAACTACGAGAAAAGCCGTTTACAAGTGTCTGTCTCTATCTTTGGACGCTCAACTCCTGTAGAATTGGAGTTCAGCCAAGTCGAAAAAGGCTAGGCATTTAAACTGATTCAGCGCATCTCTGTTTGGGAAACCAACACGGGGAGCGCTTTATTGTCTTTGTAAAAAAGACATTTTTTGTTAAATCGGGGAGCTAGGATAACTAGCGTTCGAACCCACACAGAGGTGAATCATGGCTAAGAAAGTCGAAGCTTATATTAAGCTACAAGTAGCAGCCGGTATGGCTAATCCTAGTCCACCAGTTGGTCCTGCCTTGGGTCAGCATGGTGTTAACATCATGGAATTCTGTAAAGCTTTTAACGCGCAGACAGAAAAAGTGGAAAAGGGTCTTCCTATTCCAGTTGTTATTACTGTTTACAACGATCGTAGCTTTACTTTCATTACTAAAACCCCTCCAGCAGCGGTTCTTATCCTTAAAGCATTAGGCCTTAAGTCTGGTAGTGCAACTCCAAACACTAAGAAAGTGGGTAAGATCACTCGCGCTCAGTTGGAAGAGATTGCAAAAACTAAAGAGCCTGATTTGACTGCTGCGGATATGGATGCGGCCGTTAAGACAATCGCTGGCACAGCACGCTCAATGGGCGTTGACGTAGAGGGTTAAGATAATGGCTAAAATTTCAAAACGTATTCGCGCCATCAATGAGAAAGTTGCTGGTCGCACAATCTTTTCAGCTGAAGAAGCTATTCAGTTGTTAAAAGAAGTTTCTGCTGTAAAGTTCGACGAAAGTGTTGAAGTTGCAGTAAATCTTGGTATCGATCCTCGTAAATCTGACCAGGTTGTACGTGGTGCTACCGTTCTTCCAAATGGTACTGGTAAAGACGTTCGTGTTGCAGTGTTCACCAACAATGTTGATGAAGCTAAAGCTGCGGGCGCAGATATTGCCGGTATGGACGATTTGGCTGAAGAAGTTAAGAAAGGCAACTTGGACTTTGACGTTGTAATTGCTAGCCCGGACGCAATGCGTGTGGTTGGTCAATTAGGTCAAATCTTAGGTCCACGTGGCTTAATGCCAAACCCTAAAGTGGGTACGGTAACTCCTGATGTAGCAACTGCTGTTAAAAATGCTAAAGCTGGTCAGGTTCAATACCGCGCAGATAAGAACGGTATCGTTCATGCTGCAATCGGTAAAGTAACATTTGATAGCAATGCGTTGCTAGAAAACTTAACCAGTCTTCTAATCGCATTGAAAAAAGCTAAGCCAGCTTCATCAAAAGGTACTTATATGAAGAAGATTTCTCTTTCTTCAACTATGGGTCCTGGTTTAGCAATCGATCAGTCAAGCTTATCGCTTAAAGACTGATTATAAGGGCTTTGGGTTTCCTGGGGTGTGAAAGCAATTCAGGGAACCGTCAAAGACCGTAGGTACTGGTGAATCGCTTATCACTCGTGATTACGACGAACTGGTTTAATCATTGCCTACGCAGACGGTGAGACCTTGATGAAACTTTTTTAAGTGGAATCGTTCACCGTAACTCAAAGGATAAGGCTTGCCTTATCAAACGTAAAACTCGACCGGAGCGTAAGCGAAGGTTCGAAAAACTGGAGGTGAACTAGTGGCACTTGGACTTGAAGGCAAAAAGGCGATTGTTGCTGAAGTAAATACAGTAGCAAAAGACGCCCTTTCAGCCGTAGTAGCTGAGTACCGCGGTTTAACAGTTGAGCAAATGACTGCGCTTCGCGTGAAAGCACGTGAAAGCAACGTTTATGTGCGCGTTATTCGTAACACGCTTGCTCGTCGTGCTGTTGAAGACACTGAGTTCGCTTGTATGCAAGATGCATTAACTGGTCCTTTGGTTTATGCGTTCTCTATTGATGCACCTGGTGCAGCTGCGCGTCTTTTCAAAGACTTCGCCAAAGAGAACAAACAACTTGAAGTGACTGGTATTGCTATTGGTGGTGAGTTACACGGTCCTGAGCGTCTTGACGCTGTGGCTGCCTTGCCAACAAGAGACGAAGCACTTGCTACATTGATGATGGTTATGAACGCACCTATCACCAAACTTGCTCGTACTTTCAAGGAAGTACCTGCCAAAGTTACTCGTGTGGTTGCTGCTGTTCGCGATCAAAAACAAGCGGCTTAAGACTCTTAGTTCGAGATCTGTTTAACCGTAGTTTTAACATTTTGTTAATTTTAAATTTAAATACCCAGGAGACTAGAAATGGCTCTATCTAAAGATGATATCTTGAACGCTATTGCTGAAATGAGCGTAATGGAAGTTGTTGAACTTGTTGAAGCAATGGAAGAAAAATTCGGTGTTTCTGCTGCCGCTGCTGTTGCAGTAGCTGGCCCAGCTGCTGGCGGTGACGCTGCTGCAGCCGCAGAGCAAACTGAATTTGACGTGGTAATGAAAAGCTTCGGCGGTAACAAAGTAGCTGTAATTAAAGCTATCCGCGGCATCACTGGTCTTGGTTTGAAAGAAGCTAAAGACATGGTTGAAGGCGCTCCTGTTGCTGTTAAAGAAGGTGTTGAGAAAGCAGAAGCTGAAGACATCAAGAAGCAATTGGAAGAAGCTGGCGCAGAAGTTGAAATCAAGTAATAACTTTATTACTTGGTGTCAATATTCGACAGCAAACAGTCCAAAATGGCTGGTGACTTAGTCACCGGCCTTTTGCCGTTTTAGCGGCAAGTGGTTAAGAGCCACACTAAGTAGATATTTCTACGCAATATATCACTGGTTAAAAGCTAGCTAGCCGAGGAACCCGCATGGCATATTCATACACTGAGAAAAAGCGAATCCGCAAGGATTTTGGTCGACGTTCCAATATTCTCGATGTGCCTTATCTTTTGGCAATCCAAAAAGATTCATACCGTGAATTTCTTGAGCCAAGAGGCGATGAAGATTCAGGTTTGGACTCAGCGTTCAAGTCTATTTTCGCAATTGAAAGTTATTCAGGTAACGCCGCACTGGAATACGTTGGATATTCATTGGGCGAACCTGTCTTTAATGTTAAAGAATGTCAAATTCGTGGCATCACCTATGCTGCGCCACTTCGCGTTAAAATCCGCCTGGTCATCTATGATAAAGACTCTAAGACCAAGAAGGTAAAGGATATTCGCGAGCAAGAAGTATTCATGGGCGAACTACCGTTGATGACAGAAAACGGTACTTTCGTAATTAACGGTACTGAGCGCGTTATTGTTTCTCAGTTGCACCGTAGCCCTGGTGTTTTCTTCGACTCTGATCGTGGTAAAACACACAGCTCAGGTAAATTATTGTATCAAGCGCGAGTGATTCCTTACCGTGGTTCATGGTTAGACTTCGAGTTTGATCCGAAAGATATGCTTTACGTGCGAATCGACCGTCGCCGTAAATTGCCAGCGTCGATTATTCTTCGCGCATTGGGTTATAGCACCCAGGACATGCTTGACATGTTCTTTGAGCGCAACAACTTTTATATCACCAAGAAAGGTGATGTTCAGCTTGAGCTGATTCCTTCACGCTTACGTGGTGAGACTGCAACTTTTGAAATTAAAGCCAAAGGTAAAGTGGTTGTTGAAGAAGGTCGTCGTATTACTCCTCGACATATTGCACAACTTGAAAAAGCCGGTGTTAAGAAACTGGATGTACCTACTGAGTATATCTATGGCCGCGCCTTGGCAACTGACATCATTGATAAAGAGTCAGGTGAAATAATTGCAGAAGCCAATGCTGAGATTACAGAAGAAATCCTTCAGCAGATGATTGATGCGGGTGTAACTGAAGTTCCAACGCTTTACACCAATGATTTGGACCATGGTCCTTACATGTCAGATACCTTGCGCATCGATTCAACACGCACACCGCTAGAAGCAAAAGTCGAAATCTACCGCATGATGCGTCCTGGCGAGCCGCCAACTCAAGATGCTGCAGAAGCGTTATTTGAAAACTTGTTCTTCAATCTTGAGCGTTATGACTTATCACGCGTTGGCCGTATGAAGTTCAACCGTCGTGTGGGTCGTGATGAGATTGAAGGTGAAGGCACTCTTTCTAACGAAGATATCATTGATGTTATAAAAACGTTAATTGATATCCGTAACGGTAACGGTACCGTGGACGATATTGACCACTTGGGTAACCGCCGTATACGTTGTGTAGGTGAAATGGCTGAAAACCAATTCCGTGTTGGTTTGGTTCGTGTTGAGCGTGCTGTAAAAGAGCGTTTATCACAGGCCGAAAGTGAAAACTTGATGCCACAGGATCTGATTAACGCCAAGCCAGTGTCGGCTGCCGTTAAAGAATTCTTCGGTTCTAGCCAGTTATCTCAGTTTATGGATCAGAACAATCCATTGTCGGAGATCACTCACAAACGCCGTGTCTCTGCATTAGGCCCAGGTGGTTTGACGCGTGAGCGTGCGGGCTTTGAGGTTCGTGACGTACACCCAACTCACTATGGTCGTGTCTGTCCGATTGAAACTCCAGAGGGTCCAAACATTGGTTTGATTAACTCTTTGGCGTGCTATGCCAGAACAAACCAATACGGTTTCCTCGAAACTCCTTACCGCCGAGTCGCGGATGGCAAACCGACTGCTGAAGTGGATTATTTGTCAGCAATCGACGAAGGCAAGTTTGTAATTGCACAGGCAAACGCCAACTTAGATAAAAATGGTGCATTCTCGGATGACCTGGTTCCATCACGTTTCCAGGGCGAGTTTATGTTAGCCACGCCAGAACAGGTTCAATATATGGACGTCTCGCCACAGCAGATCGTATCGGTTGCGGCAAGTATGATTCCATTCCTTGAACACGATGATGCGAACCGTGCATTGATGGGCTCCAACATGCAACGTCAGGCTGTGCCAACCTTACGTGCCGAGAAGCCACTAGTTGGTACCGGTATGGAAAGAACTGTGGCGGTCGACTCAGGTGTAGTTGTGGCCGCTAAGCGTGGCGGCATTGTCGATCAGGTTGATGCTAGCCGTGTCGTTATCCGCGTTAATGAAGACGAAGTTGGTGATAACGATTCTGGTGTTGATATTTATAACTTCACCAAATACACGCGTTCTAACCAGAACACTTGTATCAATCAGCGTCCAATCGTTAAGCAGGGTGATATTGTTGCGCGTGGTGATGTATTGGCTGATGGCCCATCAACTGACCTTGGTGAGCTAGCACTTGGCCAAAACATGCGCGTAGCCTTCATGGCCTGGAACGGTTATAACTTCGAGGATTCGATCCTTATTTCTGAGAAAGTGGTACAGGAAGATCGTTTCACCAGTATCCACATTCAGGAACTTACCTGTATTTCTCGTGATACTAAGTTAGGTCCTGAAGAAATTACCGCGGATATTCCAAACGTCGGTGAGAGTGCTTTAAGCAAGCTTGATGAGTCAGGTATTGTTTACATTGGTGCAGAAGTTAAGCCTGGTGATATCCTGGTCGGTAAAGTTACACCTAAAGGTGAAACTCAATTAACTCCTGAAGAAAAGCTATTGCGTGCTATCTTCGGTGAAAAAGCATCAGACGTTAAAGATACCTCTTTGCGTGTCGGCACTTCGACTCACGGTACAGTTATTGACGTTCAGGTCTTTACTCGCGATGGCGTTGAGAAAGATGCCCGTGCAAAAGAAATTGAGAATGCTGAAGTAGCAAGAGCTAAGAAAGACTTGAACGATGAGTTCCGCATTCTGGCTGAAAGCATTTATCAGCGTGCTCGCAACCTGGTTATGGGTTGTGTTGGCGAAAAAGGTCCGAACAAGTTCAAGAAAGGCAGCAAAATTACTGCTGACTACTTAGATAGTCTTGAGCCTGCTCAATATCTTGAGATCCAGTTGCGTGTTGAAGAAAAGCAGCAAGCGCTTGAGAGCTTGGCTAACTATCTTGCTGAACAACGTAAAGAGTATGACAAGAAGTTTGAAGTTCAGAAGCTGAAAATCACTCAGGGTGATGACTTGGCTCCTGGCGTTCAGAAAATCGTTAAGGTTTATCTGGCCGTCAAACGTCGTATCCAGCCCGGCGACAAAATGGCGGGTCGTCACGGTAACAAGGGTGTTATTTCAACCATTGTTCCGATTGAAGATATGCCATACGACGAAAATGGCGAGCCAGTCGATATCGTATTGAATCCGCTGGGCGTACCTTCGCGTATGAACATTGGTCAGATTCTTGAAACGCATCTGGGCTGGGCAGCAAAAGGTGTGGGTATCAAGATTGGTGAGTTACTGGATACCGGTAAAGCACCAAAAACTGTACGTACCTTCTTGAATAAAGTTTATAACCATCGTGACGGCAAGGCTGTTGACCTGTCAGAAATGACCGATGACGAAGTAATGGCAATGGCTGCTAATCTGCGTGATGGTGTGCCAATGGCAACTCCAGTATTTGATGGTGCTTCGGAGGAAGACATTCATGCTATGTATGAGTTGGCAGAGCTTCCGAAAACCGGTCAAAGCTGGTTGTATGATGGCCGTACCGGTGACCGCTTTGAGCGTCCAGTAACGGTTGGTTATATGTATATGTTAAAGCTGAACCACTTAATTGACGACAAGATGCACGCTCGTTCAACAGGTTCGTACAGCTTGGTAACACAGCAACCACTAGGTGGTAAAGCACAGTTCGGTGGTCAGCGTTTCGGTGAGATGGAGGTGTGGGCACTGGAAGCTTACGGTGCTGCTTATACCTTGCAAGAAATGCTCACAGTTAAATCGGATGATGTGAATGGTCGTACCCGCATGTATAAAAACATTGTGGATGGTGATCATCGCATGGAGCCGGGTATGCCTGAGTCATTCAATGTATTGACTAAGGAAATCCGCTCATTGGCGATTAACATTGAGCTTGAGCACGAAGATTAAGCACTGGCGACTCCATCGGCTCCACTTGAGTAGTGGAGCCATTAGGGTAAAGGTTTTAACTCCATTAGGAGAGCGATTGTGAAAGACTTATTAAATTTTATTAAGCAGCAGAACCAGTCCGAAGAGTTTGATGCGATCCGTATTGGCTTGGCATCACCGGACCAGATCCGCTCTTGGTCTTTTGGTGAAGTAAAAAAGCCAGAGACAATTAACTATCGTACCTTTAAACCGGAACGTGACGGTTTATTCTGTGCCAAAATCTTTGGCCCAGTAAAAGATTACGAGTGTTTGTGTGGTAAATACAAGCGATTAAAGCACCGCGGTATTATTTGTGAAAAGTGTGGTGTTGAAGTTACCTTAACCAAGGTTCGCCGTGAGCGTATGGGCCATATCGATTTGGCTTGTCCGGTTGCGCATATCTGGTTCCTGAAATCATTACCAAGCCGTATCGGTATGTTGCTGGATATGACTTTGCGTGATATCGAGCGTATTCTTTACTTCGAAGCATTCGTAGTAACTGAGCCAGGCATGACTACGTTAGAAGCTGGTCAGATGCTTAGTGAAGAAGGTTACCTTGATGCACTTGAAGAGTTTGGTGATGACTTCGAAGCTAAGATGGGTGCTGAAGCAATCAGTGCTTTATTGGATCTGATTGATCTGAAAGAAGAAGCTCAGCGCATTCGTGAAGAAGAAATTCCTTCAACCAATTCAGAAACCAAGCTAAAAAAATTAAGCAAGCGATTGAAGCTTCTAGAAGCCTTTATCGATTCAGGCAATGATCCACAGTGGATGATCATGACCGTATTGCCTGTACTTCCACCAGATTTACGTCCTTTGGTTCCATTGGATGGTGGTCGCTTTGCAACTTCTGATCTTAACGATTTATATCGTCGTGTGATCAACCGTAACAACCGCTTGCGTCGCTTGTTGGATCTTAATGCTCCAGACATTATTGTCCGCAACGAAAAGCGTATGTTGCAGGAATCGGTTGATGCATTGCTAGACAATGGTCGTCGCGGTCGTGCTATTACTGGTTCTAACAAGCGCCCATTGAAATCGCTTGCTGACATGATTAAAGGTAAGCAGGGTCGTTTCCGTCAAAACCTTCTAGGTAAACGTGTTGATTACTCTGGCCGCTCTGTAATCGTTGTTGGTCCAACATTGAAATTGCACCAGTGTGGTCTTCCTAAGAAAATGGCACTTGAGTTATTCAAACCATTTATCTATAGCAAGCTTGAGTTACGTGGCTTAGCTACGACGATCAAAGCTGCCAAGAAAATGGTTGAGCGTGAAGAGCCTGTCGTTTGGGATATTCTGGAAGAAGTCATTCGTGAGCATCCGGTACTACTTAACCGTGCTCCAACACTTCACCGCTTAGGTATTCAGGCTTTCGAACCAGTACTGATTGAAGGTAAAGCGATTCAGCTACACCCTCTGGTTTGTGTTGCCTACAACGCCGACTTTGACGGTGACCAGATGGCGGTACACGTGCCATTGACTATCGAAGCTCAGCTAGAAGCTCGTGCTTTGATGATGTCTACCAACAATATTTTATCACCAGCTAATGGTGAGCCGATCATCGTTCCTACACAGGACGTTGTACTAGGCTTATATTACTTAACGCGTGATCGCGTTAATGCCAAAGGTGAAGGCATGATCTTCTCAGACGCTGATGAAGTTCAGCGCGCCTATGCAAATGGGGTCGTTGATTTGCATGCCAAAGTTAAAGTTCGCCTGCCGATGGTTGATATTGCCGAAGATGGCACTAAAACAGCCCGTATTGAGCTGGCCGAAACAACGGTTGGCCGCTCACTGCTATGGGGTATTGTGCCAGACGGTATCAGCTTTGAGCTGGTCAATAAGCCAATGACCAAGAAAGCAATTTCGAAGTTGGTTAACACCTGTTACCGTGAGTGTGGTTTGAAAGCAACGGTTATTTTTGCTGACCAATTAATGTATACCGGTTTCAGCTATGCAACGCGCTCAGGTACCTCGGTAGGTATTGAGGATATGTCGATTCCAGATGCCAAAGCCGAAATTATTGAAGCTGCCGAAAAAGAAGTTGCTGAAATTCAGGACCAGTTTAACTCTGGCCTGGTAACTCAGGGCGAGCGCTACAATAAGGTTGTTGATATCTGGTCGCATACCAATGAAAAAGTTGCGAAGGCAATGATGGATTTTATCGGCACCGAAGAGGTAGTTGATAAAGAAGGTAATACGGTTCGTCAGCCATCGTTCAACTCAATCTTTATGATGGCCGATTCAGGCGCTCGTGGTAGTGCCGCTCAGATTCGTCAGCTCGCTGGTATGCGTGGTTTGATGGCAAAACCGGATGGTTCGATTATCGAGATGCCGATTACGGCAAACTTCCGTGAAGGTCTGGACGTATCTCAGTACTTTATTTCAACTCACGGTGCTCGTAAAGGTTTGGCCGACACTGCATTGAAAACCGCGAACTCAGGTTACCTGACTCGTCGTCTGGTTGATGTTGCTCAAGATATGGTTATTACAGAACATGACTGTGGTACCGAAGAAGGTGTTTACATGTCGCCGCTGATTGAAGGTGGTGATGTTGTAGAACCATTGAGTGAGCGTGTACTTGGTCGTGTTGTTGCTGAGCATGTTTACGTGCCTGGTACCGACGAAGTATTAGCAGAAGCTGGAACCCTGCTTGATGAAAAATGGGTAGAAATTCTAGAACAGAACTCAGTAGATCAGGTAAAGGTTCGTTCTGTAATTACCTGTGAAACCCGAAATGGTGTTTGTGCTGCCTGTTATGGCCGTGATTTGGCTCGTGGCCACATCATCAACCAGGGTGAGGCAGTTGGTGTAATCGCTGCTCAGTCAATTGGCGAGCCGGGTACTCAGTTAACGATGCGTACCTTCCACATTGGTGGTGCGGCATCGCGTGCATCTGCAGATAACAATGTACAGATTAAAAACGATGGTGAAATTCGTCTTAAAAATGCGAAGACCGTTGAGCGTCAGGACGGTAAGTTAGTTATCGTTTCTCGTTCTTCAGAGTTGAACGTGATTGATGAATATGGCCGTGAGCGCGAGCGTTACAAGGTTCCTTATGGTGCCGTGCTAAGCACTAAAGAAGGTGAGAAGGCTAAAGGTGGCGACATTGTAGCTAACTGGGATCCGCACACTCACCCAATTATTGCCGAGCTGGATGGTAAAATTCAGTTTGTGGACATGATTGAAGGCGTTAACATCGAGCGTCAGACTGATGAGTTAACAGGTCTTAGTTCAATTGTTATTACTGAGAACAAACAACGCAGTGGTAGCAAGAGCTCAGATGTTAAACCAGCTATTAAGTTGATTGATAAGAAAGGTAAGGACTTGTATATCCCGGGCACTGAAATGCCAGCGGTATATTTCTTGCCGACCAACGCTATCGTCAGCTTGGAAGATGGTGCAGAGGTAAATATTGGTGATGCAATTGCCCGTATTCCTCAAGAAAGTTCAAAAACAAAAGATATTACCGGTGGTCTGCCACGTGTGGCCGACCTGTTCGAAGCGCGTAAACCAAAGGAGCCAGCAATTCTTGCTGAGATCTCAGGTACTGTAAGCTTCGGTAAAGAAACTAAAGGTAAGCGTCGCTTAGTCATCACTCCCCAAGACGGTGGCGATACCTATGAAGAGCTAATTCCTAAATGGCGCCAGCTTAACGTTTTCGAAGGTGAGAAAGTTGAGAAGGGTGAGGTGGTATCTGACGGTGCAGATAACCCACACGATATTTTACGCTTGAAAGGAATTACTGAGCTTGCGCGTTACATTGTTAACGAAGTGCAAGAAGTCTACCGTCTGCAAGGCGTAGGCATTAACGATAAGCACATCGAAGTGATTATTCGCCAGATGTTGCGTAAGTGTATTGTCACTAACCCAGGTGATTCACTCTTCCTGAAAGGTGATCAGATGGAAGTAGTTCGAGTGCTTGAGGAGAATGACAAGCTTATTGAAGCAGGTAAAGAACCAGTACAGTTTGAACGTGTACTTATGGGTATTACCAAAGCTTCATTGGCTACTGAGTCCTTTATTTCTGCGGCTTCCTTCCAGGAAACCACGCGCGTACTTACCGAAGCAGCAGTCAATGGTAAGACAGATGATTTACGTGGCTTGAAAGAGAACGTAATCGTCGGACGTCTGATTCCAGCGGGTACAGGTCTAACCTACCATGCGGAACGTCGTCGTAAACGTGCGGAGTCAATGATTGAAGACTTTGGGCCATCGGCAGACGAAGTTGAGCAGGCATTGTCCGACGAGCTCAGCTCAATTAATGAGGGTGAGGACTGATAAAAGCGTCAGCATGGCTAAATGATCAAAGTTTAACCATGCTTGACTTTAAATCATGACCTCTTTAGAATAGCGCGCCCTAGAGTTATCGGCGCGCAAGTTTGGCGTGAACTAGATATAGAGATTTTATTAAATGGCTACAATTAATCAGCTAGTAAGAAAACCTCGCAAGAAGCAGGTAAAAAAGACAAACGTTCCTGCATTGGAAGCTTGTCCGCAACGTCGTGGCGTTTGTACTCGTGTTTACACCACTACGCCTAAAAAGCCAAACTCGGCTTTGCGTAAAGTAGCTCGTGTACGTCTAACCAACGGTTATGAAGTATCTTCATACATCGGTGGTGAAGGCCACAACCTACAAGAGCACAGCGTAGTACTTATCCGTGGCGGTCGTGTAAAAGATTTGCCAGGTGTACGTTACCACTGTGTTCGCGGTACCCTTGACCTTGCAGGTGTTAAAGATCGTAAGCAGGGCCGTTCTAAGTACGGTGCAAAACGCCCTAAAGGCTAATTTCCTATTGCTGCGTTAATTGATTTTTTATTTCAGCAACTCGTTGGCTTCTCTTATAGAGAGTTTTACGCCAACATCGCTTTATAAAAAATCAATTGCCTTGCACTAGAAAATTAACAGTAAGTTATTGTTTTACTTACTTTGGTTTTAATGTCTTTGACATATTGAAGCCATACAATTAGAGAATAGTCTAGTAGCTGACCGTCCGGTCGGCTATTTCACTATGTGAGTAAGGCCAGATAAGAAACGTAACAGCTTATTCTGGATTATCCTGAAGTTACACATGCATGAGGAAAATTAACATGCCAAGAAGACGTGTTGTCGCGAAACGCGAAATCCTTCCTGATCCTAAGTTCGGAAGTGAATTGTTAGCGAAGTTCATCAACGTTTTGATGCAAGACGGTAAAAAGTCTACTGCTGAAAAAATCGTTTACGGTGCTTTGGACATTATCACTGAGAAAAAATCAGGTGAAGAGTCATTAGAATTATTTGAGAAAGGCTTAGATAACATCCGCCCTATGGTGGAAGTTAAGTCTCGCCGTGTAGGTGGTTCTACTTATCAGGTACCTGTTGAAGTACGCCCCGCGCGTCAAACAGCGTTAGCCATGCGTTGGTTGACTGAAGCTGCTCGTAAGCGTAGCGAAAAGTCAATGCGTGAGCGTTTAGCTGGCGAAGTACTTGATGCATTGGAAGGCCGTGGTTCAGCTGTTAAGAAGCGTGAAGATGTTCACCGTATGGCTGAAGCTAACAAAGCTTTCTCACATTTCCGTTGGTAATCCAAGGAGTTTATTGTGGCACGTAAAACCCCTAT
>NZ_JABURJ010000099.1 GCF_014762745.1 Kangiella sp.
TGCTCATATTCGTAACACCAAAAATTATTGAGCAGGGCTTGAAAAACTAATCCCTCGTACCCAATTACTGAAAACCCAGGTATAATTCGCACGCCTGGGTTTTTGGTTTTTATCTGTTTTGGTAATCGAAGAGTTCAAAATATACAATGAAAGGTAAGCGCAATATCTTTTTAGTGGGACCAATGGGTGCCGGTAAAACAACAATTGGCAAGCAGTTGGCCGAAATTCTTAAACTTGAGTTCGTGGACAGTGATCATGAACTTGAGGATCGTACGGGTGCTCCTATTGATTGGATCTTTGATATCGAAGGTGAAGATGGCTTTCGAAAAAGAGAAGAGGCCATTTTAGAAGAGCTAACTCAACGCCAAGGTATTGTGCTAGCCACCGGTGGTGGTGCTATAGTCTCAGATAAAAGCCGAAACTTCCTGGCAGCAAGAGGCGTTGTTGTTTATCTTGAAACCTCGATAGAGCAGCAGTTAGAAAGAACTCGACGAGATAAAAGAAGACCATTAATTCAAAATGATAATCCGCGTGAAACATTAGAAGCACTAATGAAGGAGCGTGAGCCGCTGTACTTAGAGATTGCCGACCTGACGGTTGCAACCAATATCAGTTCTGTAAAATCAGTGGCTAAAGAAATTGTTGAGTTGATGGAACAACCTATCGCTTAAAAGTTATAAGCCATTGAAAAACATTGACTTATATTTCGACACTGAAAAAAATCATTATAAGATTCTTATCGGCAAAGATCTGTTTCAGCAAAAAATCTTTGCCGATACCCTAAAGGGCGAGTCCGTTTTTATCGTAAGTAATGAAACCGTTGCCCCCCTATATTTAGAAAGTCTCAAGCAGGCCCTCGCGAACTATCAAATCCATAGCTTTCTGTTGCCTGATGGAGAAGAGTTCAAGACTCTTGAGTCTTGGCAATCTTTGCTCAATCAGATGATTTCAGTCGGTCTACGCCGAAACGATACCGTCATTGCATTAGGTGGTGGTGTTGTCGGTGATATGGCAGGCTTTGCCGCAGCTACTCTTAATCGCGGTATGTCCATTATTCAAGTTCCTACAACCCTGCTATCCCAAGTTGATTCGTCGGTGGGTGGTAAGACAGCTGTCAATCACCCTTCAGGCAAGAACCTTATTGGTGCTTTTCATCAGCCCAGTTTAGTTGTCTCTGATATCTCGACATTAAATACTTTGCCTTCACGCGAGCTGTTGGCTGGAATTAGTGAGGTCATCAAAGCTGCTATTATTGATGATCGGCACTTTTTTGACTGGCTTGGCGATAACGTTTCACAGATTCTTTCATTACAAGAAGAAGCTTTGACGCAAGTCGTTGAGAAGGCTTGCCGAATTAAAGCACAGATTGTTGCTTTGGACGCCAAAGAGAAAGGTGTTCGTGCCTGGTTAAACCTTGGACATACATTTGGCCATGCCATAGAAACATGTGCGGGTTATGGTACTTTGCTCCATGGTGAGGCGGTAGCAATCGGTATCTGTCTGGCAGCAAAATTCAGCCACCAACGTCATAGACTCTCCTTGCCTGCACTAGAGCAAATAATCGGTCTGATAGGTGCCTTTGGTCTTCCCACTCAGCTTCCAGTAGATTTGGATGTGAGCGATTTGGTTGCTGCAATGCGCCTGGATAAGAAAAATACCAGTGAAAATATCACATTAATTTTGCCCGAAAAAGTCGGTCAGGTTATGATTGATAAGAATGTACTTCTGCAAGACGTAGAGCAGTTTCTGAATGAACAAAGAGACCGAGCATAATACAAGATGTCACTCCAACTGACTAAAAATAGTAATCCGTTTGCCGCAGAAAAAAGAGTTTTATTCTTACCGGAAAGCTGGAAGCGTCTGATTTCAGTTGTGCGCCATAAGGCTATAAATGGCGGCTATACTCTGATTGAGGGCGAGTTTGGTGCAGGTAAAAGTACCTTTGGACTGATTTTGGAGAAGCGGTTATTGCTGGATGAGTCTGTTGATTGCCTTAGGGTTCAAGTTCACCCATTAAGTACTTTTGATCAGCTTATTAATCAGCTTCCTAAACAACGAACAAAACCTTTAATCGTTGTGGTTGATGATGCTCATGAAGCATCTACTAGCCTGCTGGTTCACCTTACTGAAGAAATCGATAATGTATTTTGGTTGCTGCTTGGAGAAGCCGGAACCAGCGAGCGGGTATCAGACTTTTATAATAACCATGTCATCTTGCCCCTTTTCTCAAAGCAGGATTGTTATCAGTTTTTGCTTAAGCAGCTACATGACCAGCCGAAGATGATGCAGCTGTCGCAAATGCAGAGCGATACCATCTGGTATGCTTCAAAAGGCTTGCCAAAGCTGATTGTGGAGCAGGCTGAAAAGAATATGCAAAAGCTGATTAGTGGTTATGAAAGCAACGAGTCATTTGAGAAAGCCAATAAAGGCTGGTGGACCACAGCAATTTTAACCAGTGCATTCGTGGTTTTTATAATTGTGTTGATCGTTTCTGATTCAGAAGAGCCACAAACTAACCATTTGCAGAATCAGAAATTAGAAGTTGTGGAAGATCAAGGTGGTGATAAAATTGGCCAAGCAGAAGCTGGTAATGACACAGAGCAGTCGATACAGCAGGAACCTGACCAGTCAGATGAAAGCCACATTGATCCTATCGCAGAAATAGCTTTATCGGAGCCTGAGCCTACTGCAGAAGAGCTGGTGGTTGCTTCTAAACCCAGGTTCAAGGAGTGGTTTGAGGCTCAATCAAGAGATCATTACAGTATTCAGTTATTTTCTAATACTAATCAGCAAGCGGCGAATGAGTTTCAAAAGTCACTCGATCTGGCCGATAGCTTTGTCTATAAAGCTAAAGTAAACGATGAAACGCGCTATCGGGTGTTATGGGGCTCGTATAGGACTCGTGCTGAGGCAGAGCAGGCAGTTTTGTCATTACCAGCTCATATTCTCAATCAACAACCGTGGATTCGCCCCTTTTCTGCAATTGCCAGTGAGATAAGTCAGTAAAATATCAGATTGGGCTGTTTTAGGCGATTATAACCTTTATAATGGCGGCCATGACAACGGCTAACTGACTGAACTATGAGCCATCCGCTAAAAAACGATCGTTATCTTAAAGCCTGCTTACAACAACCTGTTGATAGAACCCCAATCTGGATGATGCGTCAGGCTGGGCGTTACTTACCTGAATACCGTCAATTACGGGCAGAAGCCGGTAGTTTTATGGATTTGTGTACCAACCCTGAGTTGGCCTGTGAAGTTACTCTACAGCCGCTGCGTCGTTATCCTTTGGACGCGGCCATTTTATTTTCAGACATTTTAACTATTCCTGATGCGATGGGTTTGGGCCTATATTTTACGCCCGGCGAAGGCCCTGCTTTCCGTAAGCCGGTTAAAAGTGAGGCTGATGTCAAAGCATTGCCAATACCCGATCCTCACCAGGAGTTAAAGTACGTCACTGATGCGGTTTCCATCATTCGTAGAGAGCTTAAAGGCGAGGTGCCGCTGATTGGATTCTCAGGAAGTCCCTGGACGTTGGCCACCTATATGGTTGAAGGCGGAACGACCAAGAACTTTTCTGAAGTTAAAGGCATGATGTATCGAGAGCCAGCGGTTATGCATCAATTGCTGGACAAGTTAGCCGACTCGATTATTCTTTATCTGAACGCGCAAGTGGAATCGGGTGCACAGGCATTGATGATTTTTGATACTTGGGGTGGTGTTTTAAGCCCAAGAGACTACCAGGAATTTTCGTTACGCTATATGCAGAAAATTGTTGATGGTCTGAAACGTAACCATGATGGTCAACAGATCCCTGTAACCTTATTTACCAAAGGTGGTGGTGCCTGGCTGGCTATGATGGCTGCAACAGGCTGTGATTGTCTGGGTGTCGACTGGACAACAGATCTTGCGGACGCACGTGCTAAAGTAGCAGGCAAGGTGGCATTGCAGGGCAATATGGATCCTTCAATTTTGTATGCCACTGATGAGCGAATTCGCGAAGAGGTGGCTACCATTTTAGCAAGTTACGGCAAGGGTTCTGGCCATGTATTCAACTTAGGACATGGTATTCATCAGACCGTAGATCCAGAAAAAGCTGGTGTATTTATTAAGTCAGTACACGAGTTGAGTAAGCCTTATCATCCATAACCATAAACTAAAGATATTATGCGCAAGGAAAGTGACTTTAATCCGCCATGGTGGCTAAGTAACCGCCATATACAAACTTTCTGGGCTCCTTTGAGCCCAAAGATACCACTTCCTAATCTAACCAGGGAAAGGGTTGATCTTGATGATGGCGACTTTATCGATATCGACTGGCTGAATCCTAATCGAAATACCCCGACAGTGGTATTGCTACATGGTCTAGAGGGCGGCATTGATTCGCCTTATTTACGTCGTATGCTGTTTAAAGTTCACCAGCGCCGCTGGCGAGGGGTGTTAGTTTACTGGCGTGGTTGTAGTGGTGAAATGAATCGGCTTGATAAAACCTATCATTCAGGTCGTAGCGAAGATTTGCAGCAAATCATGCAGTATATTAAGGCTAAAAAGGATCCTGAAAAGATTTTTGTTGCAGGTTACTCACTGGGTGCAAATATCCTGCTTAAGTGGCTTGGTGAGCAGGGGGACAAGGCTAATATCACCGCAGGATGTGCGGTATCAACTCCATTTAATTTATCTGTCTGTGCGGATTCAATCGATCATGGTTTTTCTAAGATTTATAAGCATTATCTGTTAACAGCCCTTAAGCGAAAAATTGCCACTAAATTTAATCAGGAACAGTTACTTAAAAAACTCAACTTGTCTTTGAAAGATTTAATGCTGATTGGATCGTTTCGAGAGTTTGATAATCGGGTAACATCAAAACTGAATGAATTTAAAGACGCAGAAGATTATTACCGCAAAGCATCGAGTATTTATTATCTAAAAACCATTACCAAACCGGCATTGGTACTCCATGCTGAAGATGACCCTTTTATGTCGCCAGAAATTATTCCGAAAGACAATCAGATGTCCAGCAGTCTTGAACTAAGGGTCAGTTCACATGGTGGTCATGTCGGCTTTGTCAACGAAGCCAGTATTTCTAGTGCCAGTTTTTTTCTGGAAAAAACAATTTTAGACTACTTTGACCGCTTTCTTTAACGAACAGTGGTTACTTGTATAAGCATCAAATTGCTTATAGATTTCCATCCAAAATTTGCTATGCTGAATCTTCGATAAATAAGATGAAGCAAGGCAATGGAAAAAGTCTTCCAACACTTCAAACAAAAAGCATTTGAACAACCTTATCCAGGAGTCAAAACACGCCGTAACATCTTAAAGCAGCTGAAAAAAATGTTGATTAAGAATGAACAGGCAATCATTGAAGCTATTGATAAGGACTTTTCCTACCGAGAGGCGTTCGAGACTCAGATTGCTGAAATTTTTCCTTCGATTAAAAGTATCCAACACTCCAGTAAACATCTGGCATCCTGGGTGTGCCCAGAAAAGCGTAAAGTCAGTATCTGGTTTAAACCTGCGACTGCTCAAGTCATGTATCAGCCGTTGGGTGTCGTTGGCATCATAGTTCCCTGGAATTATCCACTGTATCTAGCTATTGGCCCAATTGTAGCGGCTATTACCGCGGGAAACAGGGTAATGGTGAAAATGTCGGAATTCACTCCGCACTTTAGCCAACTTTTTGCCGAGCTTTGTGATAAGCACATTGATGAAGGCTGGATCAGCGTTGTTAATGGCGACGCAGAGGTTGCGGCAAATTTTGCCTCGCTGCCGTTTGATCATATTTTATTTACCGGTTCAACAGATATTGGTAAAAAAGTCATGGCGGCGGCGAGTAAAAATTTAACGCCGGTTACTTTAGAGTTAGGTGGTAAATCACCGACTATTATTGATGAGGGTTATCCGCTTGATAAAGCAGTCGAAAAAATATTGTTTGGCAAGCTTCTCAATTCCGGACAAACTTGTTTAGCGCCCGACTATGTTTATGTCCATAGTTCGCACAAAGATAAATTTGTAACCAGTTGTCAGTCCGTTGCGCAGCAGTTTTATCCTGACTGGAAGCGTGCTCACTACACTGCAATGATTAATAACAAACAGTGGGAGCGACATCAGGAGTTGTTGGATGATGCAGTGGAAAAAGGCGCGGAGCTGATTCCTCTTTTTAAAGATGCGGAAACCACAGGACGTAAGCAGCCACCTCATCTGGTCCTAAACTCCAATGATAATATGCTCATCATGCAACAGGAAATCTTCGGGCCCTCCTTACCTGTTTTCTTTTATGATTCACTGGATGATGTGATCACCGCTATTAAAAGCAGACCACGACCATTGGCACTTTATTTGTTATCGAATAACAAAGTTCATTTCCAGCGGTTAATGGTCGAAACGCATTCGGGTGGCGTGACAGTCAATGATACGATTTTGCATGTTAGTCAGGAGAATCTTCCTTTTGGAGGAATTGGTCCGAGCGGCATGGGAAATTATCATGGCATCGAAGGGTTTAGAACTTTTTCACATGCTAAAAGTATCTTTAAGCAGTCTCGGGTTGCCAGTTCCAAGTTGATTTATCCGCCTTATGGTAAGTTCAGCAAATTCCTTTATCGATTGATGCGAGGTCGGTAATGGGCAAGCAGAAAGATAAAGCAGTCAAAAGCTCTTCGCGACGACAGCTATTAAAAGGAGCGCTATGGGGTAGCTTGGCCGTCGCTTCGGGTATCAGTCTCTGGCAGTTTTCGTTAACTGAGTCGGTAGACGCTGTTGAAGCTGATGATTATTCTTATCGATTTCTAACTTTGGACGAGCGTTTACTGTTATGGGCAATCATTCCTGCCTATCTGCACCCGGCCCTGGAGAAAGACGATCAGGAATCTAAACTAATTGTCTTGCACAATATTGATGGTGCCATCAGTGGATTGCCTCAATCAACGCAGGATGAGCTACGACAACTTCTCAGTCTGCTTAGCTTTCAGTTAGCTAAGGCTTTGGTGGCGGGCATCTGGACACGTTGGAATCAGGCCGATATTAGTGCATTACAGTCGTTCCTTGTCTCCTGGCAAGAAAGTTATCTAGCACTGTTACGCTCAGGCTATCTGGGACTGCATCAGATCATTCTGGGTTCCTACTATGGAGAGCCGATGAGCTGGCAAAGGATCGGTTATCCAGGCCCACCGCAATTTAATCTGCCTGAGTCATTTTATGAAGACTTCTAATACAATTGATGCGGCCAATCTACAGCATAAAAAGATGACTGCAGATGTGGTGATTATCGGAACTGGAGCCGGTGGTGGAGTTAGTGCAGAGATACTTGCCGATGCCGGTTACCGAGTTTTAATGATAGAAGAGGGGCCATTAAAAACTGCGCGTGACTTTAAGATGCGCGAAAAAGAAGCCTACCCACAACTGTATCAGGAGTCTGCCGGACGCAAGACTTTAGATAAGGCGATAAACATTTTACAGGGGCGCTCTGTTGGTGGTTCGACAACCGTTAACTGGACTACCAGCTTTAGAACTCCTAAGCAGACTCTCGAACATTGGCGCAGTCAGTTTGGTATGCAAAAGCATAGTAAGGAATCGCTGGCTCCCTGGTTCAAAAAAATGGAACTGCGATTGAGTATCGCGCCATGGCAAATACCAGCTAATCAAAATAACCAGTCCATTGCTAAGGGCGCAAAAAAATTAGGCTGGTCATTTTCATCAATCGCGCGCAATGTGAAAGGCTGCGCCAATCTGGGCTATTGCGGTCTGGGCTGTCCCATCAATGCCAAGCAATCGATGCTGGTCACCACCATACCTGCTGCACTGCAGGCAGGGGCCAGACTGATCTATAAGGCCAGAGTCGAGCGAATCACTTATGAAAATGGCGCTGTGACTGGTTGTGAGCTGATCGCAATGGATGAGTTTGGTCAGCCAATGCATAATCGCGTTATCACCGTAACAGCGCCATTGGTTGTGTTAAGTGCCGGTGCCATAGGCTCTCCTGCTGTTTTATTGCGATCTAAAGTGCCAGACCCGAATAGGCTTATTGGCAAGCGAACATTCTTACATCCGACCCTGATTAGTGCGGCAGTGATGCCTGAAGCGGTTAACGGTTATGCCGGTGCCCCGCAAAGTATCTACAGCGATCATTTTTTATGGCCTGAAACCAATCAAATGGGCTTTAAGATAGAAGCAGCGCCACTGCATCCGCTATTAACCTCAACCGTATTAACAAGCTTTGGCCAACAGCACTTTTCACTCATGCAGAAGTTTCCACATATTCAGGGTTCTATCGCTTTATTGCGTGATGGCTTTGATGCGCAAAGTGTCGGTGGTGAAGTGGTGCTGGATGACTATGGTTTTCCAAAGCTGAAATACGAGCTGAATGATTATTTCTGGAAGAGTGCTCGCAAGGCGTTGCTGGCCATGGCTGAAATGCAGTTTGCAGCAGGTGCAACGCAGGTCTTGCCAATTCACCTGCACGCTAAGCCATATCGTAGTTGGCAAGAGGCGAAAAGGGCCATTGAGCAGTTACCTATGGAGCCGCTTAAAGCTTTGGTGTTCAGTGCCCACGTGATGGGCGGCTGTGCAATGGGTGTTGAAGCCAGAAGCTCTGTCGTAGATGAAGACGGACGCTATCACCATCTGAGCGGCCTTTATATTTTTGATGGCTCAATATTCCCAACCAGCATCGGTGCCAATCCGCAGCTTTCGATTTACGGGATGGTCGCCAGACTGGCCAGCGAGTTGGTCGCCAGCTCTAGGATCTCATAGCACTTTTCAGTAAGATGGCCTTTTGATTGACTGTCAATATTATGAAGAAAACCGTTTTATACCCAGGAACTTTCGATCCTATTACCAAGGGGCATATGGATTTGGTGGATCGTGCCTGTCGCCTGTTCGATAGAGTGGTTATTGCCATTGCGCATAGCCCTGCCAAAAAGCCTTTGTTTAGTCTGGATGAGCGGGTTGATATGGTGCGTATGATCTTCGCGGAGAACCCACAGGTGGAGGTGTTAGGTTTCCGTGGGTTGCTGGCCAATTTTGCTAAAGAGAACGATGCCATAGCTGTTTTGCGTGGTATTCGCGCGGTTTCAGATTTTGAGTTCGAGTTTCAGTTGGCTAATATGAACCGTCATCTGGATCCGGATCTTGAGTCAATTTTCCTGACTCCGTCGGAAAAATACTCCTATATTTCCTCATCGCTGGTTCGAGAAGTGGCGTCGCTGGGTGGTGATATTTCGGCATTTGTCGACGAGCGCGTTGAACAGGCACTCTTTGATAAGTTTAAGTCTTGAATGGTCGAAGATGCATAAAAAATAATCTGGCTTGAATACTCGAACTTGAACCTTATATAAGCGATAATAGCAGGGCGATTTGCGTAATAGAGATTAAAGATCCTTATGGCATTAAAAATTACTGACGAATGTATTAACTGTGATGTTTGTGAGCCGGAATGTCCAAACGAGGCCATTTATCAGGGTGAAGAGATTTATGAAATCGACCCTAATAAATGTACCGAATGTGTGGGCCATTATGATGAGCCACAATGTCAGCAGGTGTGTCCGGTAGACTGTATCCCGTTAGATGAGGAACATCCGGAGACTCACGAAGAACTGATCATCAAATACGAAAAATTAACGGGCAATAAATTTGTCGGTTAAGATTCTTCTACCCGTTTGTTTAAGGCGACGAAAGTCGCCTTTTTTATCCCATCTGACTCATGTCTAGGCCGGTACTAAGAGAGTGGCTTGCTGAAGAGCCCTTTACCCTAACCTTGTCATCTGGTTTTTTTGGTTTCTTCGCGCATGCCGGAGTATTGCAGGCGCTGGAAGAAGCTGATTTATTACCTCATAAACTGACCGGCTCCAGTGCAGGAGCATTAATTGCTGGCTGTTGGGCTGGTGGCATGAGCTCTAAAGATATCAAGGAACTGCTGTTTCGGCTTAAACGCCCTGATTTCTGGGATCCCGGTTTGGGCCTCGGACTGCTTAAGGGCCACAAATTTCGTCAGTTGTTAGCCGGTTCATTAACAGCGAATCAATTTTCAGACTGTCGAGCTGCTCTTTCATTGTCAGCTTATTCGATGGACACTAAGCAAACGATTGTACTAAATGATGGTGATCTGGTATCAGCCATTTATGCTTCCTGTGCTATTCCTGTAATGTTCCAACCCATTGTTATTGATAGCCATCGTTTGTTGGATGGAGGTATTCAGGACAGGCCAGCGCTTGAAGGTACTGAGCAGGGTGAGCGAATCTTCTATCATCATATAGCCTCAAAATCACCCTGGCGACGCAAGAACTCCTCTGCCATACAGGTTCCGCAGCGTGATAATTTAACCAGTCTGGTCATTCACGATTTACCGCGTTCAGGCCCTTTTAAATTGGAAGCGGGGCATAGGGCTTATATGCAGGCCTACCGGGCAGCAAAACGAGCGTTAAAGATGCCTGTTGTGGATAATCATATCAGTCTGGTACCTTAGTTACTGAGCTTTTATCACCGACCACTAAAAAGACTTATAGACAAGATTCTTTGACCTCAATTAGAATAGCCACTCCTTTGTTGTGTGACTGTTTGGCGTCCTGTTGAGCGATGAGCACGAATCCAAATCCTTGTATTACCTGCGGTGCATGTTGCGCCACCTATAGAGTGTCTTTTTATTGGGGTGAAACCACTTTGGCGCCCTATGGCCAAGTTCCAGCAGAGTTAACCGAAAAAATCAGCCCGCAAAGAGTATGTATGTCTGGAACTCAGGGAGCAGAGCCGCGCTGCGTTGCTCTGAGAGGCACCGTCGGCCAAGATGCGACCTGTAGTATTTATGGCGACAGGCCAAGCCCCTGTCGTGACTTTGAAATTAATTTTGATGGAGTTAACCCTGCCTGCGATAGAGCCAGAGCGCGCTATGGCCTGGTTCCGATTCATGTGGTGCAGATTGAGCCAGAGAATGCTGATCTTGAGATTGTTGCCTAAAGGGTTGGGTTAAGCCGGTTCCTGTGGTGATTCCATTTCTACAATGATAGGCCATCGCCCTTGCATGATGACATGGCCGACGTAGCGCTTTGCACCATCTGTAGCAAACTCAAACTGGTAGCGGCGAAGGAAGCGCCATTTACCCTCGGAATTCTTATCAAAGTAAACTTTCTTTAAAGCGACGTAGCCATCCAGGTTCTGCACATAGGCATCCTGACAGGCTTTGAGCGCAACCTTGTGTGCTTGCTCGCTAATGCGGCTGTTATAAAGCCAGAAGCCGATCGCAAGTGCAATAAAGAGAATGACAAGTAAGTTAAGCATTGGTTTATTATAGGTCTGATAAGGCTCTTAGATAAGCAAAAGGCGGCCAAAGCCGCCTTTCTTGGGATTGCTTATATTGCTGTTACTTGCCAACAATCCATTTAGCAACGTTAACTTTAGTAACGCCAGCCTGTTCGGCCTGGTCAACAGCAGCAATTAACACTTCGTTAAGAGCGTCTTCGTGAACTCGAACTAAAACTGGAGAACGTGGATCCACAGCCAGTTGTGTTTCGATGTTTGCGCGAATCGCTTCTTTATCAACAGTACGATCTTTAATGATAACGTTACTCGACTCATCAATTGAAACTACAATCAATGGTGGAGGATTATCAGGTGGTGTGGTGTCCTGGTTGGTAGTAGGACGCGCTATATCCACTGCTGACTCTTTAACAAATGAAGTTGTTACGATGAAGAAAATCAACATGATAAACACGATGTCTAGCATCGGTGTCATATCGATGGAGGTTTCATCATCTTCTCTATTTCTTTTACGCATATTTCTCTAATCCTATCGCTCTGTCTATTTGTCTGACTGGTTTGAATGCATTCGGTTCAGCCAGCAAAGGTACATCTGGGCGACAAATTCACCAATTAAGTAAGTATAGCTGGCACATTAAATGTGATCCAGAACTAAATGTCTAGTGTAAATTTAGCAAAATCCGATCTGACTATATTGTTTACCAGCGGGCAACGCTAACCTTTTGAATACCGGCCTGTTTTGCCTGGTCTAAAGCACCGATAAGAGTTTCGTGTAGCGCCATTTCATTGACTCGAATCAGTAACGGAGCTTCTGGTGAGTTGACCAGTTGGCCTTCAATATTGGCTTGTACGGCTTCTATGTCAATGATTCTATTGTCAAAAATTATCTGGCTGTCTTCGTTAATGCTGACCAGTATTGGTCTGATATCCTCTTGACAGTCATTTTGGCACTGATTGGTAACCTGTTTCATATCAACAGTCTGAGTTTTGATGAAGCTGGTGGTAACAATGAAGAAAAGTAGCATGATAAAGACGATATCGAGCAGGGAGGTCATATCCACTTTGGCTTCGCTGCTGATTGCCTGAGCGGTTTTGACTTTTGATGGCTTAAACATGGCGTGCTCCTTAATGTTGCTGATTATCACCAAGCCTTCTGGACGTCTATTTGAAGGTGGCAATTCCAAGTTAACAGAAGAAATGTCTGTAAGCTAGCTCGAAAAACAAGTCAGCGCTGGCATTTGGGGCAGTAAAAGCTGGAGCGTTGGCCGATAACCTGTTTTTTTATCAGGCTGCCGCATTGATTGCATGGAAGCTCTGCTCTTCCATAGACATTGAGCTGCTGTGCAAAATAGCCTGGTGAACCGTCGGTCTGGGTAAAGTCTTTTAAGGTGGTGCCACCCTCGCCAATGGCTTTTTCCAGAACCGTTTTAATAAACCCAGCCAGCAGGTTACAGCGTGCCAGACTGACTTTATTGGCCGCACGCTTGGGATGAATGCCGCTCATAAACAGCGATTCGCTGGCATAGATATTACCCACACCGACCACTACCTTATTATCCATAATGGCATTTTTAATCGCCCCTTTGCGTTTGGCTAACATCTGATGCAGATATTGGCCGTTAAAATCGTCGCTTAATGGCTCTGGGCCAAGCTGACTAAGCACGCTTAAGGTTTCGCCTTTCGGTTGCCACAAAATAGCTCCGAAGCGACGCGGATCGTTAAAGCGCAATGCGCTCTTGTCGTCAAACACCACTTCAAAATGGTCGTGTTTTTTAATTGCCGTCTGAGTGCAGACCACTCGCATGGTGCCGGACATGCCAAGATGCATGATCAGGCTGCCTTTAGGGAAGTGCCACAGCATATATTTGGCGCGTCGCTCAATCTCACCTGATGTTATGCCTACCAGGCCTTTGGCTTCTGCGGCGATAGGCCAGCGAAGCTGAGGTTGGTAGATATTAACTGCCGTGATGCGTTTGCCGACTATGTGCGGGGCAAGGCCATTCTTGGTGGTTTCGACTTCAGGTAACTCAGGCATGGAAAGATAAAAAGAGAGTAGTAATAAAAGTTGACTAATAATATCGAGTACAACGCAAAAAGCCCAGAGTTAACTGGGCTTTTTGATACATAGAAGCGTTTTCTTGGAGGCAGAAAACTTAAAGTGATTTAACCATCTTTT
>NZ_JABURJ010000041.1 GCF_014762745.1 Kangiella sp.
GTAATACCAACCAGAATATAGGCAATGTGTTCTATCATGGAAACCTTAGAGAGCTTGGGTTATTAATAACTGGGCTTAACTTATTATAGGATAAGCATGACTTTGACTGACAAATTGAAATTGTTTCAAAGCATTGCCCTTCATTGAAGTGAAATTGCGACAAATAAGCGCGCCATTGTACAGCGAAAGGGGTTTGATGTCATTCACAGGTGTTTATCATAGGGAATTCAGGTAAAATCACGCCACTTTAGTGCCAACTTTGCTAATGATTCATACTTTTGTGTCTATATTGACGCAGTTTTTGGCGTTATCATGCTTGGCCATAACTTCGATTAACGTAAGTATTTGACAAATGATTGAACAGATTAAGTCCCTGATTGAAAAAGAAATTGAATGTGAAGAGTTGCGTGTGGATGGCGATGGTAGTCATTTTCAGGTGATTGTTGTGAGCAAGGCCTTTGAAGGCTTGCGTAGCGTAAAAAAGCAACAGATGGTTTATGCCGCAGTTAATGAGCATATTGCCAGTGGTGATATTCATGCTTTGACTATAAAGGCATACACGCCTGAAGAATGGTCAAAAGCCAAGCATTTTGCCTAAGCCTGAGTGAGCAATCATGGATAAACTACTGATTAAAGATGCTGGCCCTCTTGATGGTTCGATCAAGATTTCTGGTGCGAAAAATGCGGCCCTACCTATTTTGATGGGCGCCTTGCTGGTAGATGGCGTAACCACAATCGGCAATTTACCGCATTTGAATGATGTGACTACGACTTTAGAGCTGATGGGGCGTTTAGGTGCCAAGCTGACTATCGATGATAAGTTTAATGTTGAAATTGATAGCCGCAAAATCCACAGTCATGAAGCACCTTACGAGCTAGTTAAAACCATGCGTGCTTCGATTCTGGTTCTGGGCCCGCTACTGGCACGTTTTGGTGAGGCAGTAGTGTCTCTGCCAGGCGGTTGTGCCATTGGTTCGCGTCCAGTGAACCTGCACATAGAAGGTATGCGCGAGATGGGCGCTGATATCGAAGTGGAAGCCGGTTATGTTAAAGCAAAATCGGATGGCCGTTTAAAAGGAGCTAAAATTGTCATGGAAATGGTCAGCGTTGGCGCTACCGAAAATCTAATCATGGCGGCGGCTCTGGCCGATGGCACTTCGGTGATTGAGAATGCTGCGCGTGAACCTGAAGTGGTCGATCTGGCCAACTTCTTAAATAGCATGGGCGCGAAAATCAGTGGAGCGGGCACATCTGTGATTACCATTGAGGGCGTTGAGCGCTTGCATGGAGGTCATCACGATGTGTTGCCGGATCGTATTGAAACTGGAACCTATCTGGTTGCCGCAGCTATGACGCGTGGCCGTATTCGTTGCCGAAACACCGATCCGAATATTCTGGATGCAGTGTTAGTTAAGCTCAAAGAAGCTGGCGCAGAGGTCACCACTGGCGACGACTGGATTGAGCTTGATATGCATGGAAAGCGTCCGAAAGCGGTAAACATCAAAACGGCTCCTTATCCGGGCTTTCCAACAGATATGCAGGCCCAGTTTTGTGCCATGAATGCAGTTGCAGAAGGTACTGGTACCATCACCGAAACTATTTTCGAAAATCGCTTTATGCATGTTCTGGAAATGCAGCGCATGGGCGCGGACATTGCTATTGAAGGTAATACTGCCATCTGTCGTGGTGTTGAGCATCTTTCGGGAGCACAGGTTATGGCAACTGATTTACGTGCCTCCGCCAGTCTGGTTCTGGCCGGTTTATGTGCGGAAGGCGAAACTTTAGTGGATCGGATCTATCACATTGATCGTGGTTATGAAACCATTGAAGAGAAGCTACAAAATCTGGGTGCCTACATTAAACGTATTGGTTAGCATCATAAGATTATCATAAGCGGTAAAGAAAAAAGGGCCAACTGGCCCTTTTTTGATGTCTGGATTCTGGAAAGCAGTATTTGGGAAAACTGGTTCTAGGAAAGCTAGTTCCGATAACCTAACACTACCTCGGTTTGCTCTTTCTGACCGTCGCGGTAATATTCAATATCGACTTTGGTTGTCGGTGGCGCGTTCCAGATCGCCGCCATCAGATCGGCGGTAGTATTGATTGATTGGCTGTTGACTCGGGTAATAATGTCTAGTGGTTGTAGTCCTGCTTTATCGGCCGGACCATTGCCATTAATTGCGGTGATCACAATACCCTGACCAAAGGGAAGTTGCTCGATTTGGCTAGCCAGCTGCTGTTGCTGTTGTGGTGACAGGCTCATTTCCTGAACGATGGAGCGGAAGTTGATGGTCATATCGCCATTCAGGCCCAGCCAGCCCCGTTGCACTTCGCCATTTTCTAACAGCTCATTAACAACATGCTGCACGTCTGCAGCGACAATGGCAAAGTTCTGATAGGTTTTTTCTCCCGACTCGTCACGAGAGCTTAAGGCTGTGATACCTACTAGCTCACCTTGACTATTAACCAGCGCGCCACCTGAATTTCCTGATCGAAGGGCGGCATCTGTTTGAATGTAGTGAGAGACTCGCGAGAAAAATTTAGCGCTGATAATGCCCTGAGTCACGGTCTGCTCAAACGCCATGTAGGGCGTACCAATTGCAAACACGATATCACCTACACGGCTATGGTCTTCTGAGCTTAATGGCAGTATATGCTGGGGTTGATAATCAACTTTCAGTAGTGCTAGATCGGAGTCTTTATCAAGACCGATCATTTCTGCTGCCAGCTTGTGTCCATTCATCATCTCAACAATGATCGACTCGGCTTTATCTAAGACATGTGCATTGGTCACAATATGCCCCTGTTGATCGATAAAAACTCCTGAGCCGTTATTCAAAAATGCGCAGGCATTGGTGCCGGTTGGAACTGCTCTTAAGCTGTTTTGACATTCTGGATCAGTCAGTGGGAATAGTTTTGAGCGAGCCTGAATGCTGACCACCGCAGGGCGCGCCTTGTCCAGCATTTCTGCATAACCCATAAATGGAGTGGTGTTCTGGGTGGGCTGACCTTCGACTGAGCTTGTTTGCTGCACTGGGGGGCTGATCGAGAAGCGGCCCGGCATGAAGACAATAAACAGGGCTGCGATGCCGAGACCGACCAGTAAATATTTCACAATGTAGCCAATAAGAATAATAAATCGCATGGGTTCCTCAAATTTCAGTCAAACAACTGATGTTATTAATTCGGGTGAAGTTTGTCTTTTGTTGTTTTATCGTCAGCTTCTTCGTTTAGCTCTGATTCTGACTCTGGCTGTGAGTTCCCTGTTTCTTTGCTCTGCTCCTTGTCAGACACATTCTCTTTTATGGTTTCTGTGCTATGGGCAGGATGATAATCATCGTCCATATCATCATCTGCGTAGTCTCTGGGTTGCTGAGGGCCTGCATCATAGTCAGCAATTTCTTTAGCTTCGCTATCAATCACATTAGCATTGAGTTCTTTTTCCAATGGGCTGCTAAGTCCTGCCAGGGTTCCGGTATTGCTACTCAGCTTTAATTCAAATTTACGATTGCTTAATTTACTTGAGCTGCTAGCCAGGTGCTGATAGAGCATCTTATACTCTTCTGTGACGTTACTAAATAGTCGTGCGGTTTCATCAAAATGCTTATTGACGTCTTCTTTTAGTGTGTTGAGTTCGTCATCCTTGGCTTTTAATTCTTCGGATAATGCTTTGGTGCGTTGCGACATGCCGTGCCAACGGCCGAAAAAGAATGCGCCAACTGCAACAATAAGGAGCAAGAAGATAATTAATGGACTGGACATGAATCTATATTCCTCAATCTGTCAATGTCGTCTAAGCGAAAATTGCCTAAATCCCTGATTTGATCTTATGATACACAATAAATAGCCGTAAGTTCGAGAGGATTCATGACCTATAACACAAAATTCTTACTCACTTTGAGCGGCATCTTTTTAGTAGTCTTTGTTTTATGTGCAATTAATCCTGTCGACCGCTCTACCTGGCTCCTTGAAAATGTTTTGATGTTCCTGTTAGTAGTAGGCCTTATAGGCAGTTATAAAAAATTTCGTCTGTCCAGAATTTCCTACTTTTGTATTTTTCTTTTTTTGTGCTTTCACGAAATCGGTTCACATTATACCTATTCACTTGTTCCCTATAATCAATGGAGTGAATCTATTTTTGGTTCACCACTGAATGACTGGTTTGGCTGGGAACGCAATCATTATGATCGTTTTCTGCACCTCGCCTATGGCTTATTGTTTGCCTATCCTATCCGTGAAATTTTTATTCGCATAGTAAAGGTGAAGGGCTTTTGGGGTTATTTTTTACCCTTAGACCTGACCTTGTCGACGTCGGCTATCTATGAGCTGATAGAATGGGCTGCGGCACTTGTTTTTGGTGGTGATGTCGGTACCGCTTATCTGGGCACGCAGGGAGACGTCTGGGATGCTCATAAGGACATGGCTTTAGCTGGTTTAGGAGCCTTGATAACAATGATCATTGTTGCTTTTATCAATTGGCGATGGCAGCGAGATTTTGCCCGTGAGTGGAACGAGAGCCTGACACCACAGTCACAAAATCCCGAAACCTTGTGAGATTGTCGCGCTAGCAAAAGTAAACTATTTGGCATTTTACGGCTAAACATGAGTCAGTGACTTTCCATCCTGTGGGTAATGAAAAATAATAACCGGCAATGTTTGAATTGAAACAAAGGTAAGAGTTATGAAAGCAATCCTGATAGCAGGTCTGGTGAGTGTACTTGGTCTGGTCAATACAACCTCAGCATTTGACGATGAGAAAAAACGTGAAGAACTGATCAAAGAGCGAGCGGAATTATTAAAAGAACGTGAGAAGCTCGAAAAGGAGCGTCAAAAGGATTTACGTGAACATGAGCGGGAAGATAGAAAAGCTTATGAAGAAATGCTTCGCGAGCAAGAAAAGGCCAGAGCTGAGTCTGAGCGTGAATGGAATAAGGAAGAAAAGGAAGCCTTAAAAAAGCAACAGGAAGCAGAGCGCGAATATGAGAAGAAGCGTCTGGAAGAAGACAAGAAAGGGCGCAAAGCGTCTAATAAGTACTAAAGGTTTCATTATGAATCACGGGAAAGAGGCTTCGGCCTCTTTTTTTGTGGCTGGCTGGTTTGTTCCAACTATCGACAAAACGTGCGAAAATAGCCGGCAATATCAATCAACCTTAATAATCGAGTGAATAAAAATCATTTCTTGATAGAAGGTGCTGCAGGTCATCTAGAAGCAACCCTTGATCAACCCGATTCTCCTGAAAGAAATGCTATTGCTGTCTGTTGCCATCCGCATCCTTTACACGGCGGCGCTATGACCAACAAAGTGATTTATACGGTTTCTAGAGCTCTGGCCGGACTAGGCATTCCGTCGGTTCGTTTCAACTTTCGCGGCGTTGGCGAATCTAAGGGTAAGTATGACGAGGGCAGGGGTGAGCAGCAGGATCTGATCAAGGTTGTTGAGTGGATGCAGAAGCAATATCCGGGTCGACCACTATGGCTCGCTGGCTTCAGCTTTGGTTCCTGGATCGCTGCACTACAGGCTAAATCGCTTGACGCCAAACAGTTAATCAGCATAGCGCCACCGGTCAATCGTTTCAGTTTTGATGAGTTTGAAATTCCCGACTGTCCTTGGTTAGTGGTGCAGGGTGATGCAGATGAAGTGGTTGACCCCGAGGCTGTCTTTAAATGGCTTGATGAGTTACCTACCAAACCTGATGTGATTCGCATGCAAGGAGCTGGACACTTTTTTCACAGCCGATTGGTAGAATTGCGTGAATTAATGGAAGAAAGCCTACAGTCACATTTGCCTGAAGAACTATAAGTATTCATTATATGCGTCCAATCGATTTAACACCCTTAGAAAAATATGAGCAGGATCTGGCCAATGGTTTTGCAAAAGACCCAGCTCAAGCTGAAGCAGTAGCAGCTCTGCAACGAGTGTATGATGACTTGCTAAACAGTCGCCCCAGTGGTGGCTTCATGGACCTGGTCAAACGCTGGCTGTCTTCGGATCTGGAGCCCGTCAAAGGATTGTATATGTGGGGAGGCGTCGGTCGTGGTAAAACCTGGCTGATGGATACTTTCTTTAACTGCCTGCCGATAAAAGGCAAAATCCGGCTACATTTTCACCGCTTTATGCATGAAGTTCATCATGAGTTGAAAACCTTGTCTGGCGAGAAAAATCCTCTGGTGAAAATTGCCGATCAATTATCGCAACGTGCGCGTGTCATCTGCTTCGATGAATTCTTTGTCACCGATATCACCGATGCCATGATCCTTGGCGGTTTGTTTAAAGAACTGTTTGAACGCAATATCGTATTGGTGGCAACGTCTAATATTCCACCTGAGCGACTTTACTGGAATGGCTTGCAGCGTGAGCGGTTTCTACCCGCGATTGAGCTAATACAGCAGCATTGTCAGGTATTAAATGTGGACGGTGGCACTGATTACCGGATGCGAACCCTGGAAAAGGCGGAAATCTATCATTACCCGCTGGACGAAGCTGCTGATAAAAATATGCAGCAATACTTCCTGCAATTATCCGGTGAGGAAGGGCAACAGCACTGCAAGCTCAAGATAGAAGGTCGTTTAATTGATGCGGTGAGATTATCGGACAATGTAGTCTGGTTTACCTTCGATGCCATCTGCAAAACGGAGCGCTCGGCCAACGACTATATAGAGCTATCCCGCAACTACCACACGGTTTTCGTCAGCAAGATCCCGCAACTCAATGACTCCGTCAATGATGCTACACGTCGTTTTATCGCCTTGGTGGATGAGTTTTATGAACGACACGTGAAGTTAATTCTTTCTGCCGAAGTCGCTTTGGAAGAACTCTATACTGGAAAAGGCTTAGCCTTCGAGTTTGAAAGGACCGTTAGCCGCCTGCAGGAAATGCAAAGCAAGGAATATCTCGCCAAAGAGCATTTGGCTTAGATTATCTAACCACTTCTTTCAGGTTTAAAAAAAGCCGACTTTGTAGTCGGCTTTTATCTAGATTGAGAAATTTTGTTAAAAACTTAATGTATACACCAATGATATAGCGTCTGTATCTGCAGTTTCATCGATAATAGGCAAGATCCCTTCTATCTCAATATCATAGGTTTGCCAATTTAGAGAAAATTGTTGGTTTTGTATGAAGTTCCAAGACACTCCAAGCGCATAAGTCATACCGTTGCCATCATCTTTATATCTATCGCCTGCTACTGGTTGAATCAACTTTGCATCACTAGACCATTCAGCTGTTCCCAATTTCCCGAAGATTGCAAAATCGTCAGTAATATCGATGGAGCCAACTAATAATAAAGAATAGAGAGTGACATCCAACTCAGTTTTGGCATCGAATGATGGTTCGCTACCAGTAAAAGTACCTAAATCATGATAATTGAGTTCGACAGCAAAATTATCACTAAAATTATAGCCAATAAGGCCTTTCCATGCTGTGCTTTTGTCATCGCATGGTCTATCAATATCACATGCATCACTTTTTGCCTGCCCTAAGCCAAGACCAGCATAAAAATCGTCTTGTGCATGCACATGCGGTATAAGGACTAACGAATAAAGTAAGATTGTTCCATAAACGGTGGTTTTAAATTTACTCACGATTTTCCCCTTATGTAAGTTTATTTATAATTTGCAGGTTATTATTATAAAAAAGCCGACAATGATGTCGGCTTCAGAGCTCAAAGAGTGGTTAGTAACTATTTAACCATATCCTTTAATTTCTTAAGTGGGCGTACTTTAACCGCAACGCTGGCTGGCTTGGCTTTAAATATGGTTTCTTCGCCTGTGAAAGGGTTGATACCTTTGCGAGCTTTAACCGCTGGCTTTTTAACGGTGCTGATTTTCAGTAAGCCAGGTAAGGTGAATTCGCCAACTGCGCGTTTTTTGATGTGACGCTCAATAACGACGCCTAGCTCGTCTAAAACCGCTGACACGTCTTTCTTGGTTAGGCCTGTTTGTGCTGAGATTTCGTTAAGGATTTGAGTTTTTGTGAATTTTTCTTGAACCGCTGTAACTTTGCGGGCTTTATTATCTGCCATTTTTCCTTTGCCTCTTATGTTAGTTGACTGTTAAAATATCGGTCGTCTTGGCGAGTATTGCAAAATTGACTCCCCATCAGCGCTTTTTATAGCGCTAAAAGCCCCGTAAATAAAGTCTTTTTCGCAGGATTTTACTTAAAATTCATAAATTTGGCCGAGACATTTGATAATTTTTGAAAATCCTGGTGTCGCCTCTTGTTTTATAGGGGTGATTTCTGTAGAATTCGCGCTCTCTTTTTTAGGGCCGTGATCGGTTCCCTATTGCGGGTGCAAATGGCTTTTTGGAGCTTAAAGAATATGAAAACATACAGTGCAAAGCCTGAAACTGTTAAGCGTGACTGGTTCGTAGTCGACGCTAGCGGCAAGACTTTAGGCCGCCTGGCGACTGAAGTAGCTCGCCGTTTGAAAGGCAAACACAAAGCAGAATATACGCCTCACGTTGATACTGGTGACTACATTATCATCATCAACGCTGAGAAAGTAACTGTGACTGGTAACAAGGCACAGGACAAAATGTATTATCGTCACTCTGGTTATCCAGGTGGCATTAAAGAAACCAACTTCGAGAAATTGCAGGCAACTAAACCTGAAATGATCATCGAGAAAGCGGTAAAAGGTATGCTTCCTAAGAATCCTTTGGGCCGTGCGATGTTCCGCAAGTTGAAAGTTTACGCTGGCACTGAGCACAATCATACTGCTCAGCAACCAATCCCATTAGAAATCTAAGGTGAGAACAATGGCTGAACAATATTACGGAACAGGTCGTCGTAAAAGCTCTACAGCTCGTGTTTTCCTGCGTCCTGGGAATGGTGCGATTACCGTTAACCAGCGTAGTCTTGACGAGTATTTTGGTCGTGAAACATCACGCATGGTGGTTCGTCAACCACTTGAGCTAACTGAAACTCTTGAAAAATTTGATGTGTACGTAACTGTTGCTGGCGGCGGCGGTACTGGTCAAGCCGGTGCTATTCGTCACGGTATCACTCGTGCATTAATGGAGTATGATGAAGAATTGCGTGCTCCATTGCGTAAAGCTGGCTTTGTTACCCGTGACGCTCGTGCAGTTGAGCGTAAGAAAGTGGGCCTACATAAAGCACGTAAGCGCCCTCAGTTCTCGAAACGTTAAGTTTCAGACAAGAATTGCCGGAGAGGAACTCCGGCATTATTTACACCCGCACACCGCGGGTGTTTTTTTATTTATCCTTTCTGAATTTTTCCGACTTTCAATAAGTTACAGCTGTCGCTCTGGTCTGACCTCATTGTTTTTGTGGGTATTTTCCTATATGATCCCTGCGCAGTATTCTGCCGTAGAAGCGCAAATAAGTGTTTTTTGCATTAATTAAGAAGGTTTGCTTCATAGCAGAATCGATTTAAATCATGATTTTCCGACGCCATCCATTGGTGGGTGGTGCTATTTCTTCGTGGGGAGACTAACCGAATGAGTAATCAGGGCGTCAACAAAGGACGCAGAAATCTGCTAATCGGTGCTACTTCAGTAGTCGGTGCGGTTGGTGTGATTGGTGCGGCAGTACCTTTTGTTCGTTCCTGGGCACCAAGCGCCAAAGCGCAGTCTGCAGGTGCTCCAGTATCGTATGACTACACCAAACTTGAGGTAGGACAGCAAATTACTGTGGAGTGGCGTGGTAAGCCTGTATGGGTTATGCGTCGTGACGAGAGAATGTTACAGAGCATCACGAAAAGTGAAGAGTTTGTAGCAGATCCAGAATCCGAAAAGCCACAACAGCCTGAGTATTGTAAAAATGAATACCGTTCAATCGAGCCAGATATCTTCGTGGCAGTCGGTATTTGTACACACCTGGGTTGTTCACCGCAGTTGTTTGCGGATGCAGGTTCATTAGAAGGTGGCTGGCTAGGTGGTTATTACTGCCCATGTCACGGTTCTAAGTTTGATTTGGCTGGCCGTGTTTATAGCGGTGTTCCAGCAAACGCCAACTTGGAAGTTCCTCCTTATACTATCGACACAACAGCTAAAATGATTGTGATTGGTGAAGAGGGAGGTGCCTAATGTTTAAGAATTTTATGACTTGGCTTGATGCCCGTTTCCCAGCAACTAAAGTCTGGAATGAGCATTTAGCAGAATATTACGCACCAAAGAACTTCAACTTCTGGTACTTCTTTGGTTCATTGGCCATGCTGGTTCTTGTAAATCAATTGTTAACCGGTATCTGGTTAACCATGTTCTATAGCCCAAGCGAACCATTTGCTTCTGTAGAGTACATCATGCGTGATGTGGAATATGGTTGGCTCCTTCGTTACCTTCACTCAACCGGTGCTTCAGCATTCTTTGTTGTAGTTTATCTGCATATGTTCCGTGGCATCATGTACGGTTCATATAAGAAGCCTCGTGAGTTGATCTGGATCTTCGGTATGATCATCTTTGTTCTATTGATGGCAGAAGCCTTTATGGGCTACTTGCTACCATGGGGACAGATGTCATTCTGGGGAGCTCAGGTGATTGTTAACCTGTTCGGTACCGTGCCCGTAGTTGGTCCCGATTTGGTTGAGTGGATTCGTGGTGACTTTACATTGTCATTAGCCACCCTAAACCGTTTCTTTGCATTGCACGTTGTTGCGGTTCCGCTAGCGCTAGTTGCCATGGTGTTCTTGCATCTGGTTGCGTTGCATAAAGTGGGCTCTAACAATCCGGATGGTGTTGAAATCAAAGAGAAGAAAGATGAGAACGGTATTCCGCTAGACGGCATTCCTTTCCACCCTTATTACACAGTAAAAGATATCGTTGGTGTGGTCGTCTTCATGATGATTTTCCTGGGTGTGGTCTTCTTTGCTCCAGATTTTGGCGGCTATTTCCTAGAGCGTCCAAACTTTGAGCCAGCCAATCCGCTGAAAACTCCTCCACACATTGCCCCGGTTTGGTACTTCACACCATTCTATACAATGTTGCGTGCTGTGCCGGATCCGTTCGGTGGCTTCATTGTCATGGCATTGGCAATTGTGATTTTGTTCCTGTTACCTTGGCTTGATCGTCAAAAAGTGAAGTCAATCCGCTATCGTGGTGCTTCATACAAAATCCTACTAGCCTTGTTTGTTATATCATTCATCATTCTGGGCATTCTGGGTGTTGTTCCTGTAACAGACTTTACTAAATGGCTAGGACGTATTTGTACGGTCTATTACTTCTTCTTCTTTATTGCCTTGTGGTTCTTGCCCAAGTTCGAGAAAACTAAACCAGTACCAGAGAGGGTAACAGACAAATGAAAAAGTTAATTACAGCTATTTTATTCCTGCTACCTGTATCTGCATTTGCTGCAGGCGGCGGTACATTTTATCCAAATGATCCGGCAAACATTGATTTGTCGGATAAAACATCATTGCAAAATGGTGCCAAATTGTACGTGAACTACTGTTTGGGTTGTCACTCGATGGAGTATGTTCGCTATTCACGTATTGCTCAAGATTTGGAGCTTACTGAAGAGCAAACAGTAAACAACTTGATTCTTGGTGATCAGAAATTTGGCGATACTATGGATAAAGCCATGGATCCTGTGCAAGCCGAAAAGAAATATTTTGGTGTGAATCCTTTGGATTTGACATTAGCTGCACGTGTTCGTGGCGAAGACTGGGTATACAACTATTTGCGTTCTTTCTATGTTGACCCGTCACGTCCTTTTGGTGTGAACAATACGGTATTCCCTTCAGTGGGTATGCCGCATATTCTTGCTGATCTGCAAGGCTTACAGGCAAAGAGTGATGAATTGCTTTCTGTTGAAGAGCAAATTGCAAATGCCAAAGCTGTGCTAAATGATTCTGAAGCTAGTGCTGAAGCGAAAGCTAAAGCAGAAGAACAGCAGCATGAAGCAGAGGCGGCAATGGCTAAGCTGGCTGCGGAAGGCAAAATGTTCGTTCAGATTAAAGAAGGACAGATGACTCCTGAAGAGTTCGATGAAAATATTCGTGACTTGACTGCGTTCATGGCTTACACAGCAAATCCAGTAAAACTGGAAAGTAAGCGCATGGGTGTTTGGGTTCTATTGTTCTTATTTGTGCTATTGATATTTGCCTACTTCCTGAAGAAAGAATTCTGGAAAGACGTACATTAATTAGCATCCTAAGCCTCGGTGAATTTTCGCCGAGGCTTTCTTGTTGTTCGCAGGAGAAAACAGTATGGCAGTAGTTGCCAAACGTTCAGTAATGACTCTCTTTTCTGGTAACGATGTATACAGCCACCAGGCTCGCATTGTATTAGCAGAAAAGGGCGTAAACTACGAAGTGGTAGAAGTTACCCCTGATAATGTTCCGGAAGATTTGTTGGATCTGAATCCTTATGGTTCGGTACCAACACTGATTGACCGTGACCTGGTTTTATATGAAGCCAGCATTGTTATGGAATATCTGGATGAGCGATTTCCGCATCCTCCATTAATGCCGGTTTACCCGGTAACTCGTGGCAGAAGCCGTCTGATGATGCATCGCATTCAGAAAGAATGGTATAGCCAATATGAGCTTATCGTTAATGGTACGGAAGCTAAAGCGAAAAAGGCCCGTAAAGAATTACAGGAAAGTATTATGGCATTGGCTCCAGTGTTTGCCAGCAATCCTTATTTTATGAGTGAAGAGTTCTCATTAGTAGATTGTGTTATCGCTCCATTGTTATGGCGTGCTGATCAATTGGGTATTGAGATCTCAGGTCGCGGAAGCAAAGCCATCCATGATTATATGGAAAGAATTTTTGATCGTGAGTCGTTCAAAGTCAGTTTGACCGAAGAAGAACGCGAGATCAAAATGGGACTAATGTAATGGCGGGTAACTCGCCATTACAACCCTACCTATTAATCGCTTATTACGAGTGGATTCTCGATAATGAGTGGACTCCTCAAATCCTGGTCGATACTTCCCATCCGCAAGTTGATGTTCCAATGCAGTTTGCCAATGACGGCAAAATTGTTCTCAATATAGCGCCTACTGCGGTAGCTAATTTTGAGCTCAATCATGATTATGTCAGCTTTAATGCGCGCTTCTCCGGGCAGTCGTTAAGCTTGTATATTCCAACTAGCTCTATTGTTGCTATCTATGCTCGTGAAAACGATCAGGGCATTATGTTCTCTGCTAACATGTATGGGGAGGAAGACAATGAGCCAGAACTAGGAACTGTTTCTGAGGAAGCTGATAATGGCACCAGTGATGATGATGGCCCTGATGACGAGCCACCTAAGCCACCAAAAGGGAAGCCAAAGCTGAAGGTCGTTAAGTAGTGGAAGTAGGGATTGTTATCAATTTGTCCCGTCCTAAAATAGGTTGACAGTTTTTTTAAGTTGAAGCCCGAGCCTTGTC
>NZ_JABURJ010000054.1 GCF_014762745.1 Kangiella sp.
TGGACAAATTAATTTAACCTAGTGAGGTGTTATGAACTATACCAAGTTCGATTTTTTGGGGATGACCGTAGGGCCAGTTGAGATCGCGTTTTTGATCTATCTGGTGTTCATGATTGCTATCGGTATCTGGGCTTACATGCGAACCAATGACTCCAGCGATTATATGCTGGGTGGTCGCGGCCTGGGTGGTGCGGTAACTGCGTTAAGTGCAGGCGCATCGGATATGAGTGGCTGGATTTTGATGGGCTTGCCGGGTGCGATTTATTTCTCCGGTTTGTCTAATTCATGGTTGGCACTGTTCTTGATTATTGGTGCTTACCTTAACTGGAAATTTATTGCCGGTCGTTTGCGTGCTTATACTGAAATTGCCGACAATGCGTTGACCCTTCCTGATTATTTCGCAGGCCGTTTCCACGATGCTGGTAAGTCGCTGCGTATCGTTGCCGTACTGGTCATGATTGTGTTCTTCGGCTACTACATCGGTTCCGGTCTGGTCGCGGGCAGTAAGTTGTTCGAATCTAGTTTTGGTTATGATTACAACACTGCGTTGCTGGTCAGTTCTATCGTTATTATTTCGTATACTTTCCTTGGTGGTTTCCTGGCAGTTTCCTGGACCGATTTTTTCCAGGGCTTAATCATTATGACCGCTCTAATTGTAGCGCCAATTGTGTTATTGGTTGAATACAATGGTATGAGTGGCATCATTGATGCGACACGCGAGATTAAACCTGATGCACTGAGCTTCACTGATGGGTTGACTACCATTGGCCTGATTTCATTAGCGGCCTGGGGTCTAGGTTACTTCGGCCAGCCACATATTCTGGCGCGTTTCATGGCAGTAAAAAGTGTCAACACTGTGCCACAGGCGCGTCGCATCGGCATGGGCTGGATGATTATCTGTGTGCTGGGTGCGGTGTTTATCGGTTTTGCCGGTATCGCCTTCTTCGGTGGTGATTTCAACGCTAAAGCCTATGTTCTATTAACTGCTGAGGATGTTGCTGTCTTAAATACTGAGCGCGGCAGTGAGAAAGTCTTCCTATTATTGACGCAGGCGTTATTTAATCCATGGTTAGCAGGTTTCCTATTAGCAGCAATTCTTGCAGCAGTAATGAGTACCATTGATTCACAATTGCTTGCGGTTTCAAGCTCTGTAACCGAAGACGTATATAAACCTTACATTCGTCCAGGTGCTTCTGAGAAAGAATTGGTATGGGTCAACCGTTTTGTGGTGATTCTGGTTGCTGGTATCGGTATCACGGTCGCCATCTTTGAGCGTGACAGTGTGCTGGATCTGGTTGGTCAGGCCTGGGCAGGGTTTGGTGCTTCATTTGGCCCAGTGATTATCTTCTCGCTATTGTGGCAGCGTATGACTCGTCATGCAGCATTGGCGGGTATCGTAACGGGTGCGGTCACTGTCCTGGTCTGGGATTGGTTAGGTAACAATACTGAAATTGCCTTATTCGACCTATATGAAATGCTACCTGGCTTTGTTTTCGCCAGCTTGGCAATCATTATTGTCAGTAAGATGACTCAGGTTGCTGAAACCACATACAATCAGTTTGACTGGTATCGCAACGAATTCAAAAAGTACAAAAGCTAATGAGTAATTTGGTTATTCGAGAAGCGGTGCGCACAGACGCACCGCAAATTCTTGGCTTCATTAAAGAGCTAGCCGAGTACGAAAAGCTGTCGCATGAAGTGGTGGCTAGTGTTGCTGATATTGAGCAAACTGTGTTTGCTGAAGACGCCAGAGCCCACTGTCTGATTGCAGAGTATGAGGGACAGCCAGCCGGCTTCGCCCTCTACTTTTTTAACTACTCAACTTTTTTAGGTAAATACGGTATCTACCTGGAAGATCTTTACGTTAAACCGGAATTTCGTGGCAAAAAAATCGGCTATTGCTTATTGCAAAGATTGGCACAGATAGCAGTAGAAAAAGACTGTGCACGCGTAGACTGGTCCGTACTGGACTGGAATGAACCAGCTATCGACTTCTATAAAAGCATCGGCGCCAAGCCAATGGACGAATGGACCGTGTTCCGGTTGACTGGTGATGCGTTGGATGATTTTGCAAAATAATATATAAGTCGTTTCTTGTTAAAGCCTCCTAGCGAGGCTTTTTTTTATGAGCACTACAAGCTACCTTTGAAAGCGCTGCTGCCAGTTCGAGAAAAGGACAGCAATAGTCACTGGCTAGTAATGTTATAGATACCATCTCTCCCAGCCGACCTCAAGCTACTTGAGGTCGGTATTCGCTTTGATGTTTTAATACACCATAGCAAATTTGTACCA
>NZ_JABURJ010000063.1 GCF_014762745.1 Kangiella sp.
CCGATACCAATGCTGAACATGTCAAAAACGCTAATTGCCAAGGTGAAACCTCAAAAAATCGATATGAAATTAATAGCCTGATTGTACTCGCTCTAGCAGTCAGTTGCCATGGCTAGCTAATCAGACCAGCTAGCGATATAAGCGCAGGTTATTGAGTTAAGGTCAAAAGTCGGTAGGACGGATTAGCTTAGCAAACTGAACGATAATATTGGCCGTAGCGCCCCAGATATTGCGCTTCTGATAGGGAATGGAGTAAACCGAATAACGCTTGCCTCGGTAATCTCGATAGGAGTGGCTTTGATTGGCTGGGTTGATGACAAAATCCAGCGGCACTTCAAAGGCGTCGGCGACTTCATCTTCGCACAGACGCATTTCATAATGCTCCTGAATATGAGCCACTACGGGCTGAATCATAAAACCGGAAATGGTTGGTTGCAGTGGGAGTTTACCGAGGACATTAATGAGCTGATCGGGAATACCCACTTCTTCATGGGTTTCACGCAAAGCGGTATGAATCAGGTCCCGGTCAGTTCTATCCATGCTTCCGCCGGGAAAGCTGATTTGACCCGCATGGTGGCGCAGATGGTCAGAGCGTTGAGTGAGCAGTAATTGGAGGCCTTGCTCACGCTCAACAATAGGCACCAGAACCGCGCTTGGCCTGAGTGTGGTTTCTTTTGGAGTGATTTGATTCGCACGTTGCAGTGCCTGTTCGATATCAATCAGTTTGATCATTGCTTAATACAGGTAGAATTTTACTCAGTTTATGCAGCGTTTCCTGATATTCATTGTCCGCTTCGGAGTCAGCAACCAGGCCGCCACCGCCCCATGCGTAAATCGTATCATTTTCAGTGACCAGTGTGCGGATAGCGATATTCGAATCCAGCATACCTCTAAAGTCATAATACAACACTGAGCCACAATAGATACTGCGGCGATGTGGTTCCAACTCTTCAATGATTTGCATTGAGCGAACTTTCGGTGCACCAGTTATCGAACCGCCAGGGAAGCAATATTTCAACAATTCAATGGCATCTTTTTCCGGAGCCAAGTCAGCTTCGATGGTACTGACCAGGTGATGAACTGAAGTAAAGGTCTGCAACTCAAACAGTTTAGTTACTTTAACAGAACCCACCGCTGCGCTACGGCCAATATCATTGCGAAGCAAATCAACAATCATCAGGTTTTCGGCACGATCTTTAATGCTATTTTGCAATTCATCAGAGAGGCGTTCGTCCTCAACCGGATCTTTTGAGCGTGGACGGGTGCCTTTAATCGGTTGTGTAATGACATGGCTTTTGTGTTTTTGCTTTTTAACTTCAATGAAACGTTCTGGCGAGACAGAAAGAATCTGTTGTTGCTCGAGGTTCATGTAAGCCGAGAATGGCGCTTGATTGTGCTCGGTTAATTTCAGATAAGCATTCCAGGGATGGCCTGTGTAAGGCGCTTTAAAGCGTTGGGCCAGATTGACCTGATAACAATCACCAGCATGAATATAGTCATGTACTTTCTGGAATTTATCAGTGTAGCTTTGCTGGCTCATGTTGGACTGCCAGTTGTCGGCTAATTGAAAATCTTCGAAGCTCGTTTTTTCAGCTTGTTCGTAATAGCCTTCGAACTCACGAATAATGTCTTCCCAATAGCTTTCGGAATAATCAGAAAACTTAAGCAGGTAACATTTCTGATGCTCGTGGTCACTGACAAAGCCCCATTCATACAGACCAAAAGCCATCTCCGGCAATTGAATGTCTTTTTCAGCAATGGTCGGAATTTTTTCAACATAGCGACCGAGGTCATAACTACAGTATCCAGCAATACCACCATGAAAGGGCAGGCGCGATAGTTCTTTGGGTAATGGCAGGTAGTCATCAAGACCTGCCTGATAAAACTGACGCAAGTCTTCGAAAGGCTGATGAGTTGGCCTGATGTCGAGGCCAGTAATGTCAGTATGCCCATCACTGAAGCGGATCATGGCTCGTGGGCGGGCTAAAATTAGATCAAATCTGGCAGCCTGGTGAGTGGTTTTGCCGCTATCCAGCAATAAGGCCCACGGCTCGTCAGCGAACCAGGAGAAGAGGTTACGAATGGCTGCTGGGTCTCGGTAAGGAAATTCAACAAATTGAGCTGTGTTTTGTGTGTTTTTCATGCAGATAGATTAAAAAAGAGTCAATTTGACGGCTAAATCTGAATAATTAGCGTCCAAAATTTGGGAAACGCCATTGCCAGCCTGTATAATGTTCTGCCGATTTTAGAGGTTTGTTTGCTTCTTGTATAGCGAAGCACAAATTTACTCATTCTGACTGAGCCGCCCACGGGAGAGACTTAATGGCCACCATTAAAGCAGAAGACTTTATTGCAAGTGTTGCTGATGCCTTTCAATACATTTCCTACTACCACCCCAAAGATTTTATCCAGGCGTTAACCGCAGCCTACGAAAAAGAAGAAAGCCCTGCGGCAAAAGATGCCATGAAGCAGATTCTGGTCAATTCTCGTATGTCTGCCATGGGCCATCGTCCTGTGTGCCAGGATACCGGTATTGCCTGCGCTTTCGTTAAAGTAGGGATGGACGCGCGTTTTGAAGGTGGCATGACCATTCAGGAAATGGTTGATGAAGGTGTTCGTCGCGCTTACTTGAATCCTGATAACCCATTACGTGCTTCAGTTCTTATGGACCCAGCAGGTAAACGCCTTAATTCTAAAGACAACACGCCAGCAGTGGTGCACGTTGAGATGGTTAAGGGCGATAAAGTTGAAGTGACCTGCGCTGCGAAAGGCGGTGGCTCTGAAAACAAATCCAAATTTGTGATGCTCAATCCAAGCGACTCAATTGTGGACTGGGTGGTAGAGACTGTGCCTAAGATGGGTGCGGGCTGGTGTCCACCGGGTATGCTTGGTATAGGTGTTGGCGGTACCGCTGAAAAAGCGATGGTACTGGCCAAAGAATCCTTGATGGATCCTATTGATATGCAGGAGCTATTGAAGCGTGGTCCGAGTAACCGCGTGGAAGAACTGCGTATCGAGATTTACGAAGTAGTGAATAAGCTCGGTATCGGTGCGCAAGGTCTGGGCGGTGTTACCACCGTGCTGGATGTCAAAATCAAAGACTGGCCAACTCATGCAGCTTCTAAGCCGGTTGCTATGATTCCTAATTGTGCGGCAACACGTCATATTCACTTCACATTAGACGGCACCGGGCCTGCTATGCTAACTCCACCGTCAATCGAAGATTGGCCGGATATGGAGTACGAAGCTGCAGCAGATGCCAAGCGCGTAGACATGAACAATATTACGCCGGAAGAAGTGGCTAGCTGGAAACCGGGGCAGGTTTTATTGCTGAATGGCAAAATTCTCACCGGCCGCGATGCAGCGCATAAAAAGATTAAAGATTTACTCGATTCAGGTGAAGGCTTACCGGAAGGCTTGGATTTCACCAATCGATTTATTTACTACGTCGGCCCAGTTGATGCAGTGCGTGATGAAGCGGTAGGCCCAGCCGGCCCAACAACTGCAACCCGAATGGACAAATTCACCGAAATGATGCTCGATAAAACTGGCTTGCTTGGTATGATCGGCAAAGCAGAGCGCGGTGATGAAGCCATAGAAGCCATAAAGAAACACAAATCTGTGTACCTAATGGCCGTCGGTGGCGCTGCTTACTTGGTCTCCAAAGCGATCAAACATTCAGAAGTCGTCGCCTTCCCAGAACTGGGAATGGAAGCGGTTTATGAATTCGACGTTAAAGACATGCCAGTGACCGTGGCTGTGGATTCTGAAGGTGAAAGCGTCCACAAGACTGGTCCGGCGGTTTGGAAGGTTAAGTTAGCGAGTTAACGGATTGGCTACTGCGCTTGGAAATACTGCGTTAAAAATAAAATTTAAGTTTGTCATTTACGACTTAGTAAAATCCGCACTTAAATTTTATTTTGCGCCTTGTCTTTCCATCGCTCGCTACGCCAAATGAAATGAAATATGTAGGGTGCGTCGCGACGCACCGTTCCTCAGACATGTCATCCTGATGACAATCAGGATCTGCTCTTTGAGTAAAAAAGTAAGGTGCATAGTAACGCACCACAAGAAACAATAAGGTTTATATTATGAGTGCAGGTTTAAAATTTCGTAAAGCGGTCGAAGAAAACCATCCGCTACAATTAATGGGAACCATCACAGCTTATACCGCTCGTATGGCTGAAAAAATTGGTCACAAAGCCATTTATTTATCAGGTGGTGGTGTCGCTGCCAACTCATTAGGTATGCCGGACCTTGGTATCTCAACTGCTGAAGATTTGCTGGTTGATATTCGTCGTATTACTGACGTCTGCTCATTGCCATTAATGGTCGACATTGATACCGGTTTCGGTGGTGCATTTAACATTGCTCGCACAACTCGCGCATTAATCAAAGCTGGCGCTGCCGGTTTCCACATGGAAGATCAGGTGGCGACTAAGCGTTGTGGCCACCGTCCCAACAAAGAAATCGTCAGCCAACAAGAAATGGTTGATCGAATTAAATCTGCCGTTGATGCGCGTACCGACGAAAACTTTGTCATCATGGCGCGTACCGATGCTTTAGCAGTAGAAGGTATGCAGTCTGCCATTGACCGCGCCAATGCCTGTATCGAAGCTGGTGCCGATATGATTTTCCCGGAAGCCATGCGCTCGCTGGAAGACTATGCAACCTTCCGTAAGCACGTTAAAGCTCCATTCCTCGCCAACATCACAGAATTTGGCGCAACACCCTTGTTCTCTTGTGACGAACTAGCAGGTGTTGGTGTCGATATCGTTTTATATTGTTGTGGCGCATACCGTGCCATGAACAAAGGCGCCGAAACTTTCTACAAAGACGTTTTGGCTAAAGGACATCAGCGCGACGTGATTGATATCATGCAAACACGTGAAGAATTATACGACTATCTTGGCTACCACGAATACGAGCAAAAGCTCGATGAATTATTCGCGCAAGAAAAAGCCAAAAAGAAATAAAATAGACTAGGAGTTAACCATGTCAGATTTACCAAAACCAAAAAAATCCGTAGCACTGTCTGGTGTAGCGGCAGGAAATACCGCATTGTGTACTGTAGGCCGTACCGGTAATGATTTACATTACCGTGGCTACGATATTCTAGATTTAGCAGAGAACTGCGAGTTCGAAGAAGTTGCTCACTTGTTGATTCACGGCAAACTGCCAAACAAAGCCGAGCTTGCCAACTACAAACGTAAATTAAAAGCCCTACGCGGTCTTCCTGCGCTAGTTCAGGACGCGTTGGAATTGATTCCAGCGAACGCACATCCAATGGATGTATTGCGTACCGGCTGTTCAATGTTGGGTACCGTTTTGCCAGAGCGTGAAAGCCAGCCGATGAACGAAGCAAAAGATATTGCTGATCGTTTGTTAGCCTCTTTCCCATCCATGTTGTTGTACTGGTACCACTTTACGCACAATGGTGTTGCCATTGATCTTGAAACTGACGAAGAGTCAATCGCAGGTCACTTCCTACATTTATTACACGGCGAGCCATGCCCAGATTCATGGGTTCGCGCCATGCAGATCTCATTGAACCTATACGCTGAGCATGAGTTCAATGCATCAACCTTCACCAGCCGCGTGATTACAGGTACAGGCTCAGACATGTACTCAGCCATCTGTGGCGGCATCGGCGCATTGCGTGGACCAAAACACGGTGGCGCCAACGAAGTAGCGCTTGATATCCAAATGCGTTATGACAGTGCCGACCATGCAGAAACTGACATCAAAGAACGTTTAGCGCGCAAAGAAATCGTTATCGGTTTCGGCCACCCAGTTTATACTGTCTCTGATCCACGTAACGAAGTGATCAAAAAAGTCGCCAAACAATTGTCAGAAGAGCAGGGTGACATGAAGTTATATGACGTTGCAGAGCGTCTTGAAAAAGTTATGTGGGACGAAAAGAAAATGTTCCCTAACCTTGATTGGTTCTCAGCCGTTTCGTACAACAAAATGGGCATCCCAACAGCTATGTTTACACCAATCTTTGTAATCTCGCGTATTACAGGTTGGTCTGCGCATGTTATGGAGCAGCGTGTTGATGGCAAAATTATTCGTCCGAGCGCGAACTATACTGGGCCGGAGAATAAAGAATTCGTTCCAATCGACAAACGTTAATCGACTTAATCTCTGGAGCCGTGAAGTTTGTTAAAAGCTAGCTCAAAATCCTCAATTACCTTTTAGGTAACCTCCGGTTTTTCGCTAGCTTTTGCCGCCTTCACAACACCATTTATTAAGTCTAAATGTTTTTTAGCGCCAATAGCTGCGTTACGCAATCAATTTATTATCGTCGTTTACTGCTTGTAAACTTCCTCAAATAAATTGATTTCAAGCCTTGCTCTTGGTGCTAAAAATTCATTTTAAAAGGCAGAGAGTCTGCGAGAGCTTAGCTCGCAGGACTGTAAAGTAACTAACAGGTTTGTCATCCTGAACTAGATTCAGGATCTGCTCTTTTTAAATGCTCTGAAGAATAAAGTTTTTCAGGAGTAATGGCAAAACAAACAAGCTTGTCATTAATGCACATAGTAGAAAATATAATATTAAGAAAGAAATTATCCCAGAGAAGAGTGGGATCTAACGACCAAGGAAGTAAAATATGAAGAAACTAATCCCAGCTTTATTTTTAAGCCTTTTGTTTGCTTGCTCTAATAATGCCAGCAAGCCAGATAATTGGTATATGTCTAAGTGGATTATTGACGAAAGTAAAACATTAGACCAGGAGAAAGATTTGCCAGAGTCTCATTTTAATGTTTTAAAAATTTCAGTAGGTATGACATCTGCTATTACATACGATATTCAAGCAAATAACATAAAGCTTTATAAGGGTGATGCCGAATTAAAAAATATTCCTATTGAGGTTGTCAGTCTTGGTAATGACGAAACGCTATTGAAAGCCCAGCACCAAGATATAATAGTTGGCTATGATGAGAATGGTGAATATATGAAAATGGATGGCTGGGCTGGTAGTAATGGTGAAAGAGAAGAGTTCAAATTAAAGTTATACATTGAGAAGGTAGATTAATTTATGCCTTTACCTTTAAAGGCTCACAAACACGAGAACTTATGAACACAAATTACAGAAAGAAACTTGAAGGCACTAATTTAAATTACTTCGATACGCGTGAAGCGGTTGAAGCCATCCAACCGGGTGCTTACGATAAACTTCCTTACACCTCAAAAGTCCTTGCTGAAAACCTGGTGCGTCGTTGTGATCCTGAATCACTGACAGATTCACTTAAGCAAATTATTGAGCGTAAACGTGATCTGGATTTCCCATGGTTTCCTGCGCGCGTTGTGTGCCACGATATTCTGGGCCAAACGGCGTTTGTGGATTTGGCGGGCTTGCGCGATGCTATCGCGGAGAAGGGCGGTGATCCTTCAAAAGTCAATCCAGTAGTACCTACTCAGTTAATCGTTGATCACTCATTAGCGGTTGAACATGCAGGTTACGAAAAGGATGCATTCGAGAAAAACCGTGCTATTGAAGAGCGTCGTAATGAAGATCGTTTCCACTTTATTAACTGGTGTAAAACCGCTTTTGAAAACGTCAATGTTGTTCCACCGGGCAATGGCATTATGCACCAGATCAATTTAGAACGTATGTCGCCTGTTGTTCAATCACGCGACGGCGTTGCTTTCCCTGATACTTTAGTCGGTACCGACAGCCACACGCCAATGGTTGATGCATTGGGTGTTATCGCCGTCGGTGTGGGTGGTCTTGAAGCGGAGAGCGTCATGTTAGGTCGCGCATCTTACATGCGTCTCCCTGATATTATCGGCGTCGAGCTAACCGGCAAACCACAACCGGGCATCACCAGTACCGATATCGTATTAGCGATTACCGAATTCTTGCGTAACGAACGCGTTGTTTCCTCATACCTTGAGTTCTTCGGTGAAGGTGCTTCGCACTTAACCTTAGGCGACCGTGCGACCATTTCCAACATGACTCCAGAATTTGGCGCAACCGCCGCCATGTTCTACATTGATCAGCAAACGATTGATTACTTAAAACTGACGGGTCGTGATGATGAGAATGTAAAACTTGTTGAAACCTACGCTAAACAGACCGGTCTTTGGGCAGATAGCCTTACCGGCGCTGAATACGAACGTGTGCTGACTTTTGATTTATCGTCAGTAGGTCGCAACATTGCAGGTCCTTCCAATCCACATGCGCGAGTTTCAACGTCAGACCTTGCCAGCAAAGGTATCGCCAAGCATATCGAAACCGAAGAAGGCAAAATGCCGGATGGCGCCTGTATCATTGCAGCGATCACCAGCTGTACCAATACCAGTAACCCACGCAATATGATTGCTGCCGGTTTGATCGCGCGTAACGCTAACAAATTAGGCTTAACTCGTAAGCCTTGGGTTAAAACGTCTTTAGCGCCTGGCTCGAAAGCGGTAACTCTTTATCTTGAAGAATCAAACTTATTACCAGAACTTGAAAACCTCGGTTTTGGTGTGGTCGGTTATGCCTGTACTTCCTGTAACGGCATGAGTGGTGCGCTTGATCCAAAAATCAAACAGGAAATCGAAGAGCGTGATTTATATTCCACTGCGGTACTTTCCGGTAACCGTAACTTCGATGGGCGTATTCATCCGCATGCTGATCAGGCTTTCCTGGCATCACCGCCATTAGTTGTGGCTTATGCTATTGCTGGAACCATTCGTTTTGATATCGAAAAAGATGTCTTGGGAACCGACAAAGACGGCAACCCAGTCACTCTAAAAGACATCTGGCCAAGTGACGAAGAAATTGATTCGATTATCAAAGAACACGTTAAACCAGAACAGTTCCGCGCAGTTTATGAACCGATGTTCAATGTTAAAGTGGATACTGGCGAGAAGAGCAGTCCATTATATGATTGGCGCCCAATGAGTACCTACATTCGCCGTCCACCTTATTGGGAAGGCGCATTGGCAGGTGAGCGCACCATGAAAGGTATGCGTCCATTGGCAGTGTTAGGCGACAACATCACAACCGATCATCTGTCACCATCCAACGCCATTCAAAAATCGAGCGCAGCAGGCGCCTATCTCGACAAGATGGGCGTACCGGAAGAAGACTACAACTCTTATGCAACCCACCGTGGTGATCATTTAACCGCACAACGCGCCACTTTCGCCAACCCAAAATTGTTGAACGAAATGGTGCGCAACGAAGGTGGTTCGGTTAAGCAAGGTTCCTTAGCGCGACTTGAGCCAGAAGGCAAAGAAATGCGCATGTGGGAAACCATTGAAACCTACATGGAACGCAAGCAACCGTTGATCATTATTGCCGGTGCAGACTATGGTCAAGGCTCATCACGTGATTGGGCCGCCAAAGGTGTTCGTCTTGCAGGCGTTGAAGTAATCGTCGCCGAAGGCTTTGAACGTATTCACCGCACCAACTTGATCGGCATGGGCGTATTACCGCTAGAATTCACCAACGGCGAAACACGCAAAACCTACAACATCGACGGCACAGAAACCTACGACGTTGAAGGTGACGTCAGTCCAGGCGCAAACCTCAAAGTCATCATGCACCGCAAAGATGGCGAGCGAGTAGAAATCCCAGTGAAATGCCGCCTCGACACCGCCGAAGAAGTATCCATCTATGAAGCTGGTGGAGTGTTGCAGCGATTCGCACAAGATTTCCTGAGTGGGAATGCTTAATAATGTTCTGTCATCCCGCGGTTTAACCGCGGGATCCAGTGACTGTAATTGAGAAAGTTGGGTTACGCCTAAGGCTAACCCAACCTACGAAAAGCACTATACACAAACCTCGAAGACGCTTTGCTCCTTCGAGGCTACGACAGTACCAACAGGCATGTCATTCTGACGAAAGTCAGAATCTGCTCTTTGCTCTGTCATCCCGTGGCTTGACCACGGGATCCAGTGATTTTAAAAAATAATCGGGCGCACACACAGGTGCGCCCCTACCATATTGTCGTAGGCTGGTGATGAGTGAAACGAATTTCAGCGTTTTTAACTCAAGACATAAACCTCGAAGACGCTTGACTTCTTCGAGAGTACGATAGAACCAACAGTTATGTCACCCCGCGGTTTAACCGCGGGGTCCAGTGACTTTAAAAAAATAATCGGGCGCACACACAGGTACGCCCCTACCAAATTAATAACATAAGGTGTAACGATGCCTAACAAGTTTCCTCCACAGATCAAAATCCCTGCCACCTACATGCGTGGCGGAACCAGTAAAGGTGTATTCTTTAACCTAACCGACTTACCCGAAGCGGCTCAAGTACCGGGTGAAGCACGCGATAAATTATTGCTGCGCGTTGTCGGCAGTCCTGATCCATACGGCAAGCACACCGACGGTATGGGTGGTGCTACCTCCAGCACCAGTAAGACGGTCATCCTGTCAAAAAGCTCCAAACCGGATCACGATGTGGATTATCTGTTTGGTCAGGTCTCTATCGACAAGCCTTTTGTGGACTGGAGTGGTAACTGCGGTAACTTAACCGCAGCGGTTGGCTCATTCGCCATTAGCAGTGGACTGGTTGACCCAAGTCGTATTCCAGACAATGGCGTCGCCGTGGTTCGTATCTGGCAGGCCAATATCGAAAAAACCATTGTTGCGCATGTGCCAATCAGCAACGGTGAAGTGCAGGAAACCGGTGATTTCGAATTGGACGGTGTGACTTTCCCAGCAGCAGAAGTCAAGGTTGAATTCATGGATCCCGCCGATGGTGAAGGCTCCATGTTCCCAACAGGCAATCTGGTTGATGATCTGGAAGTACCCGGCATCGGCACATTAAAAGCGACCATGATTAACGCCGGTATCCCAACCATTTTCCTCAATGCTAACGAAGTTAATTACAACGGTACAGAGCTACAAGAAGCGATCAATAACGATGGCAAAGCCTTGCTTATGTTTGAACTCATTCGCGCCCACGGCGCAGTGAAGATGGGCTTAATTACAGACATTGAAGAAGCCGCCAATCGCCAACATACACCAAAAGTCGCCTTCGTAGCACCGCCAGCGGATTACGTATCCTCCAGCGGTAAACAAATCAAAGCCGATGATATTGACCTTAACGTCCGCGCCTTATCCATGGGCAAACTGCACCACGCCATGATGGGCACAGCCGCCGTCGCCATCGCCACCGCAGCCACCATCCCTGGCACACTCGTCAACCTCGCCGCAGGTGGAGGAGACCGCCAAGGCGTCACCTTCGGTCATCCATCAGGTACGCTTAAAGTCGGCGCCGAAACCGAAAAGCAAGGCAATGACTGGGTCGCCAAAAAAGTTATCATGAGCCGTAGTGCACGTGTTCTTATGGAAGGCTGGGTTAGAGTACCGGGCGATTGTTTTTAGAATTCTTCTTATTCTGTCGTACCGTGGCTTGACCACGGTACCCTGTGACTTTAATCATTCCTTAACTCAATGTTTCGCTACTCAGCGAGTTACTTTTCTTAAGTGGTCAAGAAAAGTAACCAAAAGAAGACCACCCCGATATTGAGGCCACGCTTCGCGTGACTGCCTGCACCACTCCCAAAATACTAAACGCACCAGAATTTACATCACATCCTTGTGCTGAAAATTCTTATCAAAATCATCCACGATTTTGATTGCTATATTTTGTACGTGTCTTAGCTCAATATAAAGGGGTAATATTCAAGCCTGTTAGTGTAAAAGTCAGACCGTAAGAGTATAGTTTACGTAACAAATATCATGCTATGTATTTTATCTTAACATTAGATGACAATTATGGGATATTGTATGCTCGACATAGGATGAAGCTTGGATATGAAAAAAAAGAGACAGTACCTAATTAAGAATAAAGTTTTTCATAAGGAAGATATATTTCGCTTAGAAGACCTTATCTTTAATATTTATGAGCAATTCGTAACATCTGAGTATGAAATCAAATCATATGAAATTCTTATAGAGAGTTTTAGTAACGAACATTATTCTTTTGAGAATGAAAAAGTACAAGAGGCGACAAAAAAGATACTAGAAATTAAACATATAAGAAAAATCCAAATGTCTTTCTACTGTAACCAGTCTGCCAGGGTTGAACTTTTGCTACTTGCTTCAGATTCTTCATATGATAGAAGCTCAGTTGTTGTTGATGGAAGAGATGAGCATTGGGTTGATTCTACTTTTAATTCTTTAATGGAAGTAATCGATGCTGTTGAAAATCAGTCTACTAGCATTAAGTTTTGGGTGAAATTTATTAAGCATTTTGTTGCTATTAATATTGGTTGGTTGATTAGTTACTTATTTGTAGAAGCTACAAGAGCGGTTGGTTATAAATCTAATATTAGAAATGATGATCTAAACCCCTTAGAGTTTTTGCTAGCGTATACGCTTGATAATTTTACTTTTTTTAAATATATAATTTTGTTCTTAATGGTCTGGTTGATTGGTTTATGGTTCATGCTGTTTTTTTGGGATAAAACAGAAACAAAAATTGTGTCACTATGGCCAAAGATCGAATTTATGTTTGGTAATCATAAAAACTTGAGCCAAAAAAAGAAAAGAGCTTTTATGAATCAAATAGGTGTTATTGTTATCCTTCCTCTGATACTCAACATTTTAGTAGTTGTTGGATTTAATGTTTTGTCGTGACTTGGCAGTTCAATACTACAACCTTTGCTCCTTCCTTAATTTCCCCCTATACTGAACTACTGTGTTTCATTACAGGAGTTCTTTATGTTTCACGTTTCTTTTAAGTATCTAATCTTTTCTTTATTCCTTTCAGGTTTCTTGGCGGTTTCTGCTCAGGCTGATGAGAAGAAGGCTGAATCTGATGCGTTACCTTCTTTGCTTGAGGTGAAGGCTTATGAGGTTGAGTGGGGCGGGCGTCCGCGTGATCCTTTTGTGGCGCCGGATGTAGTGGTCAAGTAAAACTGGCCACGGGTTTATAGTTAATCCAGTATTGTTGCT
>NZ_JABURJ010000004.1 GCF_014762745.1 Kangiella sp.
GATTGTGCCTACGTTTACGTGCGGTTTCGTACGTTCAAATTTTTCTTTAGCCATTTTCAATTCCTCTAATTAAAGTTTGGAACTAATATTTCAATTTAAATTAAGAATTCTTGCTCATGATTGCTTCAGCAATGTTATTCGGGGCTTCTGCATAATGCGAAAACTCCATGGTGAAACTAGCACGACCTTGCGACAAACTGCGCACGTCAGTAGCGTAACCAAACATTTCTGAAAGCGGCACTTCCGCATCAATCACTTTACCAGTAGCATTCTCGCCCATACCCTTGACCAGACCACGACGACGGTTAAGGTCACCCATAACATCGCCCATGTACTCTTCAGGGGTTACAACTTCAACTTTCATCATTGGCTCAAGTAGTGCTGGGTTAGCAGTTTTTGCTGCATTTTTAACAGCCATGCTACCAGCAATCTTAAACGCCATTTCAGACGAGTCAACGTCGTGGTAAGAACCATCATATAGAGTCGCTTTGACATCAAGAACTGGGTAACCAGCCAAGATACCGTTTTCAAGCTGCTCTTCGATACCTTTAGCAACAGCACCGATGTATTCTTTAGGCACAACACCACCAACGATAGCGTTCTCGAACTCAAAACCAGTACCTGGTTCTTGTGGCTCAAGTCTAACCCAGACGTGACCGTATTGACCGCGACCACCAGATTGACGTACGAATTTACCTTCGACTTCAACAGTGTTACGGATAGACTCACGGTAAGCAACCTGAGGAGCACCAATGTTTGCTTCAACTTTAAACTCACGCTTCATACGATCAACGATGATGTCCAAGTGAAGCTCACCCATACCAGAAATAATAGTCTGCCCTGACTCTTCATCAGTACGAACGCGGAATGATGGATCTTCCTGTGCCAATTTACCTAGAGCGATACCCATTTTTTCCTGGTCAGCTTTGGTTTTTGGCTCTACCGCTACAGAGATAACCGGCTCTGGGAATTCCATACGCTCCAATACGATCTTATGATCGATATCGCATAAAGTATCACCAGTGGTTACATCTTTGAAACCTACGCCCGCAGCGATGTCGCCCGCGCGAACTTCTTTGATTTCTTCACGGCTGTTAGCGTGCATCTGAACGATACGACCGATACGCTCTTTCTTCTGCTTAACTGAGTTATAAACACTGTCACCAGAGTTAATAACACCTGAGTAAACACGGAAGAATGTCAAAGTTCCAACGAATGGGTCAGTTGCAATCTTAAATGCCAAGGCTGAAAATGGTGCATCATCATCCGCTTCACGGATTTCAAACTTCTCACCATCTTCGTCAATAGTACCTTGAATCGCCTTAACTTCTTTAGGTGAAGGCATATATTCAACAACAGCATCCAGAACGGCTTGAACACCTTTGTTCTTAAACGCAGAACCACCGAATACAGGGATGATTTCGTTTGCTAATGTACGCTTACGAATACCCATTTTGATTTCTTCTTCAGTTAGCTCGCCGCCTTCCAAATACTTTTCCATCAATTCTTCAGTTGCTTCTGCCGCTGCTTCGATCATCTCAAGGCGCATTTCTTCGCACTTGGCCTGTAAATCAGCAGGAATATCCTGGTATTCGAAAGTCATACCCATGTCTTCCTCATTCCAGATAATCGCTTTCATTTTTACCAGGTCAACAACACCTTTAAGATCATCTTCAGAACCAATTGTCATCTGCATTGGAACTGGATTTGCGTTTAGACGGTCTTTCAACTGTTGAACAACGTTCAAGAAGTTTGCCCCGGTACGGTCCATTTTGTTAACGAAAACCATACGAGGAACTTCATATTTGTTAGCTTGACGCCATACTGTTTCAGTCTGAGGCTGAACACCAGACGAACCACACAATACAACAACCGCACCGTCTAGAACACGTAGTGAACGCTCTACCTCAATGGTAAAGTCAACGTGTCCAGGAGTGTCGATAATGTTAATACGGTGCTCATCAAACTGAGCCTCCATACCACGCCAGAATGTTGTAGTAGCAGCAGAAGTAATAGTGATACCACGCTCCTGCTCCTGCTCCATCCAGTCCATGGTAGCGGCGCCATCGTGCACCTCACCGATCTTATGAGAAAGACCGGTATAGAAAAGAATACGTTCTGTAGTGGTGGTTTTACCAGCATCTACGTGCGCACAGATACCAACGTTACGATATCTGGCGATAGGGGTTTTACGTGCCACAATAAACTCCTTGGATTACCAACGGAAATGTGAGA
>NZ_JABURJ010000122.1 GCF_014762745.1 Kangiella sp.
ATCAATTAAAACAATGGGTTAAAGACGAAATGGGCTAGTTATCTGGATCAGCCCCTTAATTATTATTAATAAAGCGCAAACACCGCTCGGATAATATAAAACAAGATCTGGCATGTCAAAAAAATATACAATTCATACTTTAACCTCCTTATTGATAGTCATTTACTTATCCTGTTTCCCTTGTTTCCTACAATTCGTTAGAATAGACCGCAAATTAGGATTTACCGTTTTAGCTTTCACTAACTTATTGAATCATAAGGTTTTGTGCGAACATCACTTGGGCAGAAGATGACGATTAAGATTAAAACTCCTGAAGAGATTGAAAAAATGCGTGTTGCCGGGCGTCTGGCAGCGGAAGTATTGGAAATGATCGGCGAGCACGTCAAAAAGGGCGTGACAACCGAAGAGCTGAATGACATCTGCCATGAGCATATTGTTAAGGTGCAAGGTTGCTACCCTGCGCCTTTGTATTATGGTGGTGCGCCCTATCCTGTGACTTTGGATGATAATGGCCAGCCAACCGAGCCGGTGCGTAATGGCGGCTTCCCTAAATCAGTCTGTACTTCAGTCAATGATGTCGTCTGCCACGGCATTCCGAGCAAGAAGCCGCTGCGCAATGGGGATATCGTCAATATTGATGTGACTGTCATTAAAGATGGTTATCACGGTGACACCAGCAAGATGTTTGTCGTTGGTGAGCCAACGCCACAGGCGAAAAAGTTAATCGACACCACTCAGGAAGCGCTCTACCTGGCCATTGATATGGTTAAACCAGGCGTACGTTTGGGCGATATTGGCGCTGCCATTCAGAAATATGCCGAAGGTAAAGGCTATTCCATCGTGCGCGAATATTGCGGGCATGGCATTGGCGATACCTTCCACGAAGAACCACAGGTCACTCACTATGGCCGTCCCGGCACTGGCGTTGAGCTTAAAGAGGGTATGACGTTCACTATCGAACCGATGATTAATGCGGGCAAGCGATTCGTTAAGCATCATAAAAAAGACGGCTGGACCGTAATGACCAAGGACAAGTCGCTGTCTGCGCAATGGGAGCATACTCTGTTAGTAACCGCCGATGGCGTTGAAGTATTAACTCGCCGTAACGAAGAGCCCTTCAAATAAATCGTGGCCAGTCCGGATAAATACAATTACCTACCAAAAGCAGCAGAGCTATTTAAAGGAAGCGATGCCAGCGACCCAGTAGCACGCCTGAAAAGCTACAAAAATTATTTACAGGCTGGCCTGGATGCGCTGGTCAGGCAATTCCAAAAAGGCACCAGTATCAATCAGCTGCTTAAAGCTCGCAGTGCTCTGCTCGATCATATCCTTATTTCCAGCTGGCAACAGTTTCAGGTTAATGGCCATTCGGCTCTGATTGCAGTGGGTGGTTATGGTCGCGAGGAACTACAGCCCTATTCCGACCTTGATATTCTGGTGCTGTTAAGCGAAGAGGCAAGCTCTGAACACACTCAGGAACTGGAGTCCTGGTTGGCCTTTCTATGGGATATTGGCCTTGAAGTCGGTCATAGTGTCAGAACCGTTAGTCAATGCGAAGAACTGGCTCGAACCGATATTTCGGTTGCTACCAACCTTATCGAGTCCCGATTTTTGTGTGGTGGAAGCGCCCTTTTTAAAGATCTGCTCAGGGTGATAAAATCCGAAAGCTTCTGGCCTTCTGAGCAGTTTTTCCAGGCTAAGGTCAGCGAACAACGCGCTCGACATGCCAAGTTCAAGGATACGTCATTTAACCTTGAGCCAAATATAAAATCCAATCCTGGCGGACTGCGAGACCTGCAGGTGATGCAATGGATCACGCTCAAGCATTTCAAAACCAGCAGCTTGCACGATTTGATTGCCCATGGCATTTTCACACGTCGCGAATATAAGAGCCTGATCAATCATCAGCAATACCTTAATCGGGTTCGCTTTGCTCTGCATGTGCTTTGTGACAAACGTGAAGATCGGCTCTTGTTTGAGCACCAGAAAAAAGTGGCGGAATGGCTTGGTTATGAAGACGATGATCACAAGCTCGCCGTTGAGCACATGATGCAGCGCTATTATCGCGCAGTGATGTCTATCCGTAATCTTAATGAACTCTTTATTCAGGTCTTTGAACAGGAACATCTACGTCCTGATGAGCGGCAGGAAGTTATTGACCTGGACGACGACTTTTATATTTATAAAGGCCGCATTGGCGCCAATGATCCGGATCTTTTCTATAAAAAGCCTCACTGTCTGATCAAGATTTTCCGGCATATTTCGCTGCACCCTGAAATTCATGAGATTGAGGCGCGTACGTTGCGCATCATTCGTTCGAGCCAACAGATCGTCAATGAACAATATCGGAACGATCCGATCAATATCAGTTTCTTCAAAGAGTTTTTATCAACCAAGCAATTAACCAGCCGTGGTTTTGCTTTGATGAAGCGAACCAATATTCTCGGTGCATTAATACCGCTGTTCGCAAAAATCGAGGGGCAGATGCAGTTTGATCTATTCCATGCCTATACGGTTGATGAACATACGCTATTTTTGCTGCGCCACATCATTCGCTACAACAAGCCGGAGTTCCAGCAGGAGTTTCCGCTGTGCAGCAAGATCATGAAAACACTGGTCGATCCAACGCCTCTTTATCTGGCAGCGATTTTTCATGATATTGGCAAAGGACGAGGCGGTGACCATTCTGAGCTGGGTGCCGTTGATGCACTCGAATACACCCAAAGCATCGGTCTTGAGCCACATATCTGCGAGCTGGTGTCATGGCTGGTGAAAAACCACCTCATTATGTCATTAGTGGCACAACGAAAAGACATCAGCGATCCAGACGTGATTGAAACCTTTGCCAAACAAATCCCCTCGATTCTGCATCTGGAATTGCTCTATGTTTTAACGGTCTCGGATATTCGTGCAACTAATCCGACGCTGTGGAATTCCTGGAAGGAATCGTTGCTTAAAGAATTATTCTTAGCGACCAAACAGTATCTTACCCAATCCACGCCACGCGCTAATCAGACCGAAATGGTGCAGGATACTCGACAGCAGGTGCTTGAGCAGTTCGGCAAGGTTGGCGACTCAATCGAGCCAATTCGAGAGCTGCTTGAAGAACTCGGCGATGAATATTTATTGCGTTACCACCCTGAGCAGATTATCTGGCAAACCGAGCAGTTGATGTCGCAACCTGAGCTTCCTTACGTTGCGATTAAGAATCACCGTTCTCAGGCAGGCACCGAAGTATTTATCGCGATTGAAGATCAGCGCGATCTGTTTGCCGCGATCACTGCGCTGCTCAGTCAGAACCATCTGAATATTCAGGCTGCAACTTTATACACATCTCCCAAGGGCTTGTGTCTGGATACTTTTATTGTGCTTGATGAGCAGGGTCACCCACTATCATACGAGCGACGCATTCAGGAAATTCAGGAAAACCTGATTGATGGTCTGTCTGATCTGGAGCATCGCAAGCTGGATGTTAGTCGTGCACTCCCGAGCCGCTTGAAGCACTTCAATGTCAAAACTCGTATAGCCTTTAGTTATGACGAGAACTCTAATCTGACCACTTTGGAAATTACCGCTTTGGATCGCCCTGCACTTTTGGCAAAATTGGGGCAGGCCTTCATGGACTGCGAACTCAAGGTTCACTCAGCCAAGATTGTTACCCTTGGCGAGCGTGTGGAGGATACCTTCACTCTAAGCCGTCGTAACAATCAGCCGCTGAAAGACAAAGCAGATCTGAAGGCAGTGAAACAGAAAATTTTAGAAGCCATTGCTGGCTAACCCACAATTCCTAATTTGATTGTAAAAGAGAAACACTATGTCATTACAAACTACTATTGAACAAGCATTTGAAAGTCGTGATCAACTATCGCCAGCATCAGCACCACAAGAAATCAAGGATGCAGTTAGTGAAGCTTTAAACCTTCTTGACTCAGGCAAGGCTCGCGTTGCGGAAAAGATTGATGGCGACTGGGTTGTACATCAATGGTTGAAAAAAGCTGTATTGTTATCGTTCCGTTTGAATGACAACAAAGTGATTGATACTGGCCTTGCTCAGTTCTATGACAAGGTGCCAATGAAATACCAGAACATGACTGAAGAAGAGTTCAAAGCTGGCGGCACTCGCGTGGTTCCTCATGCAATTGCACGTCATGGGTCATTCATTGCTAAAAATGTTGTTTTAATGCCAAGCTACACAAACATAGGTGCTTACATTGATGAAGGCGCCATGATTGATACCTGGGCCACGGTGGGTTCGTGTGCACAGATCGGAAAGAATGTTCATCTGTCTGGCGGCGCTGGAATTGGCGGTGTTTTAGAGCCATTACAGGCTGGGCCAACTATCATTGAAGATAACTGTTTTATCGGTGCACGTTCTGAAGTAGTGGAAGGTGTGATTGTCGAGGAAGGTTCTGTACTTTCTATGGGCGTTTTCCTTGGCCAGAGTACCAAAATTTATAATCGTCTGACCGATGAAGTATCTTATGGTCGCGTACCAGCTGGCTCCGTGGTTGTGCCGGGCAGCTTGCCTTCTGATTGCGGTAAATACAATTTGAACTGCGCCGTTATCGTGAAGCAGGTGGATGCGAAAACTCGCGCAAAAACCAGCATCAATGATTTACTACGCATGGACAAATTTTAAGAGGTGGGTTTCATTATGAGTCAGTCAGTCAAAATCTATGGCATCCCAAATTGCGATACAGTACGTAAAGCTGTTAAATGGTTAGAGGCTAATGAGATAGAGCATGAATTTATCGACTATCGGAAAAATCCTCTGCCGCGAAAAGAGATCGAAAGCTGGGACAAGGCTATTGGTTGGGAAACTTTTTTGAACAAACGCAGTACTGCCTGGAAACCGCTTGACCAATCAGTCAAAGACAATATCGACCGAGATTCTGCTTTGGACTTAATGTTAGAAAGGGTAACCTTGATTAAACGCCCAGTGCTGGTACTGAAAGACGGCAACAATATTGATGTTCACTTGAGCTTCAAACCAGAACAGTATCAGGCGATTTTCAATTAACGAGATAATTCTATGAGCGAAACGCTGGCCCTCAGTAAAGATCTGATTAATCGACCTTCGGTAACGCCGGAAGATGCTGGCTGCCAGCAAATGATGATGGATTATCTCGAAGTTCTTGGCTTCAACAATGAAATCATGAACTTTGAAGATACCAGTAACTTCTGGTCTTTGCGTCAAGGCAAAACCGAAGGGCCGGTATTTGTTTTTGCAGGCCACACCGATGTGGTTCCAGCTGGCCCACTAGACAAGTGGCACAGCCCACCCTTCGAAGCAACAGAAAAAGACGGTTACCTATTTGGGCGTGGTGCTGCAGATATGAAATCCAGTCTGGCGGCCATGCTGGTTGCCAGCAAACGTTTCGTTAAGGATTATCCTGACCATAATGGCTCAATTGGCTTTTTGATTACCAGTGATGAAGAAGGCCCTTTTATCAATGGCACTGTCCGCGTTGTTGAAGAGTTGATGAAACGAAACCAGCCGCTTGATTACTGCGTCGTGGGTGAGCCTTCCAGTAGTGAGCAGTTTGGTGACGTCATCAAGAACGGGCGTCGCGGCTCACTGACAGGATTTTTAACCATCAAAGGCACCCAAGGTCATGTGGCCTACCCTCATCTTGCTGACAATGCCATTCATAAATCGCTCAAAGCGTTAGATGAATTGGCTCATACCGAATGGGATCAGGGCAATGAATTCTTTCCGGCCACCAGTTTTCAGATTGCCATAATCAAAGCTGGTACCGCAGGCAATGTTATTCCGGGCGAAAAGTACGTCGAGTTTAATTTTCGCTATTCCACTGAAACGACCCATGAAGAATTGCAGCAAAGAGTCCTCGCAATTCTCGACAAATATAACCTTGAGTATGACCTTAACTGGAAACTCAATGGCGAGCCTTTCCTAACCGACCATGGTCACCTGCTAGTAGCTGCTCGCAACGCCATCAAGGCAGCCTGCCAAATTGATACAGCTCCATTAACTAGCGGCGGTACCTCGGATGGTCGCTTTATTGCCAAAACAGGTGCCGAGATTGTAGAGATTGGGCCTGTTAACAAAACCATTCATCAGATTAACGAATGCGTTAAGATTGAAGATCTCGATAAGCTCACTGAAGTCTATTACCAGATTTTGGTAGAGTTATTGGCAACACCAAAAACATTCTAATCAATAAGCTTAAGGCACTTTATGCACTCTTCGATGATGACAGCGGAACAGATTATCGGTCTTAATCAGGATCACCTGTTGCACATTGCAGACAATAGCGAACTGCTTGGTCAAAAATTTCAATGCCATCATGAAGTGCTGGTGCCGATTGCAAAACTGATTCGTCGCTCTGAGCTTGATGGCATTCCGCTACGTATTGTCAGTAGCTACCGTTCATTTGAGCATCAGCTTTCCATCTGGAACAAAAAATATTATCAGGAAGTCACCCTTAACCTGCGCGACGGTTCGACCGTTAACTCCCAGGATCTTGATGGGCAGGAAAGAGTGAATGCGATACTACATTATTCTGCTTTACCCGGCGCCAGCCGCCATCACTGGGGCACTGATTTTGATGTATTTGATGCCAGCGCCATTGATATGGGCCATGAAGTGGAACTCACCGAGCAGGAGTTCGCCAAACAGGGCCCTTGCGCCAGCTTGAGTGACTGGCTTGAAGATCACATAAGCCAATACCAGTTTTTTAAACCCTATGCTCAGGATATTGGAGGTGTTGCCTGCGAGCCGTGGCATATCAGTTATCAGCCCATTGCTGAGAAAGCACTGCAAGAATTTCCACTGGAGTTATTAAGGCAGGCGCTGGAGCAATCGGATATTGGCGGAAAGCAATTCATTATGCCAAAGCTCGATGTTCTGGTGCATAAATATGTTATGAATATTTGCAAACCTGCATAGCTCCAAAACCTAACACATTAGCGAGGTACAGGATGTTAAAAGCAATTGCCGTAACCTTTATCATTTTTGCCATTTTGTTTTCTGGCATTATAGCTTTGAAACGATCAGCAAATCACTGGAAGGTCCCAAAAGGGGTTAAACCGCAGCCTTATGATAATGAAAAACAAGGTGATGAAGGCGTATCAAACAATGACCATAAAAATGAAGCGCCTCAATTAACCGACCAATCTAAACCAGGCTCAGACAAGAAACAGGCAGATAAACCAGGCTCAGACAAACAACAGGCTGACACTCAAGACAAACCATAAACTTCAGCTAAATCGCTTAACTATATGGGGGCGTTAAGCAATGCAACAGAAGATTCGACAACTTGCTTTACTTTTAGGGCCAGCGCTTTCAGTGCTGGTCTACTTTCTGATGAGCAACTCTGGCTTTACTCATACAGCTGCAATCACTGCAGCGATTGCTACCTTGTGTGCAATCTGGTGGATCTTTGAGCCTATCCCAATACCGGCAACTTCTCTCATTCCCATTGCGGCTTTCCCTGCATTTGATGTCCTTAGCGCGAAACAAGTTGCTGAAGCCTATGGCCACTGGTTAATTCTTTTATTAATGGGTGGATTTATTCTATCCACTGCTCTGGAAAAAAGTGGTACTCATAAAAGACTGGCATTAGGCATGATTCGACTGGTGGGCTCACATTCCGAAAAGCGGATTGTGTTTGGTTTCATGGTTGCCAGTGCAGCTCTTAGCATGTGGATTTCTAACACAGCCACAACGTTAATGCTCTTGCCTGTTGCGATGGCGATTATTCAATGTGGGCCAGACAATGAAAACACTCGTAAGTTTGCTATCGCCTTACTGCTTGGACTTGGTTACGCTGCTAACATTGGTGGCGTTGGAACTCCGATTGGCACACCTCCCAACCTCTTGTTCATGAACTTCTACGCTCAGGCAACTGGCGAAGTTATCAGTTTTATTGACTGGATGATGTGGGCATTACCCATTGTTATCCTGTTTGTACCATTGATGTGGATATGGCTGACACGCAAGCTGGAAGCTCATCAAAGCTATGACCTGCCACCTGTTGGCAAGTGGCGCCCAGAAGAAAAACGAACCATGGCAGTGTTTGCTATTGTGGCCCTGCTTTGGATTTTTCGCACCGGCCCCTTCGGCGGCTGGAGCGAACTGTTAGGTCTGGAGCATGCAAACGATGCATCAGTTGCGCTATTAGGTGTCATTGCCATGTTTATGATTCCCAATGGTAAAGGATGTAAATTACTCGACTGGGAAACTGCCAACAAAATTCCATGGGGAGTCTTATTGTTGTTTGCTGGAGGCATCGCCATTGCCTCAGCCTTTACTGCATCAGGACTAAGCGAAATCATTGGTAACTCAATGAGCTTCCTGACAGATTTACCGCCATTATTGTTGATCGTTTCGGTTTGCCTAATCGTTACCTTTGTTACCGAGCTGACCAGCAATACCGCAACAGCTGCATTGCTAATGCCAATATTGGCTGCTGCCGGTATTGCTGCTGGCATGGATCCTGCAATCCTGATGTTCCCCGCAGCCATCAGCGCCAGTTGCGCCTTTATGTTGCCAGTGGCCACCGGCCCCAATGCTGTGGTCTTTTCCAGTAATAAATTAAGTGTCGAGTTGATGGTAAGAAATGGCTTTATTATGAACCTGATTGGGGCAGGGATTATTACATTGGTGGTTTACTTTTTAGTTGGCCATTAAGAGTTACTTTGTTTTGTTATTTATCACATTTTGGCGTTAACTGTTTAACTATATACTCTGCGAATGCTGACTCTTAATGAAGTCCTCACAGTAATATTTTAAATCTCTATTTCGCTTCTCAGCGAGTTACTTTTACGGAATACATCCTTGTATTCCTCTGAAGCCAGCGTCGCTTCACTCCGCTGTTCAAATTTGTTCCAGACAAATTTGTCTTGCCCTAAGTAACCACAAAATCGTCAGGAACGATTTTGAATAGCGAAGCTAGCCCGAAGGGTGAAGTACAGGATGTACTTCATAAAAGAAGACCACCCCGTGATTGAGGCTTTGCTTCGCTCAGCTTCCTTCGTGTTAGCCAAGTGACTTAACGCACCGTAAAATACGTTCCATCCTTGGCCCGAATTTTACTATTCAAATCATCCACGATTTGAATTGCTATCTCTTGGCTACTACTCAGCTCAATCAAAAGGGGCGAGATGGCTGGAGCACGCTTGTAATAAAGGCAAACAATAAAACCTACAAAATGAATTTGTAGAAGCCTACTTATCCAAAAACTTCTTGAAGATGGCTTTTGCTTCATCGCTTTTCAGAAGCTCGGAGAAACTTCGTGCTTCTCGTTCGATGGCCTGCCCTACCATGCTTGCATTGGAGCGAATCAACTGACGACTGACCTGTAATGCATGGGCTGGTTTTTTGGCCAGCTTTTCTGCCTTTTCCTGTGCGAATTGCCAGTAGCTTTCTGATTCGACGACATCGTTGATAATGCCCCACTCTTTTGCTTTATGGGCATCAAAAGGTTCAGCCAATAATAGTAACTCTGCGGCTCTGACATAGCCAATCTGGCGTGGCAATAAATAGCTTGAACCTGCCTCTGGACATAATCCCAAATCCACAAATGGTAAACTGAAATAGGTTTGTTCTGTGGCATAAACCAAATCACAATGCAGCAAAAAAGTGGTACCAATTCCAACTGCTGGGCCAGATACTGCAGCCACAATTGGTTTGTTAAAGCTGTAGAGTTCTTTTAGAAATGACAATACAGGACTACCGCTTTCAAGCACCGGTTGTTCCAGGAAGTCAGCAATATCGTTACCCGCACAAAAGCAGCCTTCAGCCCCTTTAAACAGTACCACATGAATATCGGAATTTGACTTGGCTTCGGCGAACTCTTTCGTCAATGCAGTATACATATCCGAAGTTAACGCATTCTTTTTGTCGGTACGACTTAACTCAATATGTAGAATTTTATTGTCGATATAGCTTGATACAAATTCAGACATTCTACCCTTCCTGTTGATTCCAGATGGCATTATTCAATGACTCCAGCTTTTTTAAATGTGCTTCAGCTTCTTGCTCATTCGCTTTAATGACTTTAAGTGGCTGACGATTGCTGGAAATTCGACGAATGGTCGTTTCAGTTGTTTGTTGATTAGAGGCGTTCTGTCTACCCAAGGTTAAGCTAGTTTGACCGCCGGTCATACGCAAATAGACATCCGCCAGAATTTCCGAATCCAGCAATGCGCCATGTAGGTCACGATGGCTATTATCAATATCGTAACGCTTACACAAAGCATCCAGGCTGTTGCGCTGGCCTGGGTGCATTTGCCTTGCTAAAACCAGCGTATCCAGAACCGTACAATAATCAGAGAGTTTACCCTTATTGCTATCAAGTAGACTCAACTCATGATCAAGAAATCCAACGTCAAAAGGTGCATTATGGATGACCAGTTCAGCACCTTCGATGAATTCCAGAAACTCGTCAACCACATCAATAAAGCGAGGTTTATCAGCGAGAAACTCGTTAGTAATGCCATGGACTTCAATGGCCCCTTCATCAATCTCACGATCAGGCTGTAAATATTGATGATAATGATTTCCGGTAAACTTTCGGTTAACCAGCTCTACGCAACCAATTTCGATAATTCTGTGTCCATCGGAGGGTTCCAGACCTGTGGTTTCCGTATCTAAAACTATTTGTCTCATATCACTATATCTTCTCGTTTAAACACCAGCAGACTGCAGCACTTTCTCAACGCCCTTATTCGCCAGTTCATCAGCAATTTCATTTTCAGTATGACCGCTGTGTCCTTTGACCCAGTGCCAGTTGACATGATGCCTCGCAACCTGCTGATCCAGCTCCTGCCACAAATCCTGATTCTTGACCGGTTTTTTGTTAGCCGTTTTCCAGCCTTTTGCTTTCCAGTTTTCCAGCCACTGATTGATGCCGTTTTTTACATAAACCGAATCGGTGGTTAGTTCTACCTGGCACTTGCCCTTGAGGGCTTTTAAAGCCTCAATGGCCGCCATCAGCTCCATCCGGTTATTGGTCGTATTCAATTCACCACCAAAAAGATGCTTCTCATGCTTACCATAACGTAGCAAAGCGCCCCATCCACCGGGCCCGGGGTTGCCCTTGCAGGCACCATCTGTATAAATTTCTACTTTCTTCACAAATTCGTTCTTCTAGTTGTTTGCTTGATCTAGCTGTTTAGTCGATATGTTTGCCAACTTACCGGCCATAGCCACTGATAACTTTTCTTCTAATGGTCTGATTGGCGTCATGGTCGAAACTTTTTTCTGCACCTTGACCATATATGCGATCGGGGCAGATAACCAAGCCTTATTCATCTGACTTTTACGTTGAAAATTTTTAAAGCCACGCCACCAGGAGCAGCCAATGGTTTCCACTTCTATCACTTTAAAACCGAGCAAGTTGAACCAATCCGTATAACGACTCAGTGTATAACGGTGAAGCGGCAAATTGCGTCGCTTATGACCCAGTCTTAATTTTCCCTGCCAATACCAGGGGTTGTCCGGCGCATAAATCAGGGCATACAAATAACCCTGTGGTGCGAGACTACGATGAATCTCTCCTAATAGCACACTGGGATTTTCGGTGTATTCCAAAGCATGACTGATGACCACACTTTGTAACGAGTCGGTCATAAAGGGCAATTGCTCTGGATCGGCCTCAACGCAATGCTCAAGCGTTTTGCCAAGCCGGATTTCGTACTCGAATACATTATCCGGCAGGCTCAAACATTGGGTCAGGCTATCCAGCGTCAACAGATAGCCGCCATGATAGTCTTCAAGATGGCTCTGTAACCACTCCTGCCAAATATAACGAATACGATTACCAGCAGGTAATTCTGGCCAACTAAGCTCAGACAATTTTTTGGTCATCGTTTTTTCATGTTCCTGAATCACTGGCTACGGCAGGTTGCCAGTCACTGGTCGGTTATGTACATTAGGAGTCATGCTAACCTGACAATAGGACTCAAGCAAGCCAGTGCGTATTATTCCTTTAAAAGCCTTTCATGATAACTACATCTGGGTGATATTTTCACCCGATGGCAAGCAGGTATCAGTGGTTGATCCTGGCGACAGCCGCCCAGTCATCAAGTTTCTCGAAGACAAGCAGCTAAATTTAAGCAGCATTCTGGTTACCCACTATCATAATGATCACATTGGCGGGGTTCAGCAGCTCAAAGACCGCTATCATTGCCATGTTTATGCCTCTAAGCATGATAACTTAGGCTTTACGGATACTGCGCTTGATGAAGGGGATCAAATCAATCTGTTTGACGATAGCTACTCCTTTTCAATTATTCATCTACCCGGCCACACCATGGGGCATATCGGCTACTATGGACATAATCAGGACGGACAGAACCTGATATTTTGCGGTGACACCTTGTTTCGTGCCGGATGTGGCCGAATGTTCGAGGGCACCCCGGAAATTTTTTATCGCTCACTGCAGAAACTTGCTCAACTTCCAGAAAACACCCTGGTTTACTGTACTCATGAATACACTCTGGCCAATATTGCTTTTGCCAAGTCGGTAGAGCCACATAATCGCAACCTGTTGGAATTAGAAGGAAATTGTCAAAAATTGCGTAACCAGAATCTGGAAACACTGCCCTCCACTATCGCCAGCGAACTTAAAACTAATCCTTTTTTACGCTGCTCAGAACCAGACGTTATTCAGGCCGCTCAACAGGCCACCGATAAAAGACTCTCTGATCCTGTGGAAACTTTTGCTACAATCAGACGACTAAAAGATAATTTTTAATAAATATAATTGCCTATGAAGCGCTTGCTATTGATAAGTTGTTTGGGTATGACAGCCTGTAGTTCCCTTGTAAAACAGGAAGATACGGTTAATGACCCACGTTTTGATAACCAACAGACGGCCCAGGATTCTGCTCCCTTGCCCGCCCCTGAGTTGGACAGCGACAACCCATTGTTATTGTCCGATTCGAACAATTCGGTATTCGTTCCTAACCTATGGGAACATCTGGCCAGCCAGCAAACTTTTGCCAATGTTCAGCATCCGCGAATCGAAACCTTTAAAAAACAATTTCTCAGGAACCCTCATCTATTACTGAAGCGTGCTGATAAAGCGGCCCCTTACCTTTACTACATCATTACCGAGCTCGAAAATCGGAATATGCCGGTTGAGCTGGCTTTTACACCAATGGTTGAGAGCAACTTCGACCCATTGGCACACTCAGTAGTACAGGCTGCCGGAATGTGGCAATTTATGCCCAAAACCGCAAAAGGTTTTGGCATCACTATTGATGAGTGGTATGACGGCCGTCGCGATATCATTGCCTCGACACATGCAGCACTCGATTACTACCAATACCTTAACAAAATGTTTGATGGCGACTGGTTATTAACGGTGGCCGCCTATAATGTTGGTCCCGGTAATGTCAGAAAAGCCATCACTCAGAACAAGCGCCAGGGTAAGCCCACTGACTACTGGTCATTAAAGCTACCGAAAGAGACAATGCGCCACGTTCCGAAATGGTTAGCCTTGTCTGATATTTTCTTAAATGCCCCAAAATATGAGGTTGATTTACCACTGATCGACAATCAACCGGCATTTGTTGAAGTGGAAGTGGATGCGCCCGCCAACTTGATGGAGCTGGCGAAAATCGCCCAGATTGATAAAGATACCTTTTACCGTTTAAACCCAGCCTACAACCGATTGTTTGTCCCTGAGCATCACAAAAAAGCAACGATACTGGTACCGGCTGATACAGTTGATCATTTTAATCAAGGTCTGCTGGAGATTGATCCAAAACAGCTTATGGCTTCAGTCAGTTATAAGGTTAAATCGGGTGATAATTTAAGCCTGATTGCCAAACGCCATAACACCTCTGTCAAAACGATCAAGCAGCTAAATGGCTTAAAGTCTGACTTCCTGAAGATTGGTCAGGAACTAAAAATGCCCGGCATCATTAATGCCACCGAGTATGAGAAAAACTTTTTTGCCACACTGAGCAAGAATCAACAGCGTCGTCGTTACCAACTTTATAAGGTGCGTTCAGGTGACAGCCTGTGGACCATTTCCAGAAAGTTTGGTGTCAGTACTCGTCAACTGGCCAACTGGAATGGCATCGCCCAAAACAGCACCATTCGCATTGGACAGAAGCTCAAAGTCTGGCCTCGCGGTTATGCCAACTATGCATCGAATAAAAGTTCTTATCAGGTAAAAAGCGGCGACTCTTTATACACTATAGCTCGACGCTTTAATGTAAGAGTCAGTGACCTAACCAAGTGGAATGGTTTAAAGAATTCATCGTTAATCAAGCCAGGACAAACCCTGACCATTTATCGTAAATAGGACTGTAAGACCATTGCCTGATTCTTCAAGCAAATGATAAACGAAAGGGGCTACTAAGCCCCTTCTTTGATTAACACTATAATAAATGTTCTGCGTTCTAACTTCTAAACAGAACCTTTTCCTTCTTAAAGAACACAGTAGTCCAATAGAGCAAACCGCCCGCCAATACTGCTGTTGAAATCAGAAGAATGGTAATCAATCCATAATCAACTGTACCCTTAATCAAATCCTTCATAGCCAGTGCAACATTGGTTACCGGTATCATGGCGGTTTTCATATTGAGCTCCATACCTGGCACAAAAGCAACAATAACTGGCATGAAACCAATCATAAAGATCGGCGACATATAGGCCTGAGCTTCTTTCATATTCTTAGCGTAAATGGACGCGCTCAGCATGATCGAAGCGAATATACTGGTCAGTGGCACCAATAAAACCGCTACCAATAAGAGATCAAGACTAGAGATATTCGACAAGAAGTCCAAACCACCGCCTGACTGTTTACCGGTTAAACTGTCCGCATCAGCAGCCACTCCCGATGGCTCAAAAGCAAAACTGAATATCCATACCCAGAACAGGTAACTGAGCAGTGTCACCACCACTGTAAAGAAGCTTGCAGTAAAGATAACACCGAACTTGGCCATTACGATTTGGCCTTTCGACATTGGTGTTAGCAACAAAGTCTCAAGCGTGCCACGCTCTTTCTCACCCACTCCAAGCTCCAGCGCAGGATACATGGCACCGGAAACCGCCAAAGCAATCAACAGATAGGCCAGTAAAGGGCCTGCAAACTCACCGGTTTTCTCACGCTGAGAAGCAAAATTATTTTCTTCAATCAATATAGGTTTATTGAAGGCTTTAACGTTGTCAGTGGTTAAATTAAAATTACGACCTAACTCCATTCGTTGCGTATTGTTAAAAGCGTCAACCACCTCGTCAACACGCTGTCCCATAATTTGATCCAGTCGGGTTGACTCTTTAGAGTATACTTTTAGCACTTCCTGTTTTTTGGAATCAGCTGGCAGGTTTACGCCCTCGGGAACCTCAAAAATATAGTCTACTTTTTTATCAAGAATCGCTGACTTATAGTCATCAGACTCAAGTTCAACTTTGATAAAGCCTTTCTCCCGGGTAAATAAATCAGCAAATCCTGGAAGTGTTACAGCATTAACAAATGCCACTTTGATTTCTTTGTTTTCCGCTTCTTCTGTTTTACTGGCGGTAAACTTACCAATTGCAAAAAACAATACCGGAAAGATTAGCGTCGGTAATAAAATGGAAAATATCAGTGTCTTTTTATCACGCAGAATTTCCAGTAATTCCTTTTTATAAACTAACCACATCTTAAGCCACCTCTTTATTATTTACACTGGCAAGGAAGGCATCATAAAGTGAGCCTGATTCAGTACTAGCAGCAAACTCTTCTGTAGGCCCGAAGAACTTTGTTTCGCCCAAATCAATCAGGCAAACTCTATCACACAGTTTTTCGACCTCATGCAAATGATGAGTTGAGAAAATTACTGACATTTCGCTGCCTTTGTAACTTTGGATAAAGTCGAGTACCGTTTTAGCAGATATCACATCCAGGCCCGTCGTCGGCTCATCAAATACCAAAACTTCAGGTTCATGAATCACGGCACGTGCAATGGAGGCTCTTTGCATCATACCGGTAGACAGGTCATCAGCACGCTTGCCTGCAAACGAGTGCATATCGAGCATAGTGAATATTTTTTCGATTCGCTCATTTATCTGTTGACGTGATAAGCCATGCATACGGCCAAAATAGGCCACGTTTTCGCGCACACTTAAACGGTGATATAGACCAGTTTTTCCAGAAAGAAAACCAATCTGCTTTTGTGCATAGCGTGGCTCTTTGGTGACATCATGACCGTTTATCAGAATTTGACCGGATGTTGGTTGAAGTGCCGTGGATAACATGCGCAAAGTTGTTGTTTTACCAGCGCCATTAGGCCCCAATAAACCAAGAACTTCACCAGCATTACAGCTAAAAGAGACATCTTTCACAGCATGGAAAACACCCTCTCCCTCACGCGGGTCAGTAACTGTCTTCCCTTTTTTCTTTTTTGCTTCCTTTTTATCGTAGGCAAATGTTTTTGCGAGATCTTTAATCTCTATCATCTTGCTCCCCTTTTGTAATAGTCGCGCCTTTTGATGGCTCGCTTTTCTTCAAAAGCGTTGTAAGCCTGTTATACAAAGACTTTCGAATGTAGCTAAGTTTAGGTCTGTTGTCATCAGTAAACTCAACTGGCCTGCACAGTTTCATGGTCTGAATACCCATACGAGCTATTAGAAGCCCTACACCGATGCCTTGTGCAACTTTAGTAGACACAGTCGCGGCCAGGCCTTTACCTAGTAACTCTGTGCCAGCATCAGCCAACATGTCGCTTGCACCTGCCAACATCATATTGGTCATGACCTGCTTTGTCAGACCGATTCTGCCCAAAGTTGTCTGTGGGCAACCATAAATACGAGAAACTTCCTGCAGCATCTTACTGCTACGCCAGGCAACCAATGCCATATCGGCTGCGGCCAAGGGGCTCAAGGCTACCATAACGGCTGACTCTGTAGCATGTTTTGTGATAGCCTCCAGTGCCATGCTGTCCAGCCCCTCGAGAACCGTTTGCGAATATAGCTGAATCAGCTCACGGTCGTTATGTACCTGCTGTTTCTGCCCACGATAAGTAGACAGCGGTCCTGAGAGATCAAGATACTGACCTATTTCAGTATTAACTTCATCAATCAACTGCTGACCCTCGCCGTAGGTATTCTCCTCGATTAACAAGCCAAAAGCCTGCTGCTTCTCTTTTCGGCTCCTGAGCTTACGCCTACTTAACCAGCCCTTTATCAAGCCTGCTCCACCGCTTATTACAGCCAGACCTGCGACAGCAGTAGCCGCAACACCAAGAACGGTATTAAAGGCAAATAAACTATCGATGAACAGGTAGGACTCATAAGCAGCCGCACCGGCGACAAAAGTAAAAAGTGCGGGCCAGAATAACTTCCTTAAGCCTTTCTTTGGCTTTGAGTTAAGCATCTTTGGTCCGGCAGTGGAAGACAAGGCGCCACCAGCTTTGCTTCGGCCAACCTCTAATGACTGACCATTATGTTCCTCGAAAACATTTGCACTGACTTTTTCCACTTGCACATTCGCAGTTTTGGTACGAATTTTTACCGGCTTATCCTTCATCGAAACTTATCTCCAATTAAAAACTGCATAACCTTATCCATCCTGATATGTGGCAGAATACCGTTGGTCAAATTTGTGGGAATGGCAAAGTTAATAAAGTCGTATTGATGTTCTCGCCATGCGTCACGAGACAATGCTTGAGGCTGAATCCTTCCTGGGTAATTAATAACTTCCTCTCCGCTATCGAGTTCTATTCCTTTGACGCACATCAGTTTTTGTCCCTGATGTTCTGCTATCACGGCTTCGGTAACTTTTATAGCGCTAATGGCCATTGTTTCCAGCTCAATGCCCTCATATTGAATATCATTTTTAGCTTCCTGCAACATGTTCTGCAAAAATCCTTCCAAGGCACGATGTTGCTCGGGTGGAACATGATCGGCTTTTGTTGCAGCAATCAACAACTTATCAATGGATGGGTTGAACATTCTTTTGAGCCAATTAGATTGACCATAATGAAAGCTTTTTAGCAACTCAACCAAAGTAAACTGCATGTCGCGAAAGTTCTGATAGCCACCATTGAGAACCTCAAGACAGTCTACCAGTAATATTTGCCGATCAACCTTTTCGAAGTATTCTTTAAAAAATGGCTGAACAATCTGTTGCTTATAATAGTTAAATCGCTTTTCCAGAGTTTTTATTAGACTGTCTTCAGCCAAGGCACTCCAGTCGGAGTTTAGGATGTCAATATCAAGCACCGGGAAAAAGTCCAGAACCGGTGCCCCTTGCAATTCACCAGGCAAAATAAAGCGGCCCGGCTGTAACAGGTTATAAGTCTGCTGCTGAATAAAGTGTTCTTTAATAAAGTCTTTGTATTGCAGTGACAGTTCCGCAATTGACTCATCCGCTAAAGGTTGTTGATAAATGACTTTAGTAGATTGCTCACGCCAATCGCTATCCTCAGCAACATGACTTTGCTCAAGCAGCTGCAAACACTGCACTGACCATTCTTTATAGGACAACCTGAGTAAAGGTAAATCAAGCAACCACTCTCCAGGGTAGTCGATAATATCAATAGTCAGATGACTCTGTTTCTGCAGTTTCTGCAGCCATTCATTTTTGATGATATATCGCACATTAAGTTGAGCCTGTGAAATACCCGTAGTGGAAGCTGGCCAGGATGGCGTGCTACCTATGATAGAGTCCAGAGACTGCCTGTATTTAAATTCGGGAATATGTAGTTCGTCATAAGAGCTGACTTTAGACGCTAGAACCCGCCCTTCCTTGGCAGCGCGTAAAAAGGGTAACTGGTCATTATCAGCAATATGCAAGAGTTGGTTCATGAAAGATGTAATAAAAGCTGTTTTCCCAGCGCCACTTAAGCCTGTAACTGCAATTCGAACGCGCTTATCAATGCCACGCTCAATCAACTGCTCAGCTTTATGCACAAGCCGTGATAGCGAACTTTTTTCACTCATAAATCAACCTGATAGCTTTTTTAAACATTATAGACTAGAGAGTAACTGGGGGTTATATCCAATCGTAAACAGATATTTCTATGAGTTGGCTATAAAAATACTGGTTTTAAACCAACAAGTTTAGTGTGAATCACTGAATATCTGTTTTAGAGACTCGCGCAAGCTCTCCTCTAACTCATAATGAGTCGAAATACTGATAGTGCTGTAGGCAAGGTTGCGCTTCAAATAAGACTGAAACTGTTCATAACTTAAGCTTTCCAGACGGGCAAGTAACATCTGACCAGGGTTCTCAAGATCGTAAGCTTGTGAAAGCTGACGGATTACTTGACTATTATTTTCTAAAAGTTGAATGTTAGTGATAACACCTCTTTTATACTCAACAAACTGATCACGAGACAGTTTATTGGGTAAATCACCAATCTGCTTAAGAAGATTAGCGATAATATCCTGTAACCTATCTTCCTCAGTAAAAGGAAAGTCAATCTGAATGGGTGATGCAGCTTTATTAAGGTGGAAACTGGCGGGCAGGCTGAAATTAACCAAGGTGTTTGCTTTATTGAAAACAATACTGTCATCCATATCCTTTAGCCTATTTGCTAAAATAAAATAGTAAAGCTCTGACTCTTCCCAGAATGAGCTTCCAGGTACACTTGTCAGATTCATCGTCACTAGATTTTGATTATTTCTATTTGTATAAAACCTTAATTTATCTCCATTTGGTTGTTGCTGGCTCATCGACTTGAGGTTGGAATTCACTAGAGGCAGTTTCGCCAGAAGGGAAAAACTTTCGTCATAAGCTTCTAGCAGATAACCACCCTGCAAAGTAATAAGGATGTCTTCCTGTGCAATGCGGTTCGAAGTAGACAATGGAATAAACAATACTTTGTTAAGCTCTCCAATAATGCTAGTTTCATTTGCTGCAGGATATTGAATGCTGAAAAGATGCAGGTTACCTGAGTATGTATAGTCTATATAGGGCAAACTTGCCAAGCTTGAACAGTTTAGCTGAACGCATGTATAGGTGCTATCAATAGCAATTGTGAAGTTCACGACCTTGGAATTGGCATCTATAAAATTAGACTTTACCTTAAAGTTATTAGGTAACTGGTAAGAAACAGTCTGTTTGGCACTGGCTACTGATAGTGAAGGTTCAATTTCAACATTAAGAATTTGTTTATAGTGGTACTCGAGAATACTGTCAATAGACAGACTTGGTAGAGTGTTGAAATAGGCCTGAGATAACTCAAGTCTACGCTCAGAGTTAAATGAGGCAATATAATTAAGAAATCCCTCAGGGGACTCGATACTTAACTGAATACTGGAATACAAGCCATCTTTAAAATTAGCGACCTCTTTGTCGGTAATCGAATGATTCGGTGCGTATTGGTTACAGAAAAACTTTTCCTGATTATAATTGAAGCTGACATAAGTTTGACTAAGGTAATTACAATTAATTAATGCAGCGCTAAGCCGAACCATCCAGTCACCAGCCTGAGGGGTATCCACTCCAGATTCTGTATCAAGTGCTGGCAAGGAAATAACGGAATCGTTCTCTGGTAAGTTAACGGTGCTATCGAAAGCGATACCAGAAGCATTGAATTGTCTGTTTACCAGGCCAAGCAGTCTTTGCTGGTTAATACTACCTATGATAATGAACTCTAAAGACCTTAACTTTTTGTTAGAAACTTTCTGAAAAAATAACTGCAAAACACCATCAAGACTGTCTCGTGGGGCTTTTACTAAAAGTTGGTGATAGGTAAGATCTTTATTATAACTCTGCTGGAAGCCACTTTTGGTCAAGCTACGGGCAACACCTTGAAATTCATCAGATATATCTACTTCCGCGCTTGCTTTTATCAGAACATAATGCCCGGCAATATTCGCATCAATAAGTTGAATATTAAAATCATCAGTTATCGATTCAGAAAGTGACGACTTGACTGATGTGTATAAATCCGCAGCTGTGGAACCAAAACTGGCGGATAAAAAGATGATGAGAAAAGCTAACTTACGCATAAAAAAAGGCCTCTTGATGAGGCCTTTATAAAACATTAATCGTTTAATGCCAACTCTTTCTTCATTTTTTCGATTTGTTGTATATAACCGATATAAGCAGTGGCATTTTTAGAAACGTTTTTATAATTTCTGGCTTGCTCTAGAGCAGAGATTGCTTGATTAGGCTGGCCTAGGCGTTGATGGGCTACTCCCATCTGCAAATAAGCATATCCAGCATCGCCATCTTTCAAATTGCCTTTTCTAATGGCAGTTTTGAATGCTTCAATTGCCTTTGTATATTCTTCGTCATAAAAATAGACGCTTGCAATTTGATAGTCATACTGTCCATTGCTTACAAATGATGCGGCCTTTTTGTAAGCAGCAACAGCTTTATCACTTGCTTTTGCATATTTATAACTGTTAGCGATACTTTTCCAAACATCTTCGTCTGACTCTACAATACCTTTGTTAACACCTTCTTCAAGGCGCTCGGCAGCAAGAAGAGGGATCTGGTTATTTGAGTACAAAGCTGAAAGCTGCTTGTAGTTAGTTTCCGAATCCCACATACCGTTCATGTAAGCAAGTTCAGCTAGTGCTAACATATCAGCAGATTTACCGCGTTGGCTCAACACAGCAAACAAGTTGTTATATACTGACTTTTCAGCAGGAAATAACTCAACCATCTCTCTGCCAATAACCTCTGCACCTGGCAGATCCTTAAGCTCGATATGGGCAGCAAATAACATGCTGTATAACGGCTTAGTGGATTTACTACCTTCCTGAATAGCTAGATAGGCCGGACAGATCGCAGCTCGAAAATCCTGTTTTTGATATAACAAGCTTGCATAAGTTGCGTAAGAAGTTGCAGGAGGATTGATAACCTCATCAAAATATTCTTTCATCCAGCGAATCGCTGAGTTGTAATCTTCTTGTGAGGCATCTATTTGAGCAAGCATTAAACGAAGATTAACTTCATTTTGCTTACCAAGCATGCCTGTACCCATAGCTCTAATGAGCTCTCTTTTAGCTGCTGCATACTGCCCCATTTCACGATAGTTTACGCCTAGCAGATAAATGGAACGCCCAACTACAACTTTGTCTCCGGAGTTTTCGATAATATCGTTCAGTATCGCTATGGATTCGTTGTATTTACCGTCCGCATAAGCCTCATTAGCCGCAGTAATTTTTTTGTATGCTGACTCAGAGGTAATAGTAGGCATTTTCTCTTCGTCGTACTCGCCTTGTTTAGGAGCAAGCAATTTACATGAGCTTGTGTACTTAGTCTGTGGCAAAGCGTTTGCCACAGTACCTACTGTCAAAGCAATGACTCCAACGATGTATGAAATTTTAGTCATAATTATTACTTTACTCAGAGTTAGTTATCCAGCTGGAAGTCTAATTTATACTTCATGTCACGCTGATGGATTGGCTGACCATTAACAATGCGTGGCTTAAACTTCCATTTGCGTATCGCTCTTAAGGCTTCTCTACGGAACATACCCCTAGGGTTTTCATCTATGACACGAATGTTTGATGGTGATCCATCAGGAGCAATATCAAACTGAAACAGTACGAAACCTTGAATACCTTCCAGAGCAGCTTTTTGCGGATACTCAGGTGGAACAGTAACCAAAGGAATAGCTTCACCGTCGCCCATGCCAGAAAAATCTGATGAACCTAGCCCGCCAATGTAAATTCCACCACCATCCATTGTTGCATCAATATTATCAATTTTGATGTCAACTAAAGCTGTAACCACCTGCTTTTGTTCAGGAACATCTTGCTGCTGAGGAGGTGGTGGCTCTTTTGGTGGTGGTGGCTTTTTAGGAGGAGTACGCTCTTTGCGCTGTACATCTTTTTCCTCTTCAATGAAGCCTATATCGATATTGACATTGTCTCTTTCTCGTTCTTGATCACCAGCAGTGTCAATCAGAGCATTCATCAATAAGAAAATGCCAAGTACGATACCAATCGCTAATAACGCACTTAATAATGTTCTTGCCATGTTATTCAACCCTTTCCGTTGCTACAGATACATTTGCACCGGAACTTTTTGCAATATCCAAGACTTCTAACACCAATCCGGCTCGTGCTTTTTTATCCGCCTGGATAACCACTTCACCTTCAAGGTTTTCAGTCCTTAGCGACTGTATTTTTGCCTTAATTTCAGACGGTTGTAGCATATCTTTATCAATAAAAATCTGGTTTTTATCATCGATAGCTACAAAGATATATGCGTTTTTACGCTCTTCTGCAGATAGTGCAGTAGGCTTGCTAACATCAACCCCGGCCTGCTTAACAAACACAGTCGTCACAATAAAGAAGATAAGCATAATGAACACGATATCCAGCATCGGAGTCATGTCAATTTCTACATCTTCTTGTTTCTTTTGAGTCTCAATCGCCATTAAGGTTCACCAATTCTAGTGATGTGGAAGATTATCAGCTAACTGATGCGACTTAATATAAGCTGTTTGCTCAAGACGGCTACTAAAGAAAATACCCGACAATGCTGAAACCATACCAGCCATTGTAGGAATAGTTGCTTTAAAAATACCACCTGCCATTTGACGAGCACTACCTGAGCCTTGGCCAGACATACTCTCAAACACATCAATCATACCGGTTACGGTACCCAACAGACCAAGCAATGGACATATTGCGATCAGAGTCTTAATCAAAAGCATGCGCTGATTAAGGGCCTCACGGGCAATCGATACCCAAGCTTCTCTGATTCGATGTGCTTGCCATGACTTAGTATCTTCACGAGCGTTCCATTGAGCAATCATCATTCTTGCCTCTTTTGGAAACTCACTGTAGATGTACCAATACCGTTCGATAATAAAGGTCCACATTAAGAAGAGAACGAGTCCTATCCACCATAGGACCCATCCACCTTTATCTATAAAATCGAGTATCGTATAGATTAATTCCATAAGAATTACCTATCCGTTACTTTCTTCATGCTGAGCCATTAAACCAGTGCTCTGCTCTTCAAGAACATGAATAATGCTCTTGCTTTTGCCAGCAACTACAGCGTGTAAGAAAGTTAAAGGAATAGCAGCTAATAGACCCCAAACCGTTGTTACCAACGCTTGTGAAATACCGTCAGCCATAGTTTTCGGATCGCCTGTACCGTATAGAGTAATCGATTGGAATACTTCAATCATACCTACAACAGTACCTAATAGACCTAGTAATGGACCAAGTGCTGCAATTACCTTGATTAAGTTAATACCACGTTCAATCTTAGGCGTTTCTTTCAGAACTGCTTCATCCAGTTTAAGCTCAAGATTTTCTACGTCTTCATTACGGTTTGCTTGGTAAACCTTCATGATACGACCAAGAGGGTTGTTGCCAGGCGTTGCAGATTTCTTCTGCGAATGCACTTTTGGACCGGTAACAAAGTACAAAGTAAAGATACGCTCAAGTGCGATTAATAGACCAATAACCAGCAGCACCATTACAGTTTTACCTGCAAAACCACTGAATTCCCACAAACGGTCAATCAGGCTCATTTTTTGCTTTTCTAACTGCAGAATTGCGCCTTTACTAGGATCAAGGAACAAACCAGCGTAGCCAGAATTAGTTGACTGGAATTCTTCTACCTGATTAAGAACACGAGAGTCTGGTTGTACTTGCAATGTCTTGATGACGCCTTTATCAAAGAACAAATACTCACCATTTGAAATCAGATTGAAAGTACCAACGCGAGTTACAGTCTGCTGCTCTGAGCGACCACCTTCATTGACCACATCAGCAGTGAATGTTGTTGTTTGGCCCTGCTCTGACATTTCTTGCAACATCAAAACCCAGAAAGCACGCAACTGTTCCATTTTAGGAAGTGCATCAGCTTCGGTCAGAGTATTCAATAAGCCTTGACGACCTGGATACTGAGCACTCACTAATGAAGTACCGATATCACCGGTCATGCTGTTTGCAGATTGACGAACAACACCAAACAACTCACCCAAGTTACCCTGTTTAATACGCAAATCTTCAGAGATTTGAGTCAGCTCTTTTTCATTTTCATCAAACTGAGCCTTTAAACGCTCACTTTTAGCTTCTTCTTCAGCCAGGCGTCGTTTAGCATCAGCCAGAAGGTCCGCCTGACGATTACGTTGAGAACGGAACTGTTGAACGCGCTGCTCGTTTACTTGCTCTTGAATACGCGCTTTATCACGAACCTTCTTCAAAAGGTCTGAATGTGACAAACTTTCTGCCGCATTGGTAGCAACAGATGCCAGCGCGAAGACGCCAGCTAATGTGATAGCTAGAATATTTCTCATTGTGCTGCCTCCGCTACTGGAACTGGGACTTTAAATAGAACGGGTTGTGAAATGCCACGCGAGAATTTAATCGCATTAGCTACAGAGTCTAAGTACTCTTCTGGTAAAGATTCCCACTTACGCTCAAGCTTGTTCCAGTAAGCACCACTCTTACCATCAAGAGTTAAATATACGTAAGTCAAACGACCAACACGCAAGAACTCAACTTCGAGTGGCTCACCATTCGCATCGATTTTACCAGTATCCACTGATACAGCATTACCGTACTGCATCTCGATTTGATAGGCTTCCAGGATTTTACGATACTTCTCTGATACAGAAACGTTCGCGTCATCCATTAAGGCATAAAGATTTTGAACACGTGTTTGACGCGCATCCAAGTTGAAAGGAATGTCTAACTCAACAAACTCATCAAGAGTTGTGATCATTTCATCCATTAAAGGTAAAACACCTTTTTCAGTTTCATCGATACTTTCCATTTCCTGGACACTATCGACGATCTGCTTTTCCTGACTAGCAATTTGCTTTTCAAGCTGAGCATTGTAGACACGCAACTGATCAACACGTTGCAAAGCATTACGATATTCAAGTGATAAATCCGTTGCTTCTTCCGCTAACTTATTTACCGATACTTGAGTACTCGCTGCAGCACGATCAATTTGTTTCTCAATGTTCATTGATGACTCAAACTGGCCAGCTGCGAATGCACTGCCCATGACAGCTGAGGCCAGAACGGCAACGGCTGTTTTCTTTAAAAATAGTTGTTTTTTCATAAACTTACCCAAATTTCTGTTCAGAAATCTTTGCTTTTGATTGCCAATGCTTTTGAAAACTAGAGCTTTCAGACAAAAAAATCAAGTGATTTATCGTCCAGCAAAAAGCCTTAATTTTAAAAGCATTAACGCCAGCCTTGCGGCCTAAACTTGTGGACAAAGAGGCCAACTATAAAGAGAAAGGCGGTATGGGTCAACAAATGTATCGGGGGAATTAACAATTCTTTATGCAATACATAACTTAAACTTATAAATTATCAGAGCTTCTGGTTTGCCCTGAAAAGTCTAGCTATTAAAAGTTGATACTACCGCTTAACTTTATGTACTTTGGGCTTTGGAATGTATAGGGAACCAAGCCGCTGGCATCTAAATCCATTGATTGCGACATTGAATCTTCCAAGTGCGCAGCACCCAGTAGATTCATCAAATCAATTCGTATAACTAATCCGGTTTTGTTCCATCTGGTCTGATACTGAAGACCAATATCAAGAGTGGTATCTTCGAACTCCAACAGTTCGGAAGATCCTGAATTTAAGGATAATTTACTCTCTTGCTTATTTACATTAGCTGCAAGTGTCCAATCCTCAGCGAACCGCATCCCACCATAAAGTGATAGCGCGCTGGCCTCAAATGGCGTGTCTTGTTCCTGAAGACCCAGAAAGTGTTCCTGATAACGCCCTTTGCCGCTTTCGACAGAAGCTCCTAGAGTAAAGTCATCATTAACCTGCCGGCTGATCTTGATCTCGATGCCTTCCAGGTCTTGTTGAAAACTTTCAATTCCAGCCAGATTGGATTTCAGGTTAATCGACTCGGGAGAGCCATCCTGATTAAAGTCGTAGTAGAAGCGATAGCCAGTGTCTTGCTGCTCCAATTCTGACAATGCAGACTTGGTTGTTACCATTTCTATATCCGACTTCATATAACTAATGGTTACATCCCAGCCCTGTCCTACCTCCTGGTTAAACCCCAAGCCCACAGAGTTCTGCTCAAGAGCCTTCTGATCCAGCATAGAGTGAACAGAATCATCAATACTCACGGAAACCGGTAAGCTTTGCTTGCCATAATTTACGAAAAACTGAGAAGTCTGGTTGGGCGCCTGATATGCCGCTAGAAAGTTCGAGTTAGCCTCTTTAGTTTGTGCTGCTCGAGATAAATCCAAAGAAACGAGCCACTCACCCTGCTCTTCATCTTTGATGCTGAAGGCAAGAGGATCGCTTTCAAGGCTCTTGGAGCCTAAGGCATTGAACTTATTATTAGCCAGCAAACTGACACTGATGTCATTTGCGGTAACGCGCACACTGGAGTCGTCAATTACAAAAGGCTTAAAGCCGGCAAACTGTGTGCCCGGCAGACCATCCATCACAAATAACTCATCGCTCATATATGAATCACCTTGCTCAGCACTTTTAGCAAAGCTGCTTAGCGCTAAAGAGCTCATCGCTGCCACTAGTAACGCCCGAAATACAGGCACACGAAATGGCTTAGAGGTAGGTTTCATCATCATTGTACGACTCTTAATTGATTAAATATTGATCTTATCTTTATCTAGAAGAGCTTGGTTTCGGTTGACTTATCAATAAGTTATCGATAATTAAATGTATCAGCGCCAAACCCTTTTAGCATTTATTCAGTATAGGTAAATGCCTGATTCCTTTCAACTTGAAGAGTTGTAAAATTAGGTAAACCTCACAAGTTATTATGCTAACTGACTGTATTTTGTGCCATTATTCCCAACCTCGGCTATCCATGCCAAATTAACATTGGTATGATTAGAACTTCCGACAAGAACAACTTTGCCGAATGAGCATACAAACACCCTCTAAATCTCTGTTTTTGGCACTTTTTAGTGGCTTCTTGTGTTGGTCTTGCCAACCTCAGGATGATTTAGACTCATTACAGCAGGACAGTTTACTTGTCTATTGCTCTGAAGGAAGTCCTGACTCCTTTAATCCGCAGCTTGTTAGCTCCGGAACTTCGTATGATGCCACAGCTCACACTATCTATAATCAGCTTGTAACCTACACCCCTGGCACCACTGATATTGCCCCCTCACTGGCTGAATCCTGGCAGATCAGCGATGATGGCACACGATACCGTTTTAAACTAAGAGACAATGTCCGCTTTCACGGCAACGAGGTATTCACCCCAACACGCCCTTTAAATGCAGATGACATCATTTTCAGCTTTAATCGGCAACGATTGGACGATCATCCCTACCACTCGATTTCTGGTGGTCGCTATCCCTACTTTTATTCCCAGGGGTTGGATCAGCTGATTCTGGATATCAATAAAGTCAGTGATTCTGAAGTTGAATTTGTGTTATCGCGCCCCGAAAGTCCGTTTCTTGCCATCCTTGCCACCCCATTTGCATCTATTTTATCAGCAGAGTATGCCGATGTTTTACAGGTGATGGAGAAGCCTGAGTGGATCGACAGCAGGCCAATTGGTACAGGCCCGTTCAGACTCAAGCGCTACGAGCCAGATTCACACATTCGCTACGAAGCCTTTGCGGCTCATTTCAAAGGCTCGCCGAAAGTGACCGATCTGGTGTACTCCATTACACCAGATGCCGCCATGCGCTTTGCACGCTTCAGCGCTGGCGAATGCGACATTATGAGCAATCCATTGCCGGTTCATTTACGTATTGCCCGTCAGAACAAACTGACCATCTTAGAAGTACCTGGCTTTAACGTGGCCTACTGGGCCTTTAATGTGGAAAAGCCACCCTTCCACGATGTGAAGGTACGACAGGCACTGTCCATGGCCATTAATCGCGAAGCCATTTTAAAAGCCGTCTATGACCGACAGGCCCAAATTGCGACCAGCCCGATTCCACCTTCGTCCTGGGCCTACAACAAACAGGTCTCACGTGTTCGCTATAATTCTCAACAGGCAAAGCAGTTACTCGCCGAAGCTGGCTATGAAAATGGCTTTACCATCGATATCTGGGCAATGCCGATCCAAAGGGCCTACAATCCCAATGCTCGCAAGATGGCTGAGATGATGCAGCAGGATTTAGAAAAAATTGGAGTTAAGGCTCGAATCATAAGTTATGAATGGGGGACATTTCTCGCCCGGGTTGGCCAGGGACTGCACCATAGCGTCCTGCTTGGCTGGAACGCAGACAACGGTGACCCGAGCAATTTCCTGAACCCATTATTGAGTTGCGCTTCTGCCCGCAGCGGTAACAACTATGCCAAATGGTGCCACCCAGAATTCGATCAACTTATTCTAAAGGCCAGCCAGTCTTCCGATGTCGACAAACGCAAAGAATACTATCTGCAAGCACAAACCCTCTTCAAGCAGGAAGCGCCCTGGCTGACCATAGCACATGCCAATAAAAGCCTGCTCAGCCAGCCTGACGTCTCTGGCCTGGTCATATCACCTGTAGGCAATATCGAATTCGACAATGTGACATTTACTAACACTGATGATAAGTCCGCAGAGGGTATGGACTAATGTTCAGACTACTTATCCGGCATGGAACCACCTTATTTGTCAGCCTCTTTGGTTTGACCTTGCTAACCTTTGTGCTCAGCCAACAGGGCGATGAAGCTTTGCATCTTTACCAGAGCCAACATTTCATTGGCCAATATTTCGAGTACCTGCAGTTTCTTTTAGCAGGTGACTGGGGATTCTCCAGCATTCATAACCGTCCGGTACTGTATGACTTCCTGTTACACTTCCCTGCCACTATTGAACTAGTTGTACTTGCCCTTTTGTTCGCCATCGTCTTTGGTTTGACACTGGGTATTATGGCCGCCAATCGACGCGGCAAGTGGCTGGATAACACCTTGATGGGAGTCACTTTGGCCGGGTATTCCATGCCAATTTACTGGTGGGGGATGCTTCTGGTACTACTTTTTTCTTTGACCCTGGGATGGACGCCAGTGGCGGGTAGAATTGACTATGTTTACGACATTCCGCCGGTAACGCGCTTTATGCTGATAGACTCTCTGCTCAGTCAGGGTCAATATGGTTTCGATGCCTTTTTCAATGCTCTGCTGCACTTAATACTACCGGCCATAACTTTGAGCACAATACCGATGGCCATTATCGCCCGCATGACACGCTCATCCTTGTTGGGGGTGCTTAAAGCTGAATACATTCGTACCGCCCGCTCCAAAGGCCTAAGCCAACAACGAATAATCTGGATCCACGCACTTAGAAATGCGCTCATCCCCATTTTGACGATCAGCGGCGTTCAGGTCAGCATCATCATGTCGGGAGTGATCATTACCGAATATATTTTTGCCTGGCCTGGTGTTGGTAAGTGGTTGCTTGAAGCAGTCTCACGACGCGACTTTGCCAGCATTCAGGCAGGAATTCTGGCCCTATCACTACTGGTGATAGCTTTCAATCTAGCGCTCGATCTGCTGGCAAGCTATATGAACCCAAGACTAAGGAGGCCGTCGTGACGCTCTCCAATAGTAAATTAGCCTGGCAGGTATTTAGCCATAATAAAAGTGCCATGACAGGTAGCTTAATCCTGCTTATAGTTCTGTTGATGAGCCTGATCGGTCCCTGGTTTGCTCCGCATGATCCCGCCCAGCAGTTCAGTGATAAAATTCTGACGCCACCCCTCTGGTACGACAATGGTGACTTTGTAACACCGCTTGGCACCGATGACCTGGGGCGCGACATGCTGTCACGGCTGCTGCACGGTGCTCGCCTGTCGCTTAAGCTGACTTTGATGGTGGTTTTCGCAGCTGCATTTATAGGCATTATACTGGGAGCCGCCGCTGCATTCCTGAATTCAGGCTTACGCTCACTACTTATGCGCTTCATGGACTTATTGCTGTCCCTGCCCTCTCTGCTATTGGCCATTGCCATTGTTGCTATGATTGGGCCAGGACTGCCCAATGCGGTCTATGCCGTGGTTATTGTTTTGATCCCTCAATTCGTGAAAGTAACTCAAAGTGCTATCTCGGAGGAACTTGGCAAAGATTATGTCATGGCCGCCAGACTCGATGGTGCCGGACACATCAGACTACTACTGCACCATGTCTGGCCGAATATTATTCCAGCACTAATCGTGCAACTGACCTTCAGTTTCTCGACCGCCTTGCTGGATATTGCAGCCCTTGGCTTTCTTGGGCTAGGAGCTCAGCCACCCATGGCCGAATGGGGAACCATGCTGTCCGAAGCCAGAGCCTTTATCCAGTTTGCTCCCTGGACCATGACCTTGCCTGGACTGGCCATTTTCCTAACTGTGTTATCCATTAATCTGGTCGGTGATGGACTACGCGATGCATTTGATCCACGATTAAACAGGTAATCTTATGAGTTTATTGCAAATTGAAAACCTGAATGTGGACTTTATGACCGATGATGGTCTGGTAAGAGCCGTCGACAAGGTCAAACTCAGTATTGATAATGGCCAAGTCATTGGTGTCATTGGCGAGTCGGGATCCGGTAAAAGTGTTATGGCGCTGGCTATCGCAGGATTGCTATCTCCGGCAGCGAGAATGCAGGCCGATCTTTTTAACCTCGACGGGCATGACTTAACGCGAATGAGCCCTGCCGAGCGGCACAAACTCATCACCGGCAACATCTCGATTATCTTTCAGGAGCCTACATCCAGCTTAAATCCAGCCCTGACAATAGGCTATCAGCTGGATGAAACCATTCGCTTTCACGAAGGTGGCACAACCAAGCAACGTAAAGACCGAGCACTGGAGCTACTAGCACAAGTTGGCATTATGGATGCCAAGCGCCGTTATAAGGAATACCCGCACCAACTATCAGGTGGCCTCAATCAAAGGGTCATGATAGCTATCGCATTGGCATGCCAGCCGAAACTGCTTATCGCTGATGAGCCTACAACGGCACTTGATGTTACGGTGCAATCACAAATCCTCGATCTGCTTCTTAAAGTCAAAGAAGAACATAATATGGCGCTGATGCTGATTACGCATGACTTTTCGATTCTGGCTGAAACCACCACTAAAGTTCATGTTATGTATTGCGGACAAATAGTGGAGTCAGGCAGAACTTACAATCTTTTGAGCCAGCCCTATCACCCTTACACAAAGGCTTTGCTGGATAGTGTGCCGCATTTTGGTATGCGCTATAAAAAAGGGCGTCGATTGTTTAACCTACCAGGGTCAACGCCACCCATCAGTCACTTACCGGTAGGCTGCTACCTTGGGCCCCGCTGTCCATACGCTGCAAAAAAATGTGTTCAGGCGCCAGAGCTATTTAACATTAAAGGACGTCGAGTGCGTTGCCACTTCCCTCTAATTGAAGAGGAGGAATCCTGATGCAAAGCCTGTTATCAGCAAAGCTGCTGCGTAAATCTTATAAGGTTTCCAACAATCCATTTAAGCAGCGATACCTCGAGGTGCTCAAAGGCGTTAGCTTTACTTTAAGCGCAGGCCAAACTTTAGCAGTGGTTGGTGAGTCAGGCTCGGGTAAATCAACCCTGGCTAGAATCCTGGTTGGTGCTGAAAAACCCGATAGTGGCGAGTTATTGTTTGAAGGTAGTAATATTCTGAAAGATGCTTCCTTCAGCTGGTACCGCAACATACGCATGATTTTTCAAAACCCAGCAGCCTCATTAAACCCAAGAGCAACCATCAGACAAAGTCTGGAAGAGCCACTGATTAATGCCAAAACCGGTAATAGTCAAAGCCGAAAAGATCGCATCGCAGAGGTTCTGGATCTGGTTGGATTAAGGCCAGAGTATGCTGACCGCTACCCACATACCTTTTCCGGTGGCCAACGCCAACGGATCGCAATTGCCAGAGCACTGATGCTAAATCCAAAAGTCATCGTTGCTGATGAACCTGTTTCAGCATTGGATGTTTCTGTCCAGGCGCAGATTATTAACCTCCTACTGGATCTTCAGGATCGCCTTGATCTGGCCTATGTTTTTATTTCCCATGATCTGGGGCTGGTGCAACACTTTAGCGATAAAGTGCTAGTAATGCATAATGGCGAACAGAAAGAGTACGGGCGAGTGGGTGAAGTCTTTAGCCAGCCCCAGTCCAAGCATACATTAGAACTTCTTAACGCCTCATCCAGTTACCGTAGAGCAATAGAAAAATAGTTCATATCTTTAGAGTATAAAAAAAGCCACCCTATATGAGAGTGGCTTAAAAGATACTTTCAAAAGTGTACCTTAAAAATTCTATGGGAAGTACTTACTCAGAAATGTCTGCCTTATCTCTAAAGCTTTGCATCAAGCTCTGCATTTCACCTTGCGCATAAGCATTGGCTAAGCGCTGCTTGATTTGCTGACGTGTAGCATCATCCATGGTGCTTACATCAGGATAATTAACCGCTTTAACTTCAATTACTGCAAAATCACCGTTAAACAAGGTCTCGACGGAGCGACTAACCTCTCCCTCTGCGGGTGCTTTAAGGTTGAATATTGCATTAGTCATATCAAAGCCGATAGCTGTATCGCGTCGCTTCAAACCACTTGTTTCACTCCAACTTAAGCCTTCCATACTTAACAAAGTGTCGGCATCGCCGTCTTCCTCAAGCCTGGTCAGAACCTGGTCAGCAAATTCTTTTGTTGCATTACGCACCTTGTCTTCTTTTAAGGTGGCAACCACAGTCTCTTTCACTTCTTCAAGCGGCTGTACCTGCGCAGGCTGATAATCCTTAACAGTGACATACACGATGTCATTGTTGGTCAACTCAATCATGTCGCTAACTTCGCTGGATTCAAGTATCGATGCAGAAAATGCCTTTTCCAGGAATACTGGGTTAGCGGCAATGCCGGTTGCCGAGTCTTCACTAAACAGGCCTGTTTCCTGAACGTCTAAGCCCACCTGCTCGGCAAATTTATCCAGGTCATCACCATACTCAAACAAGTTTTCGTTAAGTTTAGACTGTTTGGCAAAAAACTCTTCCTGCGCTTTATCTTGAGCAAGGGACTCACGAATATCGTCTGCTACATCTGCAAGAGATGAAACCTCGGCCTCTTTTTTATCAACAAGCTTGATAATATGATACCCGTACTGAGTTTCAACCACGTCGGTCATTGCTCCAACATCTGAAAGAGCAAGAGCAGCTTGTTCAAATTCAGGTACCCACCCAGTACCAGTGGCATTGTCATCTGAAGCCACAGCATCAACCCAGTCCAGCTGGCCGCCATTCTCAGCACTAAATGTATCGCTCGAGTGCTCTTTTGCCATCTCAGCAAAATCTGCCCCACCCTTAATCTGGTTTAGGATGTCGTTTGCTTTTGCCTCCGCATCATCTACCGTATTTTCAATAAGGATATGAGCTACTAAAATTTCAGCAGGATCCTGATAGCTGTTTTTATTGTTGTCATAAAACTGCTGGATCTGCTCTTCAGTAATTTGCGCTTTATAAGCTTCTGTCAGCTGATCAATGGATAACCGAACATAACGCAGGTTGACTTTTTCGGGCTGCTCAAATTGAGCCTGATTCTGCTGATAATATTCTTCAATTTCAGTATCAGTCACCTCAATTGAATCAGCAAAGTCCTCCTGGCTAATTCGAACATAGCGTACATGACGGGCTTGCTCCTGGAGACGATAGAAAGCCTCTACCTCATAGTCCAAAGCAAAGTTACTTGCTCCTACACCTTTATTAAGCTGCTCCTGGGCAATCTCCTGGCGCACATACTGACGAAAACGCTCTTCAGTTAGCCCACTGTTAATCAAAGCAGACTTGGCTCGCTCGGGCGAGTAAATCCCACCTATCTGGAAATCAGGAAAACTTCTAATCCACTTCTTAATTTGCTCTTCAGAAGCAGTTAAGCCAGCTTTATTAAGATTTGCTCTAATAATTTGCTCATTAATGAGCTGCTGTTTGATCTGCTCACGCAATAGCTGTTGACTGGCTTCAGTTGCATACTGCTGGTCAAACTGCTGCCCCATCTGTTGACGCACTCGATCGACCCTCTGCTGAATCTGAGCGTTAGTGATCTCTGCACCTTCAACTTCTGCAACCTTGTCTGGGTTACCACTAAACAAAGTACCCGTAAAATAGCCCGCAAAAACAAAGAATATGATGATGATAAATAGTACCACCTTCATAATCGGCCCTTGCATGCTTTGCTGTATTCTTTCCAACATCATGGCTGAAACTACCTATTTGTTAATTATTCAGTCCGAACATTAAACTTTAATTATAATCCAAACTATCCAGTTACTCAGTATTAGGTCACTAAAAATATTAATAGCGGACAAAAGGATAACCTGAAAGCTCAGGAAACAGACTTTGGTTACTGGATAAAAAAAACGCGCCTTGGTAGGCGCGTTTAGTTTCTGGCGGAGCGGACGGGACTCGAACCCGCGACCCCCGGCGTGACAGGCCGGTATTCTAACCAGCTGAACTACCGCTCCTAAATTGTCGTCTTACGGACACCATACTTAAGGACACTAAAAAGCATGGTGGGTGGTACTGGGCTCGAACCAGTGACCCTCGCCTTGTAAGGGCGATGCTCTCCCAACTGAGCTAACCACCCGTAAAAACGGCGGCTAGTTTACCGCGTCTTTAAGAGCTTTACCAGCTTTAAAACCAGGAACTTTTGCAGCCTTGATCTGAATAGTTTCACCAGTTTTTGGATTACGACCTGTACGAGCAGCACGCTCTTTAACAGCGAAAGTACCGAAACCAACTAGAGATACTTGCTCGCCTTTTTGTAATGAATCTGTAATTGCGCCTAACATAGAGTCTAGTGCACGACCAGCAGCCGCTTTAGAGATATCCGCGCCAGCTGCGATAGCGTCGATTAATTCTGATTTATTCACTCACTTTCCCCTTTTATTTAGAGTAATCTGATGTACAAAAATTTAGCAGTAATTATTAGCGTTCTACTGCACAACTCAAGGTCTGCTGTTATATCAACTGACCCTTTTATGTGTCAAGAAAATTTCCTTTAAACGGTCAAAAAGCCTGCGAATTGCAGGCTTTTTGTGCATTAGTGTGCATGGAGCTTGTCTTGGTCGTCAACTTTAGCACCCTCACTTTCTGGCGCTTCAGTGGTCGGCTTAGTGATTGGTTCAGGTGGTCGCTCTAGCGCAAGATCAATCACCTCATCAATCCATTTCACACACACAATCTTTAAATCCTTTTTAATATTATCTGGAATGTCGGCCAGATTACGTTCATTTTCCTTCGGAATAATGACCGTTTTAATACCACCTCGGTGAGCTGCCAGAAGCTTTTCCTTGAGTCCGCCAATTGGCAAAACTTCTCCTCGCAGAGTGATTTCACCGGTCATGGCAACATCTTTTCTTACCGGAATATCCGTCAGACTCGAAATAAGAGCAGTACACATACCAATACCCGCACTTGGTCCATCTTTCGGTGTTGCACCTTCAGGAACATGGATGTGGATATCCTTTTTCTCATAGAAATCAGCTTCAATACCCAGCGCCAGACTACGGCTACGCACTACCGTCATGGCCGCCTGAATAGACTCCTTCATAACATCGCCCAGCTGGCCCGTATAGGTGGTTTTTCCTTTACCATCAACCACTACCGACTCGATAGTCAACAGTTCACCACCTACCGACGTCCAGGCAAGACCAGTCACCTGCCCAACTTTATTGGACTCACCGGCACGCCCATAATCATAAATCTTGACGCCAAGATACTTATCAAGGTTTTCATCATTAACCTTTACTGTCTTTTCCGGCTTATCTGCTAAAAGCTGTTGTTTCACAGTTTTGCGACAAACCTTAGAGATTTCACGCTCAAGATTTCGCACACCGGCTTCACGCGTATAGTAGCGGATAATGCCCTGAATCGCTGAATCTTCTAACGCTAGTTCACCTTTCTTTAAACCTGCATTTTTCATCTGCTTTGGCACAAGGTAGCGCTTTGCGATCTCAAGCTTTTCCGCCTCGGTATAACCCGGTATACGAATAACTTCCATACGGTCCAGAAGTGGCGCAGGAATATTCATCGAATTGGAAGTCGCAACGAACATCACTTCAGACAGATCATAATCAACCTCAAGATAATGGTCATTGAAGGTATGGTTCTGTTCAGGGTCCAACACTTCCAACAAGGCAGAGGATGGGTCACCGCGCATATCCATCGACATTTTATCGATCTCATCTAACAAGAATAGAGGGTTTTTAACTCCTACCTTGCTCATTTTTTGCATCAACTTACCGGGCATTGCGCCAATATAGGTACGGCGGTGGCCGCGGATTTCAGCTTCATCACGAACGCCACCAAGTGCCATGCGCACATACTTACGACCGGTCGCCTTAGCAATGGACTGCCCAAGTGACGTTTTACCGACACCAGGAGGCCCCACCAGACACAAGACCGGACCTTTCAATTTTTTAACGCGCTGTTGAACCGCTAAATATTCCAGTATGCGATCTTTAATCTTTTCCAACCCATAATGATCGGCATCAAGCGTCTCTTCCGCTTTCTTCAAATTGTGCTTAACACGACTACGCTTACTCCATGGCATTCCCAGCAGCCAGTCAATATAGCCGCGCACCACAGTAGCTTCGGCAGACATGGGTGACATCATTTTAAGCTTTTTCAATTCAGCCTCGGCTTTTTCCTTAGCCTCTTTGGTCATGCCAGACTCTTCAATTTTACGAGCCAGTTCTTCATGCTCAGATACAGTCTCTTCGCCTTCACCAAGCTCCTTCTGGATCGCCTTAATTTGTTCGTTCAGATAGTATTCGCGCTGATTCTTTTCCATCTGTCCTTTAACACGACCACGAATCCGCTTCTCAACTTCAAGCAGGTCCATCTCGCTTTCCATCTTGGCCATCAGCTGTTCAAGACGTTCAGCGACACTCTCCATTTCAAGAATTTGCTGTTTATCTTCGATTTTCAGCGACATGTGAGCAGCTATGCTATCCGCCAGGCGACTCGGATTCTCAATGCCTGACAGAGTGGTTAAAATCTCACCAGGCACTTTTTTGTTCAATTTGACATACTTATCAAAACTGCTTAATGCAGCACGCGCCAGTGAATCCGCTTCTTCACTTTGCTCGGAACTTGAAGGGATCAGTTCCACCTCAGCAACAAACATCGGGTCGGTATCAACATATCTTTTGACCTTAGCGCGTTGCACGCCTTCTACCAGAACTTTGACATTACCATCTGGCAACTTCAGCATCTGTAGAATCGTCGCGACACATCCATAGTCATAGATTTGCTCGGTATCCGGCATATCTTCTGTGGCTTCACGCTGAGCAACCAGCATAACCTGTTTATCGCCATTGGTTGCTTCTTCAAGCGCCAGGATTGACTTCTCGCGACCAACAAACAGCGGGATCACCATATGTGGAAATACCACGACATCTCGCAGTGGTAGCAGAGGAAGTTGTTTGGTAGTAGTTTCTGTTTGCATGAATCATTAATCCTGAATAAGTAATAAAAAAGGGGCGAAGTTAACCTCCTCCCCTTTACTCAACTATCTTTACTCACCATCAGGCTCTATAGGCCTGATAACGAAAGCTATTCAGCAGCAGCTTGTTGCTGGTTGTCATAAATCAGTAGAGGCTCTGCCTCACCTTTTACTACAGCCGCATCAATGCATACTTTGCTGACGCCTTCGAGGGAAGGTAAGTTATACATGGTGTCTAATAAAATTTCTTCAAGGATAGAACGTAAACCACGAGCACCGGTTCTGCGTTGCATTGCTTTATGAGCGATAGCAGTCAAAGCATCTTTACGGAACTCTAGATCCACATTTTCCAATGAAAACAACTTACTATATTGCTTGGTAAGAGCATTTTTAGGCTCGGTCAAGATTCTGACCAAGGCTTCTTCATCCAGCTCCTGCAAAGTTGTAACAATTGGTAAACGACCGATAAACTCAGGGATTAAGCCAAATTTTACCAGGTCATCTGGCTCAACCGCTTTCAACATTTCGCCAATGGCCTTGCCTTCTTTAACCTTCTTAACATCGGCACCGAAGCCAATGCCGCCTTTTTCCGTCCGTTCCTGAATTATCTTCTCAAGACCGGCAAAGGCACCGCCACAAACAAACAGGATATTACCAGTATCAACCTGCAGGAATTCTTGTTGCGGATGCTTGCGACCACCTTGTGGAGGAACCGATGCCACAGTACCCTCAATCAGTTTAAGCAGAGCCTGCTGAACACCTTCTCCTGATACATCACGTGTAATAGAAGGGTTATCCGATTTACGCGAAATCTTGTCAATTTCGTCAATATAAACGATACCACGCTGAGCTTTTTCAACGTCATAATCACATTTTTGCAGCAATTTCTGAATGATGTTCTCGACATCTTCGCCAACATAACCTGCTTCGGTCAACGTCGTGGCATCCGCCATGGTAAATGGCACATCAAGCATTCTGGCGAGAGTTTCGGCTAATAAAGTCTTACCACTACCGGTTGGGCCAATCAGTAGAATATTACTTTTACCCAGCTCCACTTCTTTATGTTCACTAGAAGCCGGCTCACTTTCGAGGCGTTTGTAGTGATTATATACCGCTACAGACAATACTTTCTTAGCTCGTTCCTGGCCAATAACGTATTGCTCCAGAAATTCAGCAATTTCTTTAGGTTTAGGCAAGTGGCTACGCGATTCTTTGGCAGCAACTTCCTGAATTTCTTCAATAATAATATCATTACACAAATCCACGCACTCATTACAAATGAATACTCTGGGACCTGCGATCAGCTTTTTCACTTCATGCTGGCTTTTGCCACAGAAAGAGCAATATAACGTTTTGTTGTCTGAGTTATCGCTACTCATTGTTACCTCATAAGACTGTCAGCACAGCCCGTTAGACATTTTCCAGCGCCTGATATAGTGGCGTTGCTATAACGGATTAGTGAGGTCAAACCTATGAAACTCAAGGTCTGACGCACACTTTAATTTCTCACTACTAATTACAGTATCAAAATAATTCCTTCAACAAAAGAACAAATCTGCTTTAGCCTTAAAGCATTACAATTGATAGATAAAGAATCACTTGAATAGGAAGGAACTTAAGAATTGTAAAATATCAGCTCTCACATAAGATGAGAGCTGAATCAATTAAGCCTGTTTTCTCGAGCTGATAATGGAGTCAACTAAGCCATAACTAACAGCTTCTTCTGCGGTTAGGAAGTTATCACGGTCAGTATCCCGCTCAACCTCTTCTACACTTTTACCGCAATGATCTGCCATGATTGAGTTAAGTCTATGTTTCAACTCAGTAATTTCCTGAGCGTGAATCGCAATATCAGAAGCCTGCCCCTGGAAACCACCAAGCGGTTGGTGGATCATCATGCGTGAGTTAGGCAATGTATGACGCTTACCTTTTGCACCACCAGCCAATAATAGAGCACCCATACTTGCCGCCTGACCAACACAAACGGTTGAAACATCAGGACGAATAAACTGCATAGTGTCATAGATGGCCAAGCCCGCGGTAACAACACCACCAGGTGAGTTAATGTACAAATGAATATCCTTGTCTGGATTATCAGACTCAAGGAATAGCATTTGAGCAACAATTGAGTTAGCCATGTAATCTTCAACCTGACCAACACAGAAAATAACGCGTTCTTTTAAAAGTCTGGAATAAATGTCGTAAGAGCGCTCACCTCGAGAGGTTTGCTCAACAACCATTGGGATTAGGCCAGATGCCTGAGTTTCAATAATTTTACTCATGTTGTATTTTCCTTGCCTGAAAATAAAAGAAGCGGAACAAGTCCGCTTCTTTTTTAGAATAAACGATAGTTTATCGTGCTACTTTTAATCCTGATTTTTGTTAGGATTTAAAAGTTCATCGAAGCTTACTGATTTCTCAGTTACTTTAGCTTTTTCCAGCACCAAGTCAACTACTGTATCTTCTAATACTAATGACTCAACTTCGCGTAAGCGGCTTGGATCGCCATAGTACCAGTCGATAACTTCTTGTGGCTCTTCGTAAACACCAGCCAAGTCTTCAACTTGTGCACGAACTTTATCTTCGTCAGCTTTTAAGCCTTCTGATTTGATGATTTCAGAAACAATCAAACCAAGCTTCACGCGGCGAGTAGCCTGTTCTTCAAACAATGAGGCTGGCAGGTCTGGAGTTTGGTCTTTTGGAGCACGCATCTGTTGAGCCATTTCCTGACGCATACGCTCGATTTCTTGATCCAGCATGGCTTTAGGAACTTCAACTTCATGCTTTTCAACCAACTGATTCATCACCTGGCCTTTCACACGAGATTTGATAGCGTTACGAAGCTCACGCTCCATATTCTTCTTAACATCCGCCTTCAAGCTGTTGATGTCATCAGCGCCTAGCTGTTCAGCTAATTCGGTTACTGTTGGAAGTTCTTTCTTATTAACGACATGAACATGAGTTTCAAAAGTTGCTTCTTTACCTTTCAAATCATCAACATGGTAATCTTCGGGGAAAGTTACTTTGACTTCAACGTCATCGCCAGCAGAAACGCCAACTAACTGTTCTTCAAAGCCTGGAATCATGTTGCCAGCGCCAAGCTCCAATGGGAATTCTTTTGCTTCGCCACCTTTAAATGCTTCACCATCAATGAAACCTTTAAAGTCAATAACAACCTGGTCACCATCTTTAGATTTGCGCTTAACTTCAACCCAACTAGCACGTTGACCGCGCAGGGTGTCCATCATTTTAGTCAAATCTTCATCGGATACTTCAGAAGTGGCTTTTTCGATTTCAATAGAATCAAGATCAGCTAATTTAACTTCAGGATAGACTTCAAAAGTTGCAGAGAACTTAAGGTTGGCGCCATCGTTATTTTCGATAAGCTCTAATTGAGGATAACCAGCAGGCATCAATTTTTCTTGCTGTACCGCTTCGAAGTAGTGACGTTGCATCACATCACCAAGCACTTCTTGACGTACTGAAGCGCCATAACGCTTCTTTACAACGCTAAATGGGACTTTGCCTGGACGAAAGCCGTTCATTTTAACGTTACGTGCCAAGTCCTGTAGGCGCTTTTGTACCGCACCATCAATGTTCTCAGCAGGAACATCAATAATTAGCTTTCTTTCTAAACCGTTGGTGGTTTCAACTGAAACTTGCATTCGCTGATCTCCAATAGGCTATCGTTAGCAATAGCTATTCTTTACATAAAATGAATATGATAAGGCTTTTGGATGAAGACTTGAAGGGAATACCATTTAATCTCTATATCGATAAATGCTTGCTGTATAACTTTAAAACTAAGCACCGAGATTAAAATGGTGCGAAAGGAGAGACTCGAACTCTCACGCCTCGCGGCACTGGAACCTAAATCCAGCGTGTCTACCAATTCCACCACTTTCGCATTTTTGAATGCGGGCCCTGAGCCCTCATCGTACCATATTGTTTATTCTAACTGCTTGATTCTTAGAATCATAATACTTTTTGCAGCTAGAATCTGGGGTGGACGATGGGACTTGAACCCACGACAACCGGAATCACAATCCGGGGCTCTACCAACTGAGCTACGCCCACCATCAACCGCTACTCTCTCCTCATGTCGCCCATTTGTTAAAATGGCGCGTCCGGCAGGATTCGAACCTGCGACCCACGGCTTAGAAGGCCGTTGCTCTATCCAGCTGAGCTACGGACGCATGTGAATCCAGACGTACGAGGCGAGAAAAAATTGGTCGGAGATGAGGGATTTGAACCCCCGACATCCTGCACCCAAAGCAGGCGCGCTACCAGACTGCGCTAATCTCCGAACTTCACAAGGGCTTGCCCCTGCGAGACGCGCATATTACTGATTTCCCCCATTACCGTCAACACTTTTTCTTTTGTTTTTTTACAAAAAGTTGCTTCTGATAAAAGCATTGAGCCGATAGCCAAATATTGCGACAATAGCGCCTTTCAAACGCTCATTTGAATTTATCGAATCTTATGTCTGCTCAAATTCTTGATGGCAAAGCCATTTCCGAAAAAGTTAAGTTACAGTTAGCCGAAAAAGTCAAAGCTCGCCTTGATAAAGGCCTTCGCGCACCGGGGCTTGCGGTTATTCTGGTTGGTGTTGACCCTGCATCACAAATCTACGTTAACAAGAAAGTAGAAGCCTGTGAAAAGGTTGGCTTTATTTCTCGTAAAATAGTCCTTGAGGAAACAACCACTCAGGAAGAACTATTAAAGCATATTGACCAGTTAAATGCAGATCCTGCTATTGATGGCATTCTGGTGCAGCTGCCACTTCCTGAACACCTTGATTCCAACGTCATTCTTGAGCGTATTAAAGCTGATAAGGATGTGGACGGCTTCCACCCTTATAACATGGGTCGTCTGGCACAAAAGATGCCAACCATGCGCCCCTGTACGCCTTACGGCGTTATGGTCATGTTGAAAGAAACGGGTATTGACCTTGTGGGTAAAGATGCCGTAGTGGTTGGCGTATCTAATATTGTAGGCCGTCCAATGGGCTTAGAGTTACTGATGGAACGCTGCACCGTTACTTTCTGCCACAGCAAAACCAAAGATTTACCCAAGAAGGTATCAGAAGCCGATATCGTTGTAGTCGGTGTAGGTATTCCTGAAATGGTCAAAGGTGACTGGATCAAGCCAGGCGCCATCGTGATTGACGTGGGCATTAATCGCCTAGAAAGCGGCAAACTGGTCGGTGACGTGGAATTTGATGTGGCTAAAGAACGTGCCTCATGGATTACTCCTGTTCCAGGTGGCGTTGGCCCGATGACCGTTGCCATGCTGATGAGCAATACTTTGTTTGCCTGTGAGAACTTGCACGACTAATCAAGAAAATTTGTTAACTACTCAGGCCATGTGTACTAACATGGCCATACATCACCTTAAAGCTCCCACCTTCATTATCATCTTCCAATTATATTAATTGCTCACTTTAGGTTCCTGCACTAATATTGACTAATAAAGGATCTGGGGAACACTAATAATGAGTCATTTAAAAACATTAATCTGTACAGCACTGGTAGCTATTCTCTTACTCCTCTCGTCAGCTGCATCAGGAAACTCCGCAGGAAAGGAAAACTTTAATCTCGGTCGTGAGGCTATGGCTCAAGGCCAGCATGACAAAGCCATTCAACTTCTTGAGCAAGCAGCAAGTCAGGGATATTCGGATGCGGTGACACTTCTTATCAGATACTATATTTCGCCTGAGTTTGAAAACCACAAAAAAGCTTTTGAGCTAGCGTTAGCAAGAGTCCAGACGGTGAAAAACGATGCCGAAAAACTCAAAGCATACAGCGAACTTGCTTCTTTGTATGCACAAGGTATTGGAGTGCCAAAAGATGAGGCTAAAGCAATAGAGCAGCTCAAAAAAGTTGCACATTTGAGTAGTAACGTTTCAGCCCAAATTGGTGTTTACTACTTTAATCAAGCACAGTCTAACCCTGGCCTCTTTAAAGAATCCGCTCAGTGGATAATGAAGGCAATTAAAAATCAGTTAAGGATTTATCTCAATCCTAACTTTTTAGTTGCCGATTACGCCTTCAATAACCAGGACTATAAAACAGCGGCAACTGCTGGTCACTTAGTTATAACCAAGGGTGGGGCTACTTCTCAAGAAACATTGGGCTTCTTGTCCAAACGTGCTGAACAGGGAGATGCTGATGCTTTGTTATTCCAAGCTTTTGCTTATGCCTCAGGCCACTATTTCACTAAAGACTATAAAAAAGCTCATACATTCTATCAGCAGGCTGCTGCAAAGAATCATTTGAATGCAGTCATCGAATATATAGCCTTTTTGGAAGAAGCAGTCAAAGACCACAATGCTGCAGCGCCTTATCGAGTGCAGGGAGCACAATTAGGACATTCAAAGCTTCAGAAAATTATTGCCAAAGACTATTTTTTTGGAATCAACGGCCTAGCAAAAAATACTAATGAAGCATTTAGGTGGCTCAATCAAGCATTACGCAATGGTGAACATGGCGCTACTGAACTGTGGATGGAACTCAATAGCAAGCATTATAAAGCTGACCACTCAGGCTGGATTCAATACGGCTATGGTGAAAATAGTTCTCGTCACCACTACGAGCCCTCTTTAATAATAGGCCCCATATCCAATCTCCGACAGAAGGATATTTATCTTGCTATGGGCATGGTCAAACACAGCAAAGTCCAATATTACGAACCATACCCGGGCATATATCCAGACGAGGTCGAGAAAGGTTACGATTCAGAAGTTGTTGGTTACTTCGTTGACTGCAAAAGCAACAAGGTCATGGTTACTGCGGCAACATTGTATAATCGAAATCAGCAAATGAGCAGTAATATCAATGAGTCTGGACTAACAGAGTGGATTACCATTGAGCCTAATAGTCATTTCTACCATCTACGGAATAAAGTCTGTAAAAACTAGTACAGCTCTATGTTTAATAGCCATGCCATAACGCATGGATTTTTTCTGACATCGAAGAACTCTATGAAGGGAAGTGATAGAAATACAGCCCATAGACCAGAACCCACACCACTGCCCAAATCGTAACTAATTGCTTGCTCTGTAGATTGTTCAATAACCCTCTAACAATCAAGCGCGCCACATAGGTAATTGCCAGAAAGCGCAACAGTCGGGCGGGAATACTAATTAACAAGAATGCTTCTATGGATATACCGGCAGCATAAGCCTGGATAGCAAAAGTTTTATAGGGTAAGCCTTGCAGTGGGCCAGTCATAATTGACCATATACCAGACGACTGCATCTTATCTTTCACCGTAACCATAAGCTCGTCACTTATCGCTGGGACTGATTCGACCCACTCATATGCCGTTGCAAAATGATACTGCCCCCAGTAATACATCAGCGTTCCGCCCAAAAGAGCGCCAATCAGAGTAATGCTACAAAGCTGTATCAATTGACTCTTCTTGTCTAGCGCGTAGTAACTCAATAACACATCGGGCAGAATAAAAAACAATGTCGCTTCAGCAAAACCCCAGCCTCCTGCCAATATTGAACGTTTCATAGTTTCTACCCCAACAAATGACTATTACAGCTAACCTAATCCCACTTAGGCAGTCTGACCGACGATTGCATCTGCTCGAATCGTGCTTTTACCTGCTCAAATAAATTCGGCTGGTAGTGCATAGGCTCAGAGAAAACCACATCACAGAAGAAAGGCACCAGTAAGGCATCACCCTTGGGCAGACTTTTACCCAGTCCGTGCATATAAATTGGATACACCGGAACTTCTGGGCACTTCTCGGCAAGCTTGACCACCCCATACTTTAGCTCCGACATATTTTCCGGCTCACCACGCGATCCTTCAGGGAAGAAAATCAGAATCTTACCCTGTTTCAAGGCTTCTGCGCACTGCTCCACCGGACTTCGGGTTTGGCGCTCAGACTGACGCTCAATCGGTAGGATGCCAATGATGTTCAACGCAAACCAGGCGATAAACCTGTTTTTCAGGAAGTAATCGGCAGCAGCGACCGGCTGTACTTTGTGCAATACCTTTAATGGCAGCAGTGATATCAGCACCATGGTATCCAGGTGACTGTTATGGTTTGCGATAATGAGTGCCGGCCCATTCTGTGGAAGAATGGGCTTGCTCTGATAACGAATACCTATCACTAATTTCACTATTGGTTTAATGATGATGGCGAAAAACAACCAGCGTAATGCTCTATTGATAATTTTCATGCTCGTCCTCCTCATCTAACCTAGTAATAACAGTAGCGAATAACATGGAAGAACAATGGTGCTGTGAAGGTCAGGCTGTCCAGACGATCCAGAATGCCGCCATGACCCGGAATGAGCTGACCACAATCCTTGATACCAATATCGCGCTTGATAGCTGACAAGGAAACATCACCAATAAATCCAGCCATACCAATGCCCAGTCCAACCAACAGACCATGCCACCACAACATCGGCGTTAAGGTTTCAGCCAGGGCCATTGCCAATAGGCCTGTCGTCAAAACACCACCAATCAAACCTTCGCGCGTCTTGTTCGGGCTAATCGCTGGAGCAATTTTGTTTTTGCCGAATAACTTACCCCATATGTACTGGCTAACATCATTCAACTGAGTCAGTAGCACCAGGTATAACAATAGAGCTGCACCCGAACCAGAAACCATCAAGTTTTTGACTTCTGCTTCATTGGGCAAGACCACCAGATAAGCCAGGTGACTCAAAGTAAATACGGTCAGCATCAAGCCCCAATGAATATTGCCCACCGCGCGCAAATAGTTTTTGGTTTCACCAGCTAAAACCATACGAAAAGGAATAAACAGAAAGGCATAAACCGGAATAAAAATAATGAACATGCCGTACCAGCCGATTGAGATGAAGTAGTACTGCAACGGAATGGTAAGATAAGCCCAGAATAAAACACGACGATCAACCAGTCGAGTTGGTGTCATCGAAAAGTATTCCTTGAGGGCGATGAAGCTCAGCATGGCAAACATCAGAATGGTCACCATTGGGCCCATATAGAGCGACAGTGCAAATACGCCCATCATGATCCACCAGGAGTTGATACGTTGAGTAAGTTCGGTGTGATCAGTTTGTGGTTTAGAGCGGCTGAGTAAAAATGATACCAGGGTCGCCACTAATAACAGTACAAACAAACTGCCAAAAACCTTAGTGACCGGTTGTAAGCTACTTATATCGAAAAACATATCCATATCCTCTTGTTAAATTTGCTAGCGCTTACAGCGCAGCACGAATTCGGTTAATAACAGTCCAAACAGACAAAGCCGTGGCAATAACTAGAACAGCATTTAAATAAACGGCCGGTACTGAAACGAATGGCACCAGTAAGCCCACAAGGCCTATCAGTAAGGCTCGATCACTTTTCCCCATTGGCCCCTGGTATTGACGTTCTGTGCCAACCATGACGCCCAGAATGCCTGCAAACTCGGTTAACAAAGCTGTAAAAGCAAATGCAGCCAAAAACCACAAATTGATGTCAGGAATAATGATTAAAGGAATGATTAAGAAGAGATCGGAGATCACGTCACCGATTTCGTTGAAAAAGGCGCCTAGCCTGGATTGTTGCTGATGCTCTCTGGCTAACATGCCGTCGATGGCATTCAGCGCCATGCGAATTAATAAAATAATCGGCAGAGCCAGCAACGCCAGGATGCTGTTACTGATAATAATGGCAACTCCAGTTATGACACTCATCAGCATCGCCACTACGGTTACCTCATTAGCGGTGATGCCTTTGCGGGCTAAGCCGTTAACCAGCGGTCTTAATAACTGTTGAAACTTGGGTTTGAGTTGATAAACAGAAATCATGGTATTTCCTTGTGAATCGTTGTTTTGATGATGCTAAGTTGTCATAGGCGCTACCTTTAATCTACTTTTAATGCTAAAGTCGTGTTTATGTGACCATTTGGTATAGTATTGATAGACCATGAGTAGCCAAACGCTGGAAATTCTTGATGCTCTGAAACAAGAACTTAGGAAAGAAGGGATCACCTATAAGGCGCTGGGAAATGCTTTGGAGATGAGCGAAGCCAATATCAAGCGCATGTTCTCGCAGCATAAGATCAGCCTTGAACGGCTGGAAAAGATCTGTGATTTACTGCATCTGGATATTCTGCAGCTGGCCCAGTCCGCCCATCAGCAGCGCAAGCAAATCTCGCAATTAACTCTGGAACAGGAAAACCAGCTGATCAGTGACCAACGATTGCTGCTGGTTGCTCAGCTGTGTTTGTCGGATTGGAAGTTTGCTGAAATGCTCGAGCGCTACAGCTTTACCGAACCACAGCTGATCAAGTATCTGGTACAACTGGACAAAATTGACTTTATTGAGCTGCTACCAGGCAATCGAATTCGAAAACGCGTCAGCCCACACTTCAAATGGCATCCCAAGGGGCCGGTGCAAAACTTCTTTGCCGAACACATCCAGAATGAGTTCTTCCGCTCCAGCTTTACCGAAAAAAATGAAAAGGTGCTGTTTATATCGGGCATGTTAAGCGATAAATCTAATCAGAAGATTCAGGAATTGATCGATGAATTAGGCACCGCCTATCGCCAGCAATTACGCGAAGACAAGAATGTGGAGTTAGCAGAGAAAAAAGGAACCAGCCTGGTGGTTGGATTACGTAACTGGGAGTTGTCGGTGTTTAATGAGTTAAGAAGAAAGCCGCTTTAAGCGGCTTCTTTTTTACGGATAGATTTAGGTTACTTCCGACGCCAGCTGGTACCACCCGCTCCATCTTCAAGCTCAATATTCATGGCATGGAGCTTGTCGCGGATTTCATCGGCCAGTGCCCAGTTTTTATCAGCACGCGCCTGCAGACGTTGCTGAATCAGGCTTTCAATTTCGTCGTCGGAAACATCACTGTCGCCAGCACCTGATTTTAGGAAGGCTTCAGGATCCTGTTGCAACAAACTCAAAACACCTGCCAACTCTTTCAGCTTTACTGCGATAGTGGCTGCTGTAGTCATATCGGTAGCTTTAAGGCGATTGACTTCTTTGGCCAGATCAAACAGTACAGGCATCGCTTCCGGCACGTTAAAGTCGTCATCCATTGCTTCAATAAAACGCGCTTCAGCCTGCTCCAAAATGCCCAGCTTTTCGTCGGTGGCCTGACTTAAATCCACACCACGCAAAGCATTATACAAACGCTCAAGGCTGGCATCAGCAGATTCAAGATTGGCTTGTGTGTAACTGAGTTGACTGCGGTAATGGCCACTCATCAGGAAATAACGAACTGATTCCGGACGGTACTGCTTTAGCACGTCTCGAATAGTGAAGAAGTTGCCTAATGACTTAGACATTTTCTCTTTATCTACCTGCACCATTCCAGTATGGATCCAGACGCGTGCGAATGTGCAATCATTTGCACATTCTGATTGAGCAATTTCGTTTTCATGGTGCGGGAACTGTAAGTCAGAACCACCGCCATGGATATCGAAAGTTTCACCCAGGCACTTCTTACTCATGGCCGAACATTCGATATGCCAGCCCGGACGCCCTTTACCCCACGGTGAATCCCAGGAAGGCTCACCCGGTTTTGAGGATTTCCACAAAGCAAAGTCCATTGGGTCCTTTTTGATATCGTTAACATCAACTCGCTCACCAGCATTGAGCTGAGTTAAATCCTGCTTACTCAGTTTGCCGTAGTCTTTAAAGGCTGGCACATGGAAGTACACATCCCCATTGTCGGTCGCATAAGCTGCGCCCTTTTCAATCAGGGTTTGCGTCATTTGGATAATTTCAGCCATGGTCTGAGTCGCGCGTGGCTCAATATCAGGGCGCTGCAAACCAATTGCATCGAAATCTTTGTACATTTCCTGAATGAAGCGCTCGGTCAACTGACTAAAGTCTTCACCGTTTTCATTGGCTCGATTAATGATCTTGTCATCAATATCGGTAATGTTACGCACATAAGTCACATCATAGCCACGAAACTTGAGGTAACGGTTAATAACGTCGAAAGCCGCATAGGTTCGAGCATGGCCAATATGGCACAGATCATAAGTTGTCACGCCACACACATACATGGAAACCTTGCCTTCAATCATGGGCTTAAAAGGTTCTTTCTGACGGGTCAAATTATTGTAGATCTGTAACATAAGTATCTTTTCTCGATTTTGAATTTAGCTTTTAGTGATAAAAAACATTATCATAGGCGGCAAACTTAGAAGCCCGATATTGTAACCATCATCAGGCCTACAAGCCAGAGTCTGTTGGCTTTTAGGGTTCAATACGGGATTTGGTCAGCGAATCGCAAAAAATCAGGATATTAATCATGAGCAATGCACATCCAAAAGTTACTTTAACCACCAATCATGGTGACATCGTTATCGAGCTTAATGCTCGCAAAGCCCCGAAAACCGTGGAAAACTTCATCAGTTACGCGGAGAAAGGCCAATACGACGGCACCATATTCCACCGTGTTATCTCAAACTTCATGATTCAAGGTGGTGGCTTTTCACCTGATATGGAGCAGCTGCCTACCGATAGTCCAATCGAAAACGAAGCCAACAACGGCTTGGCCAATGCCCGCGGCACCATTGCCATGGCTCGTACCATGGATCCGCATTCAGCCACCTGCCAGTTCTTCATCAATGTTAAAGACAATGACTTTTTGAACTTTTCTCAGGAATCGATGCAAGGCTGGGGTTACTGCGTATTTGGTAAAGTGGTTGAAGGAATGGACGTGGTTGACGCCATTAAAGAAGTGGAAACTGGCAGCTACAGCGTTCACCAGGATGTTCCAGTTGAGCCTGTCATTATTGAAAAAGCAGTAGTTCACCAGGAATAAAATCCAACACCAATCAAATAAGCTGTATTGGTACAAAGCTGGTACAGCTTTTTCATTCATCATCAAAAAAAGACATCACAATGATTCATATTATTTCCGATCTACACCTTTGCGAAGAACGCCCTGACCTGACCGCCCTTTTCACTCAATATATGAATGACATAGCGCCCAAGTCGGATGCTCTGTATGTGTTGGGGGATTTATTTGAGAGTTGGATTGGCGATGATGATGATTCAGAGTTTGTTAAAAGTATCATAGCCAAGTTCAAAGCCTATTCTGATTCAGGCAAGCCACTTTATTTTCAGCATGGCAATCGCGACTTTTTATTGGGTGATGAATTTGCCAAGGCAACTGGCGGTGTCATAGTCGGTGAAGTGCACCCAATAACTATTGGGAATAAAGAAGCCATCCTGATGCACGGCGACAGTCTGTGTTGGGATGATAAAGAGTATATGCAGTTTCGCCAGATGGTTCGCTCAGACCAGTGGCAACAGCAGCTTCTTTCTCAGCCTCTAGCCGTACGCCGCGGAATCGCCGCTGACCTGCGTCAAAAAAGCCGCGAAGCCCAGGCCAACAAAGCCAGTGCCATTACTGACGTGCATCCTGACGCGGTTAAAGAAGTTTTACAAAACCACCAGGCCGATATCCTGATTCATGGTCACACCCATCGCCCCGATTTCCATGATATTGAAGTCGACGGCAAACATTGCCAACGCATCGTACTCAGCGATTGGGGCGACAAAGGCCATTACCTGACTCTCCAAGGCGATGAAATAGATAGTCATTACTTTAGTTAACAGTCTCTAGCAGAAGGGGTTTTCCAGGAAAGCCTCTTCTGCTGGAGTACTTTTTCTTCCCAACGCCTGATTGCGACCAGGGAATCTGCCAAAGCGGACAATTTGATCCCGGTGACACAGGGCGAAGGTTAAAGTGTTAGGGTCACCGAGCTTGATAAAAAGCTCAATGCTTTTTTCTTGTTGCCCTAAGTCTTCTGCGTGCATAAAGGGCATGTAGAAAAACTTCTTTTCAACCGTTAACAGCCCTCTATCAAAACCATTTTCCAAGGCCTGTTCAGCATACTTCTGCGCCTGAAGATCGGTGGCAAAAGCCTGTCCTTGATTGCGGTAAATGTTGCGTGAAAACTGATCGAGAATAATGATTAACGCCAAAGCTCCTTTTTGGTTTTGCATTAAGTCATCCAGCTTACCCTCTGCGGCTAGCTGATGAGCTTCGCCAAAACGATCACGAACTTCCTGATCAAATTTTGGATCAGACTGAAACCAGATGGCGCGGTCAGCGCCCAACTCTGCTGAGTCAGGCGCGCCGAACCAGAAGTCCAACACATCGCGTGTTAAATCATCTAAGTTCATAACAAATGTATTTCCTTTTCCTACTTTCTTTTACTCTTTTCTTTTCAGGGACGGCTTGGCGGCATTTTCTTTTTCAATCGCCTCCAACGCTGCCTGCCACATCGGAATGGCTTTGAATGCTGTGACCATATCATAATCCAGGCCAATCCGACCACCGCCCGGATCCATCGGTTCAGTTCCTGAGCGACTCTGGAACCATTTCATCCAGCCTTTTGAGCCGGGCTCATGGAGCACAAGTGCCTGCTTGGTGCTGGAGCCCGGGGCATTGGTTACTTGCGGCGGATAGGTGGTGCTCGGCAACAGGAAAGACTTTTGTGGATACTGGGCATTACTATGGCATCCCAGGCAACCGACAGAAGCCAAACCCTGTGGATAGTAGTGACTACCTGCCCAGGCTGGCGTGACCACAGCTCCATCATTTGGACCTGACAAACGACCATCCCAACCTAAAGTTTCGGTCGCATATTTCGGTGCCTGAGGATTGATCCAGTTTTGCTTGAGGTTGGTGTTTACTGTAACCGGCGGGGTTAATGCAGTACTGGCTGTGTTGATAATATCCGGATCACCACCCCAGGTTGCACCCAGCGGAATCATCTTGTCCCATACATCCTTACCCGGAGCATTTTTGTCATAGATCAAAGTGGAGAATACCCAGCCGGTTTCTGGGGCTGCCACGCTGTCTTTAACAATGATGTCGAACTGCATCAGATAAACATTGGTCAATGTTGGATCGGCAGACGAGCCATCAGAGCCATTGTTTGGACACTTCGATAATTGTGGATTGTTACCCGAACCATTGCTTTCATTCAGAGTCGAATAGATTGGCCACGATAATGTGCCTTCCATCGGTGCCCAATCCGCGCCACAAGGGGTAACGAAAGCAAACTTGACGATAACACTGCCTTCGGCGTATTGCGCCGCCGGGTTAGTCAGGTTGGGTTTATAGGCCTGCTCTTCTGTAGTCCCCCAGATGTTGCCCAGAGTCACAGCTGCTGTTTGATCATATAGAGTTAACACATAAGTAGTTAAATCGAGAGTCTGTTCAGGCATGGTGCCGGCAGGAAAACCTGAGCCCACATAAAATCCATGAATCGGCTCACGCTCAGTGCCTAACCAGATTGATTGCCACCAGGGTTCACTTTGCGGATCCCACTGGTCATAGTTATACAGTAATTTTCGCATATCCTTGGAAACGTAATCTTTTAATGCCTGAACATAGGCCAAAGAGTTTTGAGTCGTGATAGGTCCATTATTAGTCACCTTTTTCCAGGGGTAGCTCTGTCCGGATGGCACTGTGGATGGATAATCGTGGCGTAGTTGGAACAAGGGTCCTGAATATATATCTTTCGGTGGGTTTGGTAATGCTGAGTTAATGAAAGGATGAATGGGCGAATCAGCCAGATCCAGATTTTGTGCCGTGGAGGTTAAAAAAGGTACTCGTCCCTGTAATTCATCATCGTGGGATTTTTTCTCAGAAGCTTGTGTAGGTCCGGAAGCATGCACGGCCAGCGAACCGGCTAAAACAATACTTCCTAACCAGGAATACAACTTTATACAGTTGTTCATAGTTAGATCTCCTTAAATGCTATATGGTTAACACCAAGGAAGATGCTTTAGTTTATGATTATTGAAAAATTACCCTTCCTTGGCTAACTCCAATCCTAAAGCAATCTCTAACTAATTGATACTAAAAGATTATTTGGTCATACCAGACACTAACTTCAGGTCATTCTTGCATTAAGAAATGCATTAAAGAATGTATTAAAGCAGGAAGCTGATATCACTGTCGGCTTTTATCGTTTTGATTCCTTCTCCATCCCGGAAAATCAGACCCTCTTTCTGGCCGCGCAAGAATAATTGATCGCCTTGGCGCTCCAGTGCGGTTCCTTCTGGAATGCCCACCACATAACGATGAGGGTTCGCGCGCGTGTACTCGTAAATTCGCTCAGCGCGTGTTTCGCCATTGTGATTCGGTGGCTGATAATCGGTGTAATGTGGATTAATCTGGAACGGTACCAATGCCAGTGCATTAAAGCTTCTGGGCTGAACAATCGGCATATCATTGGTAGTACAAATGGTTAATCCGGCCATATTGGAACCTGCGCTCCAGCCCATGTAAGGCGTTCCTGCATTGACCTTGCTACGAATAGCATCTACCAGCTCATTGTCATACAGCTGTTTCAGCAAATAAAAAGTATTGCCACCACCGATAGCTATGGCCTGAGCATTCTCAACCGCTTTGGCTGGATCATCAAATTGGTGAATAGAAACCACTTTACGCTTAATGCCTTGTAAAGCTGTGCTGACTTTTTGCTCATAAGCATCATAGCCCATGGCAAAACCTGCGTAGGGAATAAATAGAATTTCACTCACCGATGAAGGTAGAAAAGAATCCATCATCGGAAGGGCATGTTCCAGGTAATCAGTCTGGCCTTCTCTTGAAGCGCTCAGTAGTAATAATTTCTGTTGTGATGATTGTGACATAAAGGTCTCTCCATCAGTTCATGTAATAAGTCTATGCGGGCACACCAGAGTGGAAGCGAAATTGCTTATCAGGACCTTCAATCAATTCCTGCTCTTTCTCAAGAAAGAACTTAACGCGCTCATCAATGGGCTCTTTGGCGTAACTCTGAGCCAGCTCCAGGTAATCCGCAAAATGGCGTGATTCTGATTTTAATAAAAAACGATAATACTTTGAGAGCTCAGGCTCGCTCTCTTTGAAATACGGAGCTAAGGCATGAAAACGTTCGCAGGATCGAGCTTCAATAATGGCTCCAATAATCAGGCCATCAATTAAGCGTTGCGGTTCATCTTTGCTGGCATACTGATGCAAGCCTGCCGCATAGCGGGATGGCTTAATAGCGCGATAACGAATGTTGCGCTGCTCCATAAACTCCAGAACCTGCTCAAAATGCAGCACTTCTTCACGAGTCAGTTGCGAGAGCTTTTTTAGCAGTTCAATGCGCTCCGGGTAACGAAACATCAGCTTGACTGCTGTGGCAGCAGCCTTTTTTTCGCAGTGAGCATGGTCAATCAGCAAAATATCTATTTCCTGAGTTGCTCGTTCCAGCCAGGCCTTAGGCGTTCTGCAGTGTAGAAAATCGTGAATTGGCGTTATGTCAGCCATGGCGATGCTTTTAAGGTTTAGAATGTGGGCGCATTATACCCACTTGCCGATTGGTTGTCAGTCAGTGTGCCTGCTCAAAAGTTAATGGTAAGCCCTGGCACTTTTGATGAAGCTTTGCTTATTGGCATCCGAGACCTTCTGCTTCTGGTAGCGAATCGCGATGTATCGTTTAATGACTCGCTCAGCTTTTGGATACAGCTCCGGGTGTTCCTGCTTGATACGACGCAACAGATCTTTAGGACCTTCATTTAACTTCAGCTCAATACCCTGTTTAGCCAAAGTGATTTGAAAGTGTCGATATGCCCGCTCAACTTTATCGCGGCTTCTGGCCTGACTTAAAATCCACAAGCCAAAACCTGCACCAGCCAGCAAAACAGTAGCCAGTAAAGCGTAACCAAGATAACGCCACTGGTTATGATTAATACCCATTTTGGACAGCCAGTTAAACTGCATATCCTTGTCATAACCCATCAGGCTCTCATTCCAAAAGCTTTGCATAGCATCCCAGCGCAGACTTATCTGCTGCCAGATGCTTCTGGCAATTTCACTGTCAGTTGTTGTCAAGCTATCAAAATCCGTGAACCAGTCATCCCGTGAACTGGTTTGACCCAATAACGAATCATCTACTCGGGAAGGATGGATCGCTGCCGTAGGGTCAACCCGACGCCAACCTTCTCCCTCAAGCCAGACTTCTGTCCAGGCGTGGGCATCTTTCTGGCGAATAATGTAATAGTCCCCATAAGGGTTATATTCCCCACCCTGATAACCTGTCACCACACGAGCCGGAATTCCAGCAGCACGCATAATAAACACAAAGGCACTTGAGTAATGCTCACAGTAACCTTCCTGACTGCCCAGCCAGAAACCATCAATCACATTTTGTTCAATAACCTCAGGCAGCAATGTGTAATGATAATTTTGCTGGCGAATATAACTTAATACAAAACGAACAAATTCTTCTGGGTCACCCACTTGCTGATATTGCTCAACGGCCCACTCTTTGGTTTGCTCATTACCATCCTCCGGCAGTTGGGTATTAAGCTGTCGTTGCCATTGAGAAAGCTCAATGCCGCTATAATCCAATTCATAAGACTGGGCGGAATAAAGTAGTCGTTGAGTAACCCTCTGAGATTGTCTCCAGGTGTAGTTATTGAACAGATAAACTTTTTCTTTAGGAGGATCAATTAAATCCTCGAGGCCAAAAATCCAACGACGGTTATGTGGTTCCAGTTGAACCCGATATTGGTAAGCCGGAGTTCCGTCAGGATAACTCTCACCCCGCAGCGGGGACTCCACACCGATCTTCCAGGCAATCCCATCAAACTCAGAAAGCACCAGCCCACGCCAATACATTTGATTAATGGACGGGGCTTCACCCTCAAAATCTACCCGGAAGGCAATCTCATCAAAACCGTACAGGGAACTAATGGCCCCGGGGCTCATTTCATCATCAATGCCCATTCCGGCCTCTGAACTTGAAGGCATTGCCCACAGTGGCCCTGACAGCCTTGGAAACAGGAAGAATAATACCAGCATAATAGGAAGCGCCTGCAATAAGGTCACTCCCGAAATTTTGCCCAGGTTTCGAATACCGGCAACACCTTTTGTACTGTTTAGAGCAATCAGCCCCATCAGGATCGACATCATTACAATCAGCAAATAAACGCCCATCAAAATGGATTCGTCGTACAGGAATGCTGTCACTAAAATAAAAAAGGAAATAAAAAGTATTAACGCGCCATCACGATAGTTTTTGGCTTCCAGCAGTTTAAAGGTGTACATCAAACTAATCAGTCCAACGCCCGCATCACGACCGCTGATGGTTCTAAAATAGAGGAAGACCCCACCCAGGGCGCATAGAGCTAAAACTAAGATTAACCAGGAAGGAAGCTTTATGGCTTTTTTGTAAACTACGAATCGAGTCAATAGCAATGCAATAGTCGAAGCCGAGATCCAGGCCGGTAAATGAAACCATAAGGGAGAAAGCACAATGGCCTGTACCATGATTAGTAAAGGAATAATGCCTGGGCGAGTCAGTGGTAAAGATTGCGTATTCATAATTATTAGCTCACCACTTATTCCATCAAAGCCAAAGCGCTAAGACATTGATGCAAATGCTCTGCGCCCTGCCCTTTACCAATTCTGATTTTGGGAAGTTCCAGACCATACAGATTACCAGCCTGCTCGGCCTTGATGACTGCATCGGTCAAATAAGAAATTGCTAACTCTTTATCGTACTGACTGACGCTTTCCCAGGTCAGTAAATGCTGCTCACCGACCAGTTCTTCAAACTCTTTAGTCAGCAAACCGCGTTCACGAGCAAAAGCCTTCCACATCACCTGCTTGATCGGATCGCCCGATTGATAGTCACGCAGGCTATGAAAGTCCTCAGAACCCTTTTGTGCAAAAGCCCCCTCTTCCTGCCCCTGAGATTGAGGCGCTAAAATTTGTGGGCATTCGATAGGCTTTGGATAAATTAACGCAACATGATTGGGTTTAAACCAGGACCAGACCTGAAAAATACCAAACGGAAAAATACTGGTACAAACCAGTCGCTGCGGTTTTAACAGCCCACGCTTGGCCGCTTTCACTTTTACCTGGAACAGGGTTTTACTTTGCGGCTCAACATCAAAATACTGAACCTGCTTCTTATTCTCCCCAATGCCAATGGATGAACGATAGCTTTCTGACGGATTGTAAAATTCAAAAGGAAAAGAACACTGCTGGCCCACATACACCGACTGGGGTTTTAAAGCACGAATTCTTAAACCGCGAACATTCCGATAAGTATAAAATACAGACAACATACCAATCGCCAGCAGAATAAACCCCGCCATAAAGCCCATATTATTTTGATAATTAGTTGAAGCGACCAATATCAAAATCAGAATCAGCAACATCAGCCAGCCATAACGGGTTGGCAAAATATAGATGTTGCGTTGGCGTAAAAAAACTTCCTGCTGTTCAGGGCTGCGTTTATCTACCCAGCTAAAAAACTTTCGCTCAATGGCGCTGACAAGCTTCATGAATAATATTTAATCAGGCTGGCACAGGTGTATCATGAATGATCTGCTCAACCAGCACTTCAATTTTCTCGCTGGAGGTTTTCACCGATTGCAGACGATGAGCAACAGTTGGTACAAATACTTTTTGAATATCTTCTGGTAGCACATAGTCCCGTTCATCAAGAAACGCCCAGGCTTTCGCTGCACCAATCAGCGCCAGGCCTCCGCGTGGGGATATACCGTGTGCGAAGTCAGGGCTCTGACGCGTGGCATTAATCAAGTCCATCACATAACTTAACAGGTGGTCACTGATAGTCAGAGTTTGAACGAACTTTTGAATTTCCATCAGCTCGTCGAGCTCAAGCAGGGTTTCTATCTTGTTCATTTGCACACGTCCTGAGTCACCACGAAGCAATATTTTTTCAAATCCAGCTTCTGGATAGCCCAGTTGGACACGAAACAGGAAGCGATCCAGCTGCGACTCAGGTAAAGAATAGGTTCCAATCTGGTAAGAAGGGTTTTGCGTTGCAATCACAAAAAAGGGCTGCGGCAATGGATAGGTCTTCCCCTCGATCGTCACCTGTTGCTCTTCCATTGCTTCAAGCAATGCACTCTGTGCTTTAGGCGTGGCTCGGTTAATTTCATCGGCCAACACCAGTTGCGAAAAAACTGGCCCAGGGTGAAACTCAAAACTACCTTTTTCTCGATCGTAGATATTGGCACCCACAATATCTCCGGGCAAAATGTCACTGGTAAATTGAACTCGCTGAAACTCTAAACCAAAGACTTTGGCAATTGCCTGGCCCAATGTCGTTTTGCCCATGCCGGGTAGATCTTCGATCAATAAATGCCCTTTGGCTAATAAACAGGCAACGGCCAGTTTGACTTGATGAGGTTTCCCCAAAACCACCTTATTAAGCTGGTCAAGGACAGGGTTCAATTTTTTGTGCATATAAATTCCGAATATAAGTTCTGTGAACTCATTAATGTTTCAGCCCAATGAGTTCAGTTATCGTTCAGATACCGTTGAGGATAATTGACCTCGCATTATTTAACAAGAATACATGAGGAGATAATCATGTCATTAAAAAAATTGTTCGTTGCAACTACGATCGCTCTTTCGTCTGGTCTAGCTATGGCGAACAACGTCAGCTATGACTATGTTCAAGGGGGTCTTATCGATTATGACAACCTTGACGGCGTCAATTTTGAGTTTTCAAAAAGCTTCACCGACAACATCTACGGCAAGATTGATTACAGCGACCTGGAAAACGGTGGTTTCGACGTTAGTATTTTGCGTATCAACGCTGGTTTCAATATGGAACTAACCAATAATACTGACTTTGTTGCTGAGTTAGGTTATGAAGATGTTGATGCTGACTTCGGTTTTGATGATAACGGTTATAACATCATGGCCGGTTTCAGAAGCATGTTTACCAATGACCTTGAGGTCGGTGCTTATGTCACTCAATCCGATGTATTAGACTCAACAGACATTACTGTTGAAGGTCGTTACCACTTTGATCGCAACATGTCAGTTGCCCTTGAGTTCGGTAATGATGACGAGCTTGATGAGCATATCGGTGTCAACTTCCGTTATAGCTTCTAGGCAATATCGCTAAACCCCAAAAGCCACTTACTTTTAAGTGGCTTTTTATTTTCTCATCCGGATTTGGTTATAGTATGATGACCAATGAAATTTTATAGATATGGAATGATAACGATGAAAAAAGCTTTATTCTTAGCATTGATGAGTGCTCTTGGCTTAGCCGCGCAAGCTAGCGATAAACTGAGCTACGATTATTGGCAAATAGCTTATGTGCATAGCGGAGGCGAAGCCACAAGCGATAAGACTGGCTATAAAATAGACATGGTTGGCAGTTTTAATGAATCCACATACTTGCGCTACATCATTCAAGAACAATCTGCTGATGTCTGGGCGGCTGGGCAAAAAGGTGATGTAACTGCCAAAGAATACTCTTTAGCCTTTGGCTGGCATACCCCAATGGGCCGCAGCACCGACTTCTTTGCTGAGGTAGGTTATTTGAAGCAAGATGCTGAAGATATTTTTAACGGCTCAGTTTACGGTAATGACGAAGATGGCTATCTAGCTAATATTGGTATCCGCAGTCGTTTTTCAGCTAATTGGGAATATACTGTTTTCGCCGGATATCGTGATGTAGACTTCTCACCTTATGTTGATGAAGTCAACCATGAGGACGATAGTGATTCGGTATATGGCTTTGAAACTCGCTATTACTTCTCAAAGTTATGGTCTATCGGGCTTTCGGTCTCAGAAGAAGCAACAGGGCCAACTTCGGGGCTTCAGTTACGTTTCACACCTTAGTCCCTTAATCTATTTGAGCCATCAGCCATAAGGGCTTTTGGCTCCCTGGCTTCCCCTCATATTCCTAGCAGTTATAAGCCTGTAAAGATTTCTGACGTTTTTTGCAAACTGTTTCACACAAGCTCCCGACTCAGTGAGAATCAGCACACAGATCATTTCTGATAATTCCCTAAAATACACACCATACGATGTAAACAAACCATATGCGTAGGAAATTAACATGAAATATATACTTGTTATTGTAGCTGCTTTAGCAGGTATCAAGTTTTTGGCAGACACACCATACTTTGCTCAGCTTTTTGCTGAAAACAAAGAGTTGTTTGTTGCATTGGCCCTGACTATAGCTTCCAAACCCTTGTTAAAGAAAATCTTTGAGTAACAACTCCTCCCTGTAGTTTTTCAAGGCGGCCTCGGTCGCCTTTTATTTTCTTTTTACTTCGGTTTTTATTTAGAGTTTTTCCAGAAACAAAGAAGCCGAGCATGATGCTTGGCTTCTTTGTTTATACTGTTTTAATCAAGGACTATCTATGAATAAAAGCTTTCCTGATTTTGCTTCATCTTGACCAGGACATCTGCTGGCTTAAAGCGCTCTCCATATAATTCCTGATAGTGCTCCAAACGATCGACAATGGTTGCAATGCCGCGCTTGTCCATGTAGCGGAATGGCCCACCATGAAACGGTGGGAAGCCAATCCCAAAGATGGCTCCTACATCACCATCTCTAGCACTTCGAATAATACCCTCATCCAAGCAGCGAGCAGCCTCATTGGCCATCAGCAAGATGCCTCGTTCAGCAATCTCAGCTGAGCTAACTTCTTTTCCTGGCTCAACGCCAAGAACCTTATACACAGTTTCATCTACTTGCTTCTTCTTACCCTTGGTTGGATATTGGTAGAAACCTCGATTATTCTTACGCCCTTTACGATCATCATCCAACAATTTACTAAAGGTTTTAGGCGGCTCCATGCGCTCGCCAAAGGCATCCTGAAGGATTGGTGCAACTTTGGTCGCAACATCAATACCTACCTCATCAAGCAGTGTAATAGGCCCTACCGGGAAGCCTGCTTTAACCATAGCTTTATCCAAAGTTTCAATGGCCACGCCTTCACTGAGCAAAATTCCAGCCTCATTAACATAGGGCGCCAAGATACGATTGACATAAAAGCCTGCGCCATCATTCACCACGATAGGTGTTTTGCCCTGCTGTTTGCCTAAAGCAACGCAGCTTGCAATAACCCAGTCTGCGGTCTTGTCGGTTTTAATGATTTCAAGCAACGGCATTTTTTCGACTGGTGAGAAGTAATGTAAGCCCACTACCTGCTCAGGACGCTTAGCACCGTCAGCAATTTTACTGATTGGGATCGAAGAGGTATTGGTGGCAAAGATGGTTTTCTCTGAGCAGTTCTCCTCAACATCTTTGACCATCTGATGCTTCAGATCCAAATCTTCAAACACTGCCTCAATGACCATGTCGCAATCTTTGAATCCTTGGTAATCCGTTGAACCAGTCAAGAAAGACATGGTATTCCGTGCATCACTGGGAGAAATAATGCGGCGCTTCATTTTCTTGCTGATAATTTTCCAGCTGTAATTGAGCGCACCGTTAACGCCTTTTGCGCTAACGTCCTTAACACGAACCTGCTTGCCTGCTTTGTCCACTGACACATAAGCAATCCCCGAGCCCATCAGGCCTCCGCCCAATACGCCCACTTTATCCACTTTCACCGCCTCAACGTCACCTTCAACGCCTTTATCTTTTTTCAGCTCAGTTGTGGCAAAGAAAATGCTTATTAATGCTTTTGCCTCTGGCGTTACTACCAGCTGGCCAAAGTTTTTGGCTTCTACCGCAAGACCGGCATCGAAACCCTGGCTGTAACCTTTTTCCACACACTCAATAATTTTGTGCGGCGCAGGATAGTTACCCTTGGTTTTGCTGTCGACAGTTTTACGTGCCTGATTAAATACCAGATTGCGGCCCAAAGGGTTCGCTTCCAGTAATAATTCCTTGATACCAACCAGTGACAAATAATAAGTCCACGGCTTTTTCCTGGAACGATCTTTACGCAAGTCATGCAATCGCCTGGTTGCCGCTTTCATCAAATTGGCCGCAGGCACAATCTCATCAACCAGCCCTAACTTTTTAGCCTGCTTCGGAAAAAGTTGTTTGCCAGTCAGCATCATATCTAGCGCTGATGGAATGCCAACCAGGCGAGGCAAACGCTGTGTTCCACCGCTACCCGGCAGTAACCCTAACTGTACTTCCGGTAATCCCAGTTTTGATTTTGGACTATCGCTCACGACACGGCCATGACAGGCTAATGCCAGTTCAAGACCACCACCCAGACAGGCTCCATCTATTGCAGCCACCACTGGCACCTTAAATTTTTCCAACTGATTGAAAAGACGCTGACCAGTTTTAGCAATTTCTTCTGCTTCTTCGGCGGTATCAACACTTTTCAGCACGGTAATATCAGCACCGGCAATAAAGCTGCCTTCTTTGCCACTGCGAATAATGACACCTTTGACGCTGATATCATCACCCAGCTTTTCCAGAATTTGTCCTACCTGCTCACCAAATTCAGGTTTTAACACATTCTGCGCTTCCCCTGGCAGGTCAATGGTGATGACTGCGATGCCATCATCTTGTATGTTAAGTTCAAAAATTGACTCAGACATTATTCAACCTCCAGAATCATTGCTGCGCCCAGACCACCAGCGGCACAGGCAGTCGTCAAACCAACCCCACCACCACGGCGTTTCAGCTCTCTTAATGTTTGCGTGATCATACGTGTACCGGTTGCGGCAAATGGATGGCCATAAGCCAGCGAACCGCCGAGCACATTGAATTTATCCATATCAATATCACCAATCTTGGTGCGTTGACCGAGCTTTTCTTTGGCGAATTCGGTGGAACCAAAAGCCTGAATATTGGAAATGGTCTGTGCCGCGAAAGCTTCATGCATGTCGATCAGGTCTAAATCCTTAAGCTGCATTTTGGCTTTCTTTAGCGCCATCGGTGTTGCATAGGACGGCCCCATCAACATGTCATGGGTTGCTTCGATTGCAGCAAAAGCGTAACTCTTAATATAGCCAAGCGGCTCATAGCCCAATGCTTTGGCCTGTGACTCTTTCATCATCAGAACTGCTGAGGCACCATCACTCAATGGCGTTGAGTTGGCTGCTGTCAAAGTACCGTACTTACGGTCAAAGGCCGGACGCAATTTGGCGTAACCCTCAATCGTTGAGTCGAAACGAACTATATTGTCACGATGCAGCGGCTCTTTGGTGTAGGGCTCGACATAAGCAGTCAATACTTCATCATCCAGCTTCCCCTCTTCCCAGGCTTGCGCCGCCAGAGTATGTGAGCGGTGAGCCAGCGCATCCTGCTCTTCACGTGTAATACCACGATCACGAGCCATTTGTTCAGCATTCTCACCCATTGTCATACCGGTCGAATATTCCTTAATGGCAGGCGGAACAGGTAATAAATCTTTAAAGCGCAGGCCTTTTATAATGGAGAGTTTCTGGCCAAGCGTTTTTGCTTTTTGCAGATCGACCAGTGCTAACTGTAACTTACGACTCACACCAATCGGCACCACTGAAGAAGAGTCTGCACCACCGGCAATGCCTATCGATACATCGCCCAAAGCAATAGAATCTGCCAGGCTGGCAACGGTCTGAAAGCTTGTGGCGCAGGCGCGCGAGATTGAATAGGCATCGGTGTGTACATTCATGGGCGTGCCCAGCACAATTTCGCGTGCAATGTTAGGCGCTTCTGGCAAAATCACAACCTGACCAAAAATGACGCGTTCAATCAACTTAGGATCAAGTTCGCTGCGTACCATTAATTCGTTAACCACCATCTTGCCCAGTTCAATGGCATTGATGCCACGGAAATGAGTTGCCTGTTTAGCAAACGGTGTTCTCAAGCCTGAAACGATGGCGACTCGATCCTGTTTCGCCCGCGCTCTTTTACCTGCTGCTGTTTCACTCATGCCTGTCTCCTGAAAAAAGAGTCATTAAAAGAATATTCACCCGATTGTACCTGAACAGCCCAAGTTTTCAAACGAACGTTTGAATGTTGCCAGTTCGATGCAACCTACCTCCAGCCCCAGAATTTCTGCAAAGAAACAATTAGTTGCATTTTTAAAGTGTTTTTTGATACAACTCAGGAAGCTTTTTTACTACATTGAACTATTACTCAATTCGGCTTACAAAGCATTACCACAACTGGATACCCCATAACATGAGTATCAAACAACAATTTATTGAATTAGAACAATTCCTTAAGTCACGAATTATTGGCCAGCACGAGCTGGTGCATAAAATGTTGATCGCCCTGCTTGCCGATGGTCACTTACTGGTTGAAGGCGCACCGGGTCTTGCGAAAACGCGAGCCATCAAAGAATTATCAACTGCCGTAGAAGGTAACTTTCACCGCATTCAGTTTACCCCGGATTTATTACCGGCAGATTTAACTGGTACCGAAATTTACCGCCCACAGGATGGCAGTTTCCATTTCCAGAAAGGCCCATTGTTCCATAACATGATTCTGGCCGACGAAATTAACCGTGCACCAGCCAAGGTTCAGTCAGCGCTATTAGAGGCCATGGCTGAACGTCAGATCACGGTCGGCAGCCAAAGCTTCCAATTACCACAACTCTTCCTGGTCATGGCCACCCAGAATCCGATTGAACAGGAAGGCACCTACCCACTTCCAGAAGCACAGCTGGATCGTTTCCTGATGCAGGTTATCGTTGATTATCCAGAAGCCGAAGCCGAAGCCGAGATTTTGGCACTTAATCGGCAGGAAGCCTTAACGGGCGAGTCAACTCCGGCAAAACCGCTCAGTCAGCAGGATCTGTTCGAAGCGCGCAAAGAAGTGCTTTCCACTTATATGACCCCGGAAATTGAAGAATACCTGGTACAGCTTATTATCAGCACCCGTCAGCCAGAAAAACTTGGCGGCTCTTTGGCAAACTATATTGAATATGGCGCCAGTCCGCGTGCCACCATCGCTCTTGATCGCTGTGCCCGCGCCAACGCCTGGCTCAACAATCGTGATTACGTTACACCGGGGGATGTGCAGACAGTGCTGTTTGATATCCTGCGTCACCGCATTATCTTAAGTTATCAGGCCGAGGCGGAGGGTGTTACGGCAGATGCCATTATTGATGAGCTCATCAAACAAGTTCCAACACCTTAATGCCTAAACTGCTGAACCATTGATGACACAAAAAACCATTAGCTCCAAACAAGTCGGCTCAAACTCTATTGAACTGAGTTTAGAGCAGCTGATTGCCTGCCAGTATTGGGCACGCGATACGATTCCGTTGCCCAATAAAAAATCCAAGGCACACCTGGTCGGTGGGCATCTGTCCCCTTATAAGGGCCGGGGCATGGAATTTTCTGAGGTACGCCAGTATCAACCCGGTGATGATATCCGAACGATTGACTGGAAAGTAACGGCTCGTACCGGTGAAGTGCATACCAAGATATTTCAGGAAGAAAGGGAAAGACCTGTTTTCCTGCTACTCGACTTGCAGGACTCCATGTTCTTCGGTTCGAAAAAACGCTTCAAGTCAACGTTGGCCTGTTTGCAGGCTGCTCGAGTATTCTGGACTGCGCATAACTCAGGCAATCGTGTGGGCGCCCTTTTTAGTACCGCAACCGATCATGTTGAACTGAAACCGTCCAATCGTCGTCAGAATGGTCTGCGCCTGCTGCAACACATGCTGGAACTCCATAACCATCGGTTAGAGTCGATTTATCGTCAGCAACAGGCTTTTACCATCAATAGCAATGCGCTCTGTGATGCCTTGTCACGGTTACGTCATTTGGTAAAAGGCGGTAGCCTGATTTATATTTTCAGCGACTTCACTAACCTGTCGCAATCCTGCAAGCAGGATCTGATTCACTTAGCGCAACATAATGATATTCATGCAGTTATGATTACCGACCCATTGGAGCAGTCAATTCCGGTAGCTGGAGAGTTCATTGTGAGTGATGGTGATAAAACAGTAGCTTTAAATTCTGCCCGACCAGGCTTTAAAACCCGTTACCAGGAAATGTTCCATGACAAGCTGGTTAAAACACAGGCCTTCTTTCAGGAAGCTCAGTGCAGCTTTGTTGAATATAGTACCGCACAAGAGCTAAGTGACTTTGCCATCAACCCCTATCGCAACCGTTCCATTTCCGGAAAAAGGACATAGACTGAATTCTTATGGCAAACCCACAACAGACTCAATTACTGGAACAGTTACGCGATATCCATCTTCCCGATGGGGTCAGCTGGTGGCCACTCGCCATTGGCTGGTGGGTCGTCATCGCAATCTTGGTTGCAGTCATAGTCCTTTTGATCGCTAAAGCCATTCTCAAGCAAAGACGCAAACGATTTGCGCGCTACGCTCTGATTGAGCTCGAGCATATCAAACAGGAAGGTCAAAGTGACTGGCTGATGCAAACTCACAACATTATGCGCCGCGCCAGCTTGTGCTATTTCCCAAAATCGCAGGTAGCGGTTATGGACAATAAACACTGGGTAATTCTGCTTTATCAGACCGGTAGCAATATCTGGAGCCAACAAAGCCTGCAGTTGCTGGAAGAAGGTGTTTATCGCAATCCGGACTCCATTGATGTAAGCCATAGAGCACAGTTTTTGGCAGAAGCCCGTTCATGGTTGGAGCAATTGCCCGAGTTGAAACAGTTACCTGCTTTTACTGAGTCGCTGAGTGTTGCAAAACAGGGAGGAACAGCCAATGTTTGAGTTTGTCTGGCCCTGGGTTTGGCTTCTATTACCATTACCTTTACTGGTGTGGTGGCTTGCCGAGCGTAAGCGACAGCAACAGGCTTTACGTGCTCCCCTGTTTTTATACTGGCGCAGTATTCAGGAACAGGAAGGCAAGTCCAGCAAACGCTTCCCCTGGCTAACTTTTTTAATCTGGGCCTTAATCATCACGGCCCTGTCGCGTCCACAATGGGTTGGCAACACTATGGAGTTACCGGCAACGGGGCGGGATTTGATGTTAAGCATTGATATTTCCGGCTCAATGGAAATGCCGGACATGGTGATTGATAACAAAGAAGTGGATCGGCTGGTTGCAGTAAAAGCATTGCTCACCGACTTTATTGCTCGCCGTAAAGGTGATCGCATTGGCCTGATCCTGTTTGGTGAACAGGCTTATCTGCAAACCCCATTAACCTTTGATTTAGAAACGGTTCAGATCATGCTCGACGAAACCAGCATCGGTCTGGCCGGCTCTTCGCGCACCGCAATCGGTGATGGTATTGGCCTGGCCGTTAAGCGCCTGCGTGAGCGCAACGCTGATAACCGTGTGCTCATATTATTAACCGATGGCCAGAACAATACCGGCGTGCTTAATCCGTTGCAGGCAGCAGAGCTTGCCGAGCACGCCGGAATTACCATCTACACCATTGGTGTTGGTGCCGACGAAATGATTGTTAAAAACCGCTTCTTTGGCAATCGCCGCATTAACCCATCGCTAGAGCTGGATGAGGAAACCTTAATTGCAGTAGCGGAGAAAACCGGTGGCCGATATTTTCGCGCACGTGACACCAGGGAAATGGAACAGATCTATCAGATTATCGATGAGCTGGAGCCAGTCGAGGATGATTACCAAAGCTACCGTCCAATTAAAGCCTTATTCTATATACCGTTGGCTTTGGCATTACTGATTTCCTTGTTATCAATTTTAATTAGAACCATTATCAGCTGGCGAATGAGTACTGCTCACAATACCAAGCAACAGGCAGCAAGCGTAACACCGGAGGAATCTCATGTTTGATTTTCTTCCTGATATTACACAGCTTCATTTTATCCGCCCCTGGGCCTGGCTTTTACTGTTACCCGTTTTTATTTTGTGGTGGCTATACAGAACTAAAGGCCAACAAGCCAGTGGTTGGGCCAAACTGATAGACCAGCATCTTCTGGGCTGGATGATGCCCAATTCACAACTGGGCAAAAGTATTAAATGGCAAAAAAATCTACTGCTAATTTTATGGATACTGTTAGTCATGGCGCTATCAGGCCCAAGCTGGAAAAAGCTACCGCAACCGGTTTTTTCAAATTTGGCTTCACGTGTGATTGTCCTCGATTTGTCCACATCAATGGACGCACAAGATGTTAAGCCAAGTCGACTGGCCCGGGCCAAATTTAAGCTGACCGATATCTTAAAAAACATCCAGGATGGTCAAACCGGTTTTGTGGTCTATGCCGGTGATGGCTTTGTATTGAGTCCTTTGACCAGCGATACCGATACAATCGATAACATGGTGGATGTACTTTCAACTAATTTAATGCCATTAGTTGGCAGCATACCGAGTAAAGGTATCGAAAAGGCGATTGAGCTGTTAGACAATGGCGCGGCTGGTGAAGGTGATATTATCTGGATAACCGATGGTGCCAAAGAACAGGAGCTCGACAAAATTGGCAGCCTAATCAGTAAGGTACCTTATGAACTCAATATTCTTGCCATAGGCACCGCAGAAGGCGCGCCAATCCCAATGTCGAATGGCTCAGGCTTTGTAAAAGACACCAATGGCAATATTGTCATTCCCAAACTCAATTACGATGAACTGGCAAACTTTGCAGATGATATCGGCGCCACCCTGACACCTATGACTGCTGGTAATCAGGATATTGAGCTACTACTGCAAAGACAGGCACTAAGCCTTGAAGAAAAGCTTGAGAAGCAGGATATTATGGCTGACAGCTGGGAAGATGCTGGCTTCTGGCTATTGTTTTTAACGCTCCCTATTTTGCTGCTTGGATTTAAACATCGCTCCATGTTTGCTGTTGTTTTTGTCATAGCATTTGGAGTGGTCGCTAGCCCTCAGGCTACTGCCAACCCACTTGAAAAGATTTTCCTGAACAAAGATCAGCAGGCCAAAAAGTTGCTTAATGATGAGCAGTACGATGAAGCCTACAAAACCTTTGAAGATCCACAGTGGAAAGCTGTTGCAGCTTATCGCAATGGAGACTACAAGGTGGCAGAAGATTATTTCGCCGATGGCCAGCGGATATCGCCAGCAGATCAAGCATACAACAAAGCTAATGCTCAAGCTCTCGCTGGAGATCTGGAAGCTGCCATTAAAAGCTATAACCAGGCTTTAGAGATAAATCCCGATCATCAGGACGCCCTGCATAATAAAAAAATTGTTGAAGAGCTGCTAAAGCAGCAGCAACAGGAGCAAGAACAAAACCAACAGCAGGATGAGTCTTCCGAGTCAGAACAGGAGCAGAATGATCAACAACAGGAGCAACAGCAGGATGACAATTCGCAAAGTGATGAAAACAGCGATCAGCAGCAGGAGTCCAGCGAGCAACAGCAACAAAAACCAGAATTAACTGAAGAAGAATTGCAGCAGCAGTTTAAAGAGGAAGAGAAGGATCAGGAACTGGAGCAATGGTTGAAACGTCTTCCCGATGATCCTGGTGGTTTATTAAGACGCAAAATGTATCAGGAATATCGCAAGCGTGGCCATAAGCAGCACGTTGATGAAACATGGTAGACCCATATCTGAACAGGTTTATGTACGATGCAAATAGTTAGCAAAACATTCATGTTCTTCTTACTGGTCGTTGGGCTTTTATTTGCCCAGACACTGGAAGCTAAGGTTCAGTACTTTCTGGATCGCGGCGAGATCCGCGAAAATGAAACCTTTCGCTTGAAAATAGTGGTCGAGAATCCATCGACACTTGCCAGCGCCCTATCACTAGACTTTTTACCCGAGGAGCTTGAGCGACTCAGCCTCCAGCAATTTAACAACAGCACTATGATCAATGGCCAGTTTCATAGTGAAATGGGCTGGGAAGTGAAGCTTCTGGCCAGACAGGCTGGCATCTATACCGTTCCGGCCAGAAAGTTTGCTAACGAAAGCGCAGAATCCTTCACTATTAGAGTGTTGCCCGCAATCGATGAGCTTAAAGATGATAACAGTCCAGCCAAAGTTAAGTTGCGCGCAGCGCTAAATCTTGAAGAGGCTTATGTTCAACAACAGTTAATTCTAACTGTCAGAATCTATCGCTCCGTCGTAACTCGCCACGAAAGTCTGACTCTGCCAAAAGCAACAGGAGCGGTGCTGGAGCAACTTGGTGATGATCGTACCTTTGAAATGGTACAGGGTAATACTAGCTATAGAGTGGTTGAACGCCAGTTCGCAATATTTCCTCAACAAAGCGGTGAGCTGTTGATTGAGCCTATGACCTACACCGCAACAGTTCTCGATGACAGTCAATCATCTAACCCCTGGGGATTAAGCCGGACAAAACCTATCTCTTTGAGCACTCCTGAATATAAAGTAAAGGTTAAACCCAAACCTGCATCAGCTGAAGAGCCCTGGCTACCGGCAACAAACCTCAAGCTTGAAGCAAGTTGGTTACCTGACAATCAAACCTTTGAAGTTGGTACACCTGCAACACTAGAATTCAAAATTAAGGGCACGGGGCTTTTGCAAACTCAGTTACCCAACATAACTTTTCCGGAAGTCGATGGGGTGAAAATCTATCGTGATACCCCTGAATATCAGCAACTGATTAATCGTCTTGGCGTGACCAGCCATCATATTGAAAAGCTGGCAATTGTGCCGAGTCAGGCTGGTGAGGTGACAATACCTGAGTTGCGCATTCCCTGGTGGAATACGGTGACTGATAAGCAGGATTATGCAGTGCTACCTGCCATGACAATCAATGTGGTGCCCCAGCCACGTACGGGACAGTCGGCATCCAGCCAACCAGTGGTATCCAATAAAATCAATGATGATCCAAACGCTGTAGACACAGGAGCCTCTTCCACTAGCAGCCAAACGCAACAAGATAACCTGAACCTCTGGCAAGTCATCAGTATCGTACTGGCCGCTCTATGGTTATTAACCTTGCTCCTGTGGCGCTTTACTAAGCCGAAACCAATTGCCAATGATTCAAACCAGCAAGCCCCTGTGATGAGTCAAACCGAGCAACACTTTAAAGCCAGTCTTGCCGAGGTTGCAGCTGCCTGCAAAAACAATAATGCCAAACAGGCTCAACAGTTATTATTGCAATGGTGCCGCAATCAATCACATTTAAGCCACATAAAAAATCTGAATCAGCTTAAACAGATGGTTGAAAATGATTCATTGCAACAGCAGCTGGATTTATTACAGGCAGCGCTTTATTCACCTGAGCGGGAGCAACCGTGGCGAGGACAGCCGTTGGCAGATACCCTGCAACATTTACCCAAGCCTGCAACTAATGACCAACAGCAAGGCCTACCCAAACTCTACTCCTGAATCTCTATTACGACTGTCGCCTGGCTGCCAGATTGGCACTCAGGCTGACTGTTGCTACAATGCCCCTTTTTGATCACGAGATAACACTATGCAACTCAATCAATCGAAAGCCATTATTAGTGGCGGAGCTTCTGGTTTAGGCTTTGCCACTGCTAAAAATATTATTGATAACGGCGGTAAGGTCGTTTTGTTGGATATCAATGAAGAACAAGGACAAAAAGCCGCTCAGGAACTGGGTAATAATGCGATGTTTATCAAAACTGACATCAGCAATGAAAATGATGTCGAAACAGCTGCCGACAAAGCTGCCGAGTTTATGGGCGGTATCAATCTTGCGGTAGGTTGTGCTGGGGTGTTAGGCGCTGGACTTATTCACAGCAAAAAGGGCCCGATGCCTGCGGAATACTTCCAGAATGTAGTCAATATCAATTTGGTCGGAACTTTCCTGCTGACTCGCGCTGCCTCGCGCCACATGCAGAATAATGAGCCGGTAGATGGTGAACGCGGTGTGATTATCCACACTGCATCAATTGCAGCTTATGAAGGTCAGATTGGACAGACCGCCTATTCAGCAACAAAATCTGCAATCGTTGGAATGATTCTTCCTCTGGCGCGTGAGTTTGCCCGTATCAATGTTCGAGTTATGGCTATCGCACCAGGTGTATTTGAAACCCCGATGATGGAAAAGATTACTCCTGAAATCTGCGAGCAGATAGCAGCGGGCATTCCTAACCCATCTCGCTTTGGTAAGCCTTCTGAGTTTGCTTTAACAGTTCAGCAAGTGGTTGAGAATCAATACCTTAATGGCTCAACCATTCGCCTTGATGCCGCAGCAAGACTGCAATAACCAATAAAACTCAGCACTGGCCAAAGGACAACCTTATGGCTGGTGCTGATGTTTGACCATCTCCAGAAAACTTCTATCCTGACGCCTCTCGGCAATCACTAAACTATCATCCAGTTCAGCTTCCTGCTTCAATTCTTCATCAATCTGCTGTTGATCGATAGGTTCCTGCTTAGTGTAGGTTTCTTTATCTTTTGACTGATAATTCCAAAAGGCCTCAAATTCCTTTGCAAATCGGGCCGGTTCTTTAAGCTCTTCTGATAATACTAATGTACACATGGCTTTTTCCTCTTTGTTTATTTGACGATTCCATTACAGCACCCAATTCTGAAAGCCTTATGAATGAATTATGGCGAATTATGGCAATGTGCTTCTTAAGCTATTGAAATAAGAACAAACCTCCTATTTCAGCTAAAAAAATACCCAGCCAGGCTGGGTATCTATTGTGTCACTTAACCAATCAAGCGATGACTTCGCTGCACCAGAATCTGCAACTCACGCAGTGCCACTGAGAACTTGGAGAACTCATGAGTACTGGTTTGCCTAAAGTCAGCAACCATTTCTTGCCAGCGTGACAAGAGGTCATCATGGTCGGCCAAGAAGTGCTTAATACGCGTATCAGCCGTCTTATATTTATTGGTCAAAGGCAACACCGCCTCGATCAAATTACGCTGCTGATAGTCCAGCTCTTCTCGGAAAGCGGCACGGGCAAAGGCCTGCCAGTGGTTGAGAACTGGCTGGGCAATAATTTGCGTCAGGAACCAGTGCAAATTAATTTCAGCGCCCAGTTTGTAGTAAACCTCAGCAACCAACAGAATTGGCAAGTCATGTTGCTTAGCCATTTCAATAATATCCATAGCCGAGAACATAGTGCTCAATAGAGAAACCTGGCGTGCCAGCTTCTCTGGAACACCTTGCGCTATCAACTGCTGTGCTTCTTTTTCGATGCCTTGTGCTTCTTTAGATTCCAGTGTCTTATGCACATTGCGTTGTAACTCAACCACGCCATCACGGAAATAGTTGACCACTTCCGCGATAGTCTGATCCTTGCGACGGTTACGCACAAACCAGCGAGTAGCACGACGCACAATGCGACGCGCCTGGAACATCATCTGAATCTGAACATTGGCCGGGACTTTATTATCAAGCGCCTCGATGCTTTCCCACAGCCCCTGCATACCAAAAGTTTCTTTGGCCATGGCATAACACTGAGCTACCTCACCAATGTTAGCGCCAACCTCATCAATCACACGAAAAGCGAAGTTGGTTCCCATTAGGTTGACCATTTCATTAGCTACGCTCATGGCAATAATTTCGTCGCGTAGCGGATGCTTCGCCATCACTTCCGCATACTTGGCGCGCAAAGGTTTGGGGAAGTATTCCACCAGGTAACGCTCAAAATATTTCTCGTCGGTCACTTCAGGAATTCGTAATGAGTCCTTCAGTTGCATCTTGCCATAAGCAAGCAATACCGATAGCTCCGCGCGGGTCAAGCCCTGCCCTTTCGACTCGCGCTCCAACATTTCTTCGTCAGTTGGCAAATACTCAAGCTCTCGATCAAGCTGTACATCTTTCTCCAGGCCATGAATAAAGCGCATATGCTCTTTAACCATGCTCGGTGCACGCGACTCAGTGATGCTGATTGACTGTATTTGACGATAGTTATCTTCAATAACAATCTGCGAGACTTCATCAGTCATCTTGGCTAACAGTGTATTACGCTGTTTTTCAGTCATATTATGCTCAGCCATGACGCCATTAAGCAGAATCTTAATGTTGACCTCATTATCTGAGCAGTTCACACCACCGGCATTATCAATAAAGTCAGTATTGGCACGACCACCATTGAGCATATACTCAATACGACCCAGCTGAGTACAACCAAGATTGCCACCCTCGCCTATGACACGCGCATTCATTTCTTTACCGTTGACGCGAACCCCGTCATTTGCACGGTCGCCCACGTCGGCATGAGTTTCTTTCGACGATTTAACGTAAGTTCCGATACCACCGTTCCAGAATAGATCCACCTTCATTTTCAAGGCAGCATTGATAAATTCGTTGGGTGATAAGGACTTGGCCTTAACACCCAGCATCTGCTGGATTTCAGGCGTCAAGGCAATAGATTTAGCACTACGTTCAAAAACCCCACCACCTTTTGAAATTAAGGAGGCGTTGTAGTCATTCCAGCCTGAACGCGGCAACTTAAACAGACGTTCGCGCTCTTTGTAAGAGGCGGCCGCATCAGGGTTAGGATCGACAAAAATATGCATGTGGTTGAAAGCAACCTGTAAGCGAATGTGCTTGGAAAGCAGCATGCCGTTACCAAATACGTCGCCCGACATATCGCCGCAACCCACGACCGTAAAATCTTCATTCTGACAGTCGATGCCCATTTCACGGAAGTGACGTTTAACCGACTCCCAGGCACCTTTTGCTGTAATGCCCATGGCTTTATGGTCGTAACCATTACTACCACCAGAGGCGAAGGCATCGCCTAACCAGTGACCATATTCCAACGAGATACCATTAGCGATATCCGAGAAGGTCGCTGTACCTTTATCTGCAGCTACAACTAAATACGGATCTGGCTCGTCATGAATCACCACATCTTTTGGATGAACCAGCTTATCGGCAACATAGTTATCGGTGATATCCAGCAATGCACGAATAAAGGTTTTATAACACTCTACACCTTCTGCAAAGAAAGCATCGCGCCCACCGGTAGTTGGCAACTGCTTGCAGACAAAGCCACCTTTAGCACCAACCGGAACAATTACCGAGTTTTTAACCTGCTGCGCCTTGACCAGACCCAGAACCTCAGTACGGAAGTCCTCACGGCGATCTGACCAGCGTAAACCACCTCGGGCCACTTTACCGCCACGCAAGTGAACGCCTTCAACGCGAGGCGAATAAACAAAGATTTCAAACATAGGCACCGGTTTTGGAATGCCGGTAATCATTGCTGGTTTTAACTTGAGGGAAATGTAACTTTTATCTTTACCATCTTCAGTTTTCTGATAAAAGTTTGTGCGCAGAGTGGCGTCAATGACTTCAAGATATTTGTTTACGATTTTATCCTGATCAAGATTACTAACCTGCTCAAACTTCTTCTTCAGATCCTTTTTAAGAGCATTGTATTTGCGCTCGTCAAACTGCTGATGAGGATTAAATCTAAGCTCAAATAGCTCTACCAGACCATGGGCAATCTCAGAATATTGCGACAGAGTTTGCTCAATATAGGTCTGGCTAAAGGTGAAGCCAATCTGCCACATATATTTAGCATAAGCACGCAGCATAGCAACTTGACGCCAGTCGAGACCGGTAGCAATGATTAGACGGTTAAAGCCGTCTTTCTCTGCCTGATTAGTCCAGGCTTTGGCAAAAGCTTCCTGGAATTTGTCACGAACCGAATCAACATCAATCTCATTGTCATAGCGAACACTGAAATCCATGATCCAGATAGTACCAAGAGCTTCTGACGAAATCTTATATGGAGTTTCATCAATAACCGTCAGCCCCATATTCTCTAATAAAGGCAGGACTTCTGATAATGGGATGGGTTGTTCGCGATTAAATAATTTAAAGCGTAATAAACCGCCTTCAATCTGCTTCTTGTAGAGCAGCATATCAAAAGGACGCTCTTCGCTGAGGCGCTCGATATGTTTAATGTCAGCTATCGCCGATAAAACGCTTTGTTGATTCTGGTAACCCGGTGAGAAAGCGCTTGCGTATTTTTTCTGTAGCTTAGTTGCTTCCGCAGGCTCATAAACGTGGGCGAGCGTATCAACCAACACATCTTCCCAGCTCAAAGCAGCTTCCTGTAAATCAGCCTGAAGTTTTTTCAGGTCGTACTCAATCGCTTCGGCATTTTCAACTGGAACACGGAAGTGGGTTCGTACCAGGTTTGACTCCGAGAAGTGAGTATTAAATTCGATTTCACCTTTGCTACCAAAGGTTTCTGACAGAATTTCTGTCATACGCAAACGAACCTTGGTGTTGTAGGTGTCTCTCGGCACAAAACAAAGAACCGAGAAATAACGACCAAATGGGTCTCGGCGCACAAAGGCTCTAACCTGGCGGCGTTCCTGAATATGTAAAATACCCATTGCCACATTCAATAACTTCAGGGTTGGGATCTGGAACAGCTCATCTCGTGGATAGGTTTCCAGAATATTTTTCAGTGCCTTATAGTCGTGGCCACCCTGTTTTAGACCCGATTCAGCCAGAACATTGTGGATCTTCTTACGAAGGACGGGGATAAACTGCGGATCCATGTTGTATGCCGCAGAAGTGAAGAGACCAAAGAAGCGGTATTCCCCAATCACTTCACCATCTTTGTTAAAGCGTTTCACACCAATGTAATCAATGTGGCTTGGGCGATGCACCGAAGAAACCGTGCTGGTTTTAGTCAGCACTAAAATATGCTCATTGGATAGCGCCAGTTTCTGAGCACCTTTCGGTGACTCAGACAAGCTGTAGGCTTTCTGTTTCGCAGGATCTGCTAAAGTACCAAGCCCACTTCCCTTAACCGGTTTTAACACCAGATCATTTTTTGATTTCTTAAGGTCATAAGTCAAGGAACCCATAAATACAAAATGGTTCGCCTTAACCCAGCGCAGGAAATCAAGCGCTTCTTCAATGCGGTCTTTTCGCAATGGCGGTGGCGTTGATTCCAGCTCATTAATGATGCTGGCCAACTTATCTCGCATCGGCTGCCAGTCACGAACAGTGGCTCTAACGTCGCCTAAAATGCGTCTTAAATCAGTTTCTACCTGCTGAATGGTCTCATCGTCAAGTTGCTTATCGATTTCAAGATACATTGGTGTTTCGATATTACTGCTCTTTTCGCACTCATCGTCAACACACAGATTAACCGATTTGATTTTGCCATTTTTGTCACGCATAACCTGCATTGGCACATGAATATGTAAATGCACATCAATGCCATGACGGTTGAGCTCCATACGGATTGAGTCCACCAGGAAAGGCATATCCGCGTGATTTAACTCAATAATGGTATGCTTGCTTTTCCAGCCACTCTTATCATTTGAGGGGTTGTGCACACGAAGCTTACTGGTCCCATCAAAGTCCTGAATGAACTGCCACAGGCTGTAAATTGAGTTATAGATTTGCTCAGGGGTACGCTCGATAAATTCATCTTCAGAGACACTACTGTAGATAATTTCAGCGAATTGTTTGACGAGCTCAGATTGACGTTTTGATGCTTTTTGTTCGATCAGTTGCTTAACATCATTTAGCAACTTGGAAGAAGTGTTTGAACCGACCATTATCCTTTCCAAAACCGCTTGATTGGGTGAAGAAAATCAAAAATAAATTGTGTCAATTCTAGGCCATTTGAAAGCAAAATGGCACCTAAATTTCACTTTAGATGCCATTATTTCTAACTGGTACGCGCTGTTAGTGCTTTTACTATTTTTATTAACGGCGATAGAGAAGAGCCGCTAACGCAGGTAATAGAATAATTGCGCCCAGCATGTTCACCAGGAACATAAAGGTTAGCATGATACCCATGTCCGCCTGGAACTGTAGATCAGACATCAACCAGGTGCTAACACCAATCGCCAGGGTTAAGCCTGTGAACAGAACCGCATTACCGGTGAGCTTCAAGGTTTCGAAGTAAGCATCTGCCACACTCATGCCTGAGCGGATAAAGCCAACCATTCTGGAGAAGATGTAGATACCATAGTCAACACCGATACCCACACCCAGTGCAATTACCGGCAAAGTTGCCACCGTCAGACCAATTTGCAGCCAGGTCATCAGCGCCTGTGCAAGGAAAGACACCACCACTAACGGCAATATCACACAGATGGTACCGCGCACTGAGCGGAAGCTGATCAGGCAAAGCAAGGTCACAGCCAGATATACCCAGATCATCATTGGGATTTGCGCTTCTGAAACGGCCTCATTAGTAGCGGCCATCACACCAACTGGTCCAGTTGCCAGCAAATACTCTACTTCTTCATGTGCTTTATTCGATCTGAAGTCTTTAACCGCTGAAACCAGTCGCTCAATAGTTTCAGCTTTATGGTCATCAAGGAAGATCATTACTGGCATCACGCTACAGTCAGAGTTTAGTAATCCTGTGCTGGTTTCGACACGACTGATGGACTGCACCAGAACGGCTTCATCCTTTGGCAACATTTTCCATTTCAGGTTGCCTTCACTAAGCATCCCATTCACGACCTTCGCAACCTGAGGCAAACTGATGGTGGACTGTACTCCTTTCACATTGTTCATTTCCCACTGGAACTGATCAATGTTATTCATGATGTCATAGTAGGTACAGCCATCCGTCTTGGTTTTAGCCAGAACATAAATCACATCTGTGCCAATCGCGTAAGTATCAGTAATGTACTTATTGTCCAGGTTATAGGTCGAATCCTGTCTTAAGGTTGGTGCCCCGGCCTGTAAGTCACCGACTTTCATATTGAGCGATTGCCAGTAGCCAATAAGACCTAACAAAAGACCTACCACGATTACTATGGTTGAAACAGGCTTGCGAGCGAACCCAGCAATCTTCTTCCACCATTTTTCGCGGGCATGCTCACGCTCACGCACGCCTTGTACAAACTTGTCTGAGAAGTGGGTGTATGAAAGCAATAATGGCAATAGCAACAGATTGGTCAGAATCAAAACTGCTACACCAATACTGGCGGTAATTGCCAACTCGCGAATGATATCAATTTCAATCAGCTGCAGGGTAAGGAAGCCGACGGTGTCACTGATCAGCGCAATACCACCGGGAACGATCAAGGCGGCACAAGCAGCAATGGCAGCGTTGTAGGTTTTCATACCGTGTGCAACATTGTGCTGGACACCGTTGATCATCTGCACGCCATGACTGACACCAATGGCAAAAATCAGGAATGGTACCAGAATTGACATTGGATCTATGCCGTAGCCTAGAGCAGTCAACAGACCTAACTGCCAGACTACCGCAATAATTGAAGTCAGAATCGGCAGAAGCGTTAACTTTATCGAGCGTGAATACCAGTAAACCAGCAGTGCGGTAATCACAAGAGCAATCAGGAAGAACACGATTACACCACCAGCAGCATCACTGACATCGCCAATCATCTTCGAGAAACCAATAATATGCACTTCAACATCCGGATATTTCGCCTCAATATCGGTGCGGATCTGCTCTAAATCATGGGCCACCCGAACAAAGTCAGTTTGCACCATTTGGTCACCGTTTTCGCCGGTAACCTGATCATCTGTAGGATTATATTCCGACAGCAATTGAGCTGAGACCATCGCCGACTCAAACTCGTTCGAAACTAATCGACCGACAATACCTGCTTTTAATATGTTTTCACGTACTTGGTTAAGCGCTCGTTCCGAACCATCAAAGCGTGCAGGAATAACTGGACCACCTTCAAGGCCTTGCTCACTGGCTTCAATATAACGTGTATTTGGTGTAAATAATGATTCGACTTGTGGCTGATTAACTCCGGCAATACCAGAGACGCGCCCAGTTGTCTCATTCAATGCTTCAAAGAAAGTCTCATTAAATATGTCGCCACTTTTATCTTCGAGCGCCACCAGCACTCTGTTTGCTCCACCAAACTCATCCTGATATTCGATATAGGTTTGCATGTATTCATGCTTAAGTGGGATATTCTTTTCGAAACTGGCATCAACGCGAAGCTGTGTAACGAAATACGCCATGATCGCTGTAAAAACTGCAAATAAGCTAATCCACAGCATTCGCTTGGAGAAAAAGACTTTCGAGACTAATGTTTCTAATTTGTTCTTTGTCATTCTGTATAACCTTTAACGAATCTATGGCGAACTACTGTTGAGTAAGGCTTAAGCGTTCAACGCCGCCCTCTCCCACAACAATTAAAGTTTCTTCATCTACCGCCACAACAGCTGTACGGCCTTTTAAGTCTTTCCGTTTCTTAATATCTGTCGATGTCAGTGTTTTATAAACCAGAACACCACCGGTTCCGACCAACACCCAGCGATTCTCATCGAGGATTGCCATATCATGAAAGCCTGATGCAGTACTCAGGAATTGGCCCTGCCACGACTGGCCCTGATCTTTAGATATGTAGAGGTTGCCTCTCAATCCATAGACGTAGAGGTAACCATTATCATCCACCTGGATTCCAAAGAAGGAGCCGTCGTATGGTGTTTCCAGCTTCTGCCAGGTTTCACCACCATCACGTGTTTCGGCTGCTAACGCTGAACTGGTTTCAAAACCATCTTCATCAACACCATCAATAAACTTCTCACCAGTCATAACCCAGTAGTCATCACTGACTTTTTTAATCGAGTAAAAGTGACTGAAATAACCATAGTAATCAGCCAAACCTTCAACTTCTCTGTTTTCCCAGGTGTCACCACCATCGCTAGACTCCAGGTATAAACCATAAGAACCAACTGCAACTATCAAATCACTTGTTATAAATTGAACATCAAATATCGCAGGTTGCTCAAAGGATTCTTCCTGATGCGCTAATTGCCAACTTTCACCACCATCATTTGTCATCAGAATTGTCTGGCTGAAGCCAACCGCTATACCACGCTCATCATCCAGGAAACTTACCGCTGTTAGTTGTTCACGGGTAGGTACTGGAACCTGACGCCATTCGATACCATTATCATCCGATATTAAAATATGGCCTCGCTCACCGACAGTTATCAGGCGGCCAGACTCTAATTTTTCCACGTCCAATAGTAATGACTTAGCAGCTTTATCAGCGATTAAAGCAGGCTCGGCTTTCGCGTCAAGGGAAACCAACATTCCGCTGCATAACAGCACCAAAGGGAATGCATACTTAATGATTGCTTTCATACAGAACAGTATTCTCTGGTTATTATTAAAGTGTAAAAAAAGCGGCCGAAGAAACGGCCGCTTGCATTGTCTAACTAGCGTATGCCTGCGCGACGTAATGCTGAAGGAGTGAAATGAGAATCACTAAACTCAACTTTGAAGTTATACATGGTTTCCTGGTTATCCAGACCGATGACCAAGTAACGACCTGATGGTAGATCGTAATATGCTTCAAGAGTTGACCATAAAGTTGGTACGTCGTAGTAATTGATTAGATAAGCCATAGCTACACGCCATAACTCACCACGCTCGTCATACATTTCTTCAGCAGCAATCTGCCAGCTGTCTTCATCAATATAGAAAACTCGCTTACTGTATTGATGACGCGTATCTTCTTTCAAATTAGCTTCCAATACCCATACACGATGTTTTTCATAACGAACCAGGTCAGAATTAATCACGCCAGGTTGGATGATTTGATCATAAGTTACTTCATCTGAATGCAACTTATAGGTGTTGTATGGAATATAGATCTCTTTTTTGCCCTTAATGGTCCAGTCATAGCGATCTGGCGCACCATTAAACATATCAAAGTCATCAGTGGTACGTAGACCATCCGAAGCAGTACCCGGTGCATCGTAAGCAACGTTAGGAGCACGGCGAACACGACGTTGACCTGTGTTATAGGTCCATGCTTTGCGCGGCTCTTTAACCTGATCCATTGTTTCATGAACCAATAATGCAGTACCTGCCAGACGTGCCGGAGCAGTTACGTTTTGACGGAATAAGAACAAAACATTACCTTCTTCCAGTTTTTCTGGAGTCATGTCTGGCTCATTGTAGATATGGTGAAGCTCATCCTTCAGCTTAACCAATACATAGCCACCATCTGGCAATGGAGCCGCCTGTCCAACTTCGCGCTCAACAGAAACGCCACGATAGCGGGTAAGCGAGTTCCAGATTAACTGAACACCATTTTCGGGAAACGGGAACGGAACACCTATTGCAGCACCTTTGATACCATTACCTTCCTGGATCAATTCAGCGCGAGTAGCGTTTGCTTTAATCGCGTCCAGAACGTGCTGAGGATAAGAGGCACTACGACGGGTAGGATAGATGTGCATCTTGAAACGGTCAGGGTAGGCTTTGAATAAAGCAATCTGCCCTTCCGTTAAATTATCAGCGTATTGCTGATAGTTCGATGCATCAATCGTAAATTGAATTTCATCATCAGCAAATGGATCTGGATGATGATCACCTTCCTGATAACCCTCTGGAATCAGGTCTTCTGTGATCCCACCAGTCCAGGCTGGGATGGACCCATCTTCATTGCCTGCGCGAATGGAACCCATGGGTGTATAGACATCTCCGCCTAATTGCGCAGCCTTGTCTGCTGAAACTTTAGCGGATGCTACGCTCGAACATAATGCCGAAACGACTGCACCTGCCAATAACCATTTATTCATCATTTTAGCCATATCTTATACAACCCTTTTATTAAAACGAATAACTTAATGCTAGAGAGACGTGATCTCTATCTGAGATCAAGTTTGCAGAACCACCACCGAAGTAGCTGTTATATGCAAAGTCCCATTTCCAGGCACTGAGGGTACTTAAACTGACGCCCGCTGATAATGACTTACGACCTTCCAGGAAGTTCGAAATAGGTGCAGGCGTGTTACCGCTTACATCATGCTGGAATACGATGCGTGGTGACATATTCCAGCCACTGAATACATTGTTGTAATCCCAACGCATAGCCATGCGGTAACCCCATGAGAACTCATCAGCAAAACCATTCTCAGTCATGCCTTCACACTCAGTGCGTACCCTTTGATTGGTTATAGGGTGAGTGAAGCCACAGGGAGAAGTACCTGATGGATCTAGTGCAAACAAACCTTCAATTGTGCCATTGCCATTGTAGTCAACGGCTCGGTCTGGATTGCCTGTGCGGAATGTACCTTCTGACTCAAAGCGAAGTTCATCCTGGCTTGGCATGTCGATAATCTGGTTGGCACCAACTTCGATTAAGAAAGCAGTCTGGTCAGAGCCGAAAACCGGACCCAGTAATGATGTAATAGTCATCTGCGCCTGTACGGTATCCAGCAAACGATAACCAGAGATTTCTTCACCTAGGCCAACACCGCTGGCAACCTGACTGGTTCCGACAGGGATTTGACCAATTGGCTCAAGAGTTGCGAATAACAGCTCAACGTCATCTACCTGTAATGGCTCATCAACACGGTAAGAAATCTCACCGGCAACAGACAGGCCGCTGTCAGTCGCAGTGTTAAAACTTAAGCCATACATCTGAATATCTTCTGGATACTCAAGGAAACCTGTTACCACACCCTGAGCATTAGCAGCGTTCGCCGAGATGATTGGGCGACGGTTATGGTAGTTCATGTAATAGAAACCCAACTCTGTTCCAGAGTCAGAGAAATAGCCAACTTTTACACCGAACTGACCTTCATCGTCTGCGAAACGACTGGCTTCACGCAGTGCAACCGTACCAGGCGTACCTTCGCTGTACTGAGCAAAACCTAAATGTACCTCATAACCCTTAAGGCCCAGGAAGTCACGGGTTGAGAAAAATGTACCCGGTTCATCAAACTTCACTTCCTCGAACTCAAACTGATAGAAAGCTTCCATATTCCAGCTTTCATTTAAATCGAAGGAGGTCCAGATCATGCTGGTTGGGATAAAGGCTTCTTTAAGCTCAGCACCCGGATTTCTTAGAACTCGTAAATCAACAGGGTTAGCTTCCGACAAGCTGTGCTGAATAAAGGTACTTTCACCCCAGCTAACAACCTGCTCACCAAGACGAACCTGCATGACGTTATAGTTATCGAATTCCCAAGTCTTCCAGATATACATGTCCAGCATGCGTGCATCATAACCCTGTTCAGTTCTAGCTGTATTACGATCACCGCCATAGCCACCTGCTGGGTAGCTGTCCAAATCTCGGAAAGGAAGCTCGGTATCCATCAAAATACGGTCGTAGTACCAAAGGCCACGAGCGAATAAGCCCTGATCGCCATCTTTGTGGCGAACATCCAGTTCATGCACACCTTTAATCACTTGCGAGAAAAAATCGCCTTGATCAAAGTTTAAATTGCCGTCATCGGAGTTATTAGACCAGGCGCCAGCAGGTACTGTGCCACTGCCATATAAAGTAGAAATTGGCTGGCCAGTTTCTAGTTCATAAAGATTAGATTTACCGACTAAATTGCGGTCACGGTCTTCAACGCGAACACCGACACCAACAGATAGCGTGGTATCAAAGCTAACATCGTAATTTTCTGTGTCCCAATTCACCGCCTGACTGCCAGCAGCTGACACAGCTAGAGCAACACCGGCTGCAATCTGAGATAAGCGTGTCATTGGAGAGCTTTTATGGATTAACCCTGTATTTTTCATACAATTCCTTCCCCCATCGATAGGAATTAACTGTTC